>DASSSR010000031.1:0-32266 GCA_035708345.1 Gaiellaceae bacterium
CCCGGCCAGGACCAGGCCGTCCTCTCGGGGATCGACCTGCGCGTCGAGCGCGGCGAGTTCGTCACCGTCGTCGGTGCGAGCGGCAGCGGCAAGACGACGCTGCTGCGGGCGATCCACGGCCTGCTGCCGGCCGCCGGCGGCGCCGTGACGGCGGGCGGCGAGCAGGTCCGCGGCCCGAGCCGGTCGCGCGGCTTCGTCTTCCAGGCCGACTGCCTCCTGCCGTGGCGCACGGTCCTCGACAACGTGGCGTACCCGCTCGAGCTGCGCCGCGTTCCGAAGGCCGAGCGGCGCGAGACGGCGCGCGCGCTGCTCGAGCTGACGGGGCTCGCCGGCGCGGCCGAGAAGTTTCCGAACCAGATCTCCGGCGGCATGCGCCAGCGCGCGAATCTCGCGCGCGCCCTCGCCGCCGACCCGGAGATCCTGCTGATGGACGAGCCGTTCGCGGCCCTCGACGCGCAGACCCGCGAGGTGCTGCAGGCAGAGCTGCTCTCCATCTGGGGGCGACGGCGCAAGACCGTCGTCTTCGTCACGCACCAGCTCGACGAGGCGGTGTACCTGGCCGACCGCGTCGTCGTGCTGGCCGCGAACCCCGGCCGGGTGAAGGAGATCGTCCCCGTCGACCTGCCCCGGCCGCGCACGCTCGACGTGAAGTACACGTCGGCCTTCTCCGAGCACGTGAACGTGCTCTGGCAGCTGATCAAGTCGGACGTCGTCAGGCAGGCGTCGGGAGCGCCCGCCGAGTCGGGGCCCGCTACAGAAAGGAGTGACGCATGACCAGAGGGAAGTCGTCGTCCGTCGCGATCGTCGTCGGCGTCGCGGTCGCCGCGGCGGTGTCGGCCGGCCTCGGAGGCACCAAGCCGGCTGCCGCCGCCGCCGACCGGGTCGCGGCGAAGCCCGCGGTGAAGATCTCCTTCTCGGCCGCCACGCCCCAGGTCGAGAAGGTCCCGACGATCATGGCCGCGGAGGACCTGCAGAAGCGCGGCTACCCGGTGTCCCTCGACTACATGCAGAGCCCGTCCGACGCCGTGCAGGCGGTCGTCTCCGGCGCCGACGACATCGGCTCCGCGACGACGTCGTCCGTCTTCGCGGCGATCTCGACCGGAGCGCCGATCACGGTGATCATGTCGGCGAACTCGCCCGGCTACCAGATGTTCGCGCCGACGTCGGTCTCCGGCCCGGCGGCCCTGGACGGCATGCGCGTCGGCATCCACGCGGCGGTCTCGTCGACGACGCTCTACACCGACCTGATGCTCGCGAAGTACCCGAACGTGAAGCCGAAGATCCTCGTCGTCCCCGGCTCGGCGAACCGGATCCGCGCGATGGTTGCCGGGCAGCTGGACGCGTCGGCGATCCAACTGTCGGACATCCCGTCGCTCGAGCAGCTCGCCCCGGGCAAGTTCCACGACATCTACGACATCGCGAAGAAGTGGCCGTTCATCATGGACGCGGTCATCTTCGTCCGGACGTCGACGCTCAAGGACAACCGGCCGCTCGTGAAGACCGTCCTGGAGCAGATCCTGAACGAGCAGCGGCAGGCGTACGCGAATCCGGGCCGGCTGGCGGCCGCGATCCAGAGGCTCGTGCCGGGCGTGACCGCCGACGTCGCGCAGCAGGACGCGAAGACGTACACCGACGACCGCATCTGGCCGACGAACGGCGGCTTCACGGCGAAGGACGTCCAGTACACGCTGAACGCGGTCAAGTTCGGCGACTTCCTGAAGGCGCCGCTCACCGTCTCCCAGTGCTGCGACCTCTCGCTCCTGAAGGAGATCAACGCCCCGCGGAAGGTGCAGGCGTCACTCACCGGGGCGCGCGCCGCGATCTCGCCGCGCGCCGGCTACTCCGCCGGGAAGTACGTCTTCGTCGTGCGCGACCGCTCGAAGAAGGACGGCTTCGGCTTCTGGGGGAAGGGCGTGGCCAAGCAGACGGGCGTCAAGTTCCGGGGCACCGTCAGCTGGAAGCTGACGCTCGCGGCCGGGAGGTACTCCTACGGATCGGTCGACCACCCGAAGCTCAGGCACCGGCTTGTCGTCTCGTCGCGCTGAGCGGATGACGAGGCGGCGGCATGGCTGACGTCGCCGGACCGGCGAGCGCCGGCCTCGCAGCTGCGAGGCCGGCGGCCCGCCGGGCCGTCCTCGGGCACGCGGCGGCGGTCTGGGCGGTTCGCCTCGCGGCGGTGGTCGCGATCGCCGTCGCGTGGGAGCTGATCGGCCGCCGCGACAGCCTCTTCGTGGCGCCATTCACGACGACCGTCCGGCACCTCGTCGACCTCTGGCGCGACGGCCAGATGGGGCACGCGATGTGGCGCAGCAACCAGGCGCTCCTGATCGGCTTCCCGGCCGCGGTCGCCGCCGGGCTCCCGATCGGCTTCGCCCTCGGCAGGGTCCGGCTCGCCGACCGCGCCTTCGGCTACTTCCTCGACATGATGCTCGTCGTGCCGATGATCGCCGCGGTGCCGGTGATCATCGTCGCGCTCGGGCTGACGCTGACCGCCCGCGTGGTCGTGGTGATCGTGTTCGCGCTCCCGTTCGTCGCGCTCTACGCGCGTGCGGCGGTGCGGGTGGTCGAGCACCACCTCGTCGAGATGGCGGCGGCGTTCGGAGCGTCGCGCCGGCAGACGTGGCAGACGGTGATCGTGCCGAGCGCGTTCGCGCCGGTCTTCACCGGCCTGCGCGTCGGGCTCGCGCACGGGATCTCGGGGATGATCGTGATCGAGCTGACGCTGATCCCTGCGGGGCTCGGCGGCCTGATCGTCAACTTCCGCTCCTCCTTCGCGACCGGCGACCTCTACGGCGTCACCCTGATGATCCTGCTCGAGGGCTTCGTCCTCGTCGGCGCGGCGCGCATGCTCGAGCGATGGGTCGCGCGGCGGCTGGGGAAGACCGATGTCTGAGCGGCGCGGGGCACCGGCGCTGCGGGGAGTGCTGCGGCTCTGGCCGCAGGCGGCCTCCGCGGCGACGGTGGTCGGCCTCTGGGAGCTCGACTCGTCGCTGCGCCACCCGACCTGGCTGCCGACGGTGGAGTCGGTCGCGTCCAGCTGGTGGCGGCTCGTCACGGGCGGCGCCTTCCACGTCGCGGTCACGAGCCTCGAGACGCTCGGGATCGGGCTCGCCGTCGTGCTCGCGGCGGGCGCGCTCGTCGCCGGGCTGCTCGCCCGCTTCCGGCTGCTCGACGAGGCGCTGACGCCGCTGCTGAACGCGGCGATGGCGACGCCGGTGGTCGCGCTCGTCCCGGTCTTCGTGCTGATCTGGGGGTTCAGCGACACGACGCGCGTGATCGCCGTCGTCGCGTTCGCGTTCGTGCCGCTCGTCCTGCAGTGGATCGTGGCGCTGAAGAGCGTCCCGGAGCATCTGAAGGAGATGGCGCACGCCTTCGCCGGCGGCCGGATCGCCCTCGTGCGCACGGTCGTGCTGCCCGCGGTCGCGCCGCTGCTGCTGAACGGCGCGCGGATCGCGGTCGTGCAGGCGATCAAGGGCGTGATCACCGCCGAGATGATCATCGGCGTCGTCGGCGTCGGGAAGCTGATCGTCACCGCCTCGGAGACGTTCGACATGGCGCAGCTGTACGCGGTGGTGCTGACGGTGGTCGCCGTCTCGGTCGCCTCCTACCTCGTGCTCAGCACGCTCGAGCACCGGTCGAGCCGGTGGGCGGACGCCTGACCCGATCGCGCGTCGACGTGCGGCCGCTCCGACGGACGCGGACGGCCGCCCCGTGACCGAGAGGCGCAGGACGACGCCCGAGGAAGCGCGCCGGGTCGGCGACGCGATCGGCGTCGACTGGACCCGCTTCGACCTCGAGCAGTTCCGCGCCGGCATGGACGTCGAGTTCGAGCACGGGAGCCACGACCCGCAGACCGACGTCACCCACGACGACCCGATCGTCACCGGCAAGATCGCGCTCGCGCACATGAAGGAGTTCCCCGACTACTACGAACGGCTCGAGCGCATGGAGGCCGAGGCCGAGCGCGACTGGGCCTCCAGGCGCGGCTGAGCGCCTAGCCCGCCCGGCCGCAGGCGCACCGGGAAGCCGCGGCCCCGTTGCTGCCGTTAGGTTTGGCGGCTCGTGGCTGTCGCCGGGACGACACGCGTCTGGGTCTGTGGGTTGCTCGCGTCGCTCGCGCTCGTCGCGGCGGCTCCGGCCGCGGCGTCGAACGGGATCGCGGCGCAGCGCGCGCGGGCGGCCGCGGTCGAGGCGCGCGTCAACGCGATGGGCCTGCAGCTCGAGCAGGTCGTGCAGCGCTGGGACGGCGAGCGCGCGGGCCTGCAGCTGGCGGACGCGCGCCTCCGGCGGACGGACGCGGAGCTGCGGATCGCGCGGGCGAATCTCGCGGCGGTCCAGCATCGGCTCGAGCAGCGACTCGTGGAGCTGTACATGTCGCCGCCGCCGGGCACCGTCGACGTCGTCGTCGGCGCGAAGAGCATGTCCGACCTGATCGACCGCATCGATGCCGCGCAGTCGCTCGACAAGCAGGATCGTGCGTTCGCGGCCGCGGCGACGCGCTTCCGCGACGAGCTGCGCCGGCGCGAGGCCGCGTTGCAGGTCGAGCGTCGGACGCGGAAGCGGTTGCTCGCCCGCCTCGCGGACGAGCACGCGCAGATCGCCCGCGGCATCGCCGCGCAGGATCGGCTGCTCGCGTCGATCCACGAGACGATCCAGACGCTGCAGGCACGGGAGGCCGCACGCCAGCGGCGTCTCGCCGCGGTCGAGCGCGCGCGCATCGCGCGCCGCGTGCAGCTCGCGCGGGAGCGTGCGGCCGCGCAGGCGGTGCGGCCGCAGGCGGCCGCGCTGCCGCCGCCGCCGGCCGCTCCGCAACCCGCACCGGCGCCCGCGCCCGCGCCGGCGCCGCCCGCAGCCGCGCCGGCTCCGGCGCCGCCTCCCGCACCCGCCCCGCCGCCCGCCCCGGCTCCGGCTCCGTCGCCGACGACGCACGCCTCGGCTGCGGCGATCGCGGCGCGCTACCTCGGGGTTCCGTACGTCTGGGGCGGCGCGAGCCCGTCCGGCTTCGACTGCTCGGGGCTCGTGATGTACGTCTACGCGCAGCTGGGCGTCTCGCTCCCGCACTACACGGTCGCGCAGTGGAGCGCGACCGAGCCGATCCCGACGAGTGCGCTCGAGCCCGGCGACCTCGTCTTCTTCGACGGCCTCGGCCACGTCGGCATCTACATCGGGAACGACCAGTTCATCCACGCGCCGCACACGGGGACGGTCGTGCAGATCTCCAGCCTCAGCGGCTACTGGGCCGCGCACCTCGACGGGGCGCGCCGCGTGCCGTGAGTTGCCTCGGGCCGCGACGTGACAGGATGAGCAGGTGCGCGAGGGCGGCTGCAGCTGCGGCGCGATCCGCTACCGGCTCGAGGACGAGCCGATGTTCGTCCACTGCTGCCACTGCCGGAACTGCCAGAAGCAGACCGGCAGCGCCTTCGTGATCAACGCCCTGATCGAGACCGACCGCGTCGTCGTCACGCAGGGCGAGCCGGTCGCCGTCGACGTGCCGCGCGACGACGGCAGCACGCAGCGGGTCTACCGCTGCCCCGACTGCCGCGTCGCGCTCTACAGCGAGTACACGTGGCCGGAGATCACGTTCGTCCGCGCCGGCACGCTCGACGACCCGGCGTCGGTCGAGCCCGACGTGCACATCTTCACCCGCTCGAAGCTGCCCTGGGTGAGGCTGCCCGAGGGCGTGCCCGCGGTCGAGGTCTACTACGACCGCGACGAGCTCTGGCCGCCGGCGAGCATCGAGCGGATCGAGCGGATCATCCGCGCACGCGCTTGACCACCCAGCGGCCGCCCTCGATCGCGCCCGCCATCGCGAACCCGATCCCGAGCGCGAGCAGCAGGCCCTTCCACGCCTCGTGCTCGAAGGCGCGGCCGCCGAAGAAGCCGAGCAGCGCGGCGTAGACCGCCCAGATGCTCGCCGCCGCCGCGTCCAGCAGCAGGAACCGCGGCCACGAGTAGTGCAGCAGCCCCGAGCTGAGCGTGATCGCCGTCCGCCCGCCCGGGACGAAGCGCCCGACGACGATCAACACGCCGCCGCGTTCCTCGATCTGCCGCTCCGCCCAGTCGATCCGCTTCTTCGACTTCTCGCCGGAGAAGAACCTCTCCACCACCCAGCCGCCGAAGCGGCGCCCGATCCAGTACGCGGTGTTGTCACCGAGGAACGCTCCGGCCGCCGCCAGCACGATCACGAACGGCAGGAACAGGTCGCCGCTCGCCGCGACCACCCCCGCGGTGATCACGGCGGTCTCGCTCGGCACGACGGGGAAGACCGCGTCGAGGAACGCGAGCAGGAAGACGATCCCGTACGCCCAGCCGGACGCGTTGGCCACGAGATGCGTGAAGTTCGAGAACACGTCCGGCAATCGTGCCCGGAAACGTGACGCGCACGCCCACCGACCGGGGGAGGCCGCCGGCGCCCGGGCGCCGCTACCTGTGGTGGCATGACGAGACTTCTGCGGCTCCTGGCTGCGGCATCCGCCGTCGCGGCCCTCTGGACCACCTCCGCGCTCGCGGTGCAGGGCGGGGCACCGGACGGCAACGACCACCCCTACGTCGGCCTGTCGGTCTTCTACGACGCCGCCGGCAACCCGCTCTGGCGCTGCTCCGGGACGCTCGTCTCGCCGACCGTCTACGTCACCGCCGCCCATTGCGCCGGGCCCGAGTACCCGGGCGCGCCGCAGCCGGCGAGCGCGCAGGTCTGGTTCTCCGCCGACGCGCCCGCCCGCGGCGACTACCCGGGGAGCGGCTCCTGCTTCGGGCACATCGGCTACCCCTGCACGGGCGACGCGACCGGCATCCCGGCGGCCGACCCGGCCTGGACAGGCGTCCTCCCCGACCACGACCTCGGGGTCGTCCGCCTCGCGACGCCCGTCGGCGGGCTCGGCTACGCGACGCTGCCGCCGCTCGGCTACCTCGACCGGCTGTCGACGAAGCGCGGCCTCCAGGACACGAGCTTCACGATCGTCGGCTACGGCGTGCAGGTCGAGGGCCCGAACGTGCAGGTCGCCGTCCCCGTCCGCACCGCCGGCAGCGTGCAGCTGCAGGGCCTCACCGACCTCGACCTGAAGACGACCGCGTCGCCGGGCAACGGCACCGGCGGCTCCGCCGCCTGCTTCGGCGACTCCGGCGGGCCGGTCTTCCACGGCGGCTACCTCGTCGCGACGACCTCCTTCGGCGAGAAGTGGTGCAACGGCCGCAGCGGCTCGTTCCGGCTCGACACGGCCGCCGCGCAGGCACTCGTCACGGCCGGCTGACGTTTCGCGTCCGGGCGACGGGTCGACAACAGGCCCGATGCCCCCGCGAGCGCTGTGGACCGGATCGATCACGTTCGGGCTCGTCAACGTGCCCGTCCGCGTCTACAGCGCCGTGCACGAGCACAAGCTCGACTTCCACCTCGTGCACGCCAAGGACGACTCGCCGATCGGCTACCAGAAGATCTGCAAGCTCGAGGACAAGCCCGTCTCGAACGACGAGATCGTCAAGGCGTACGAGTTCAAGAAGGGCGAGTTCGTCCAGCTCACCGACGACGACTTCGCGGCCGTGCAGGTCGAGGGGCAGCACACGATCGACCTGCAAGACTTCGTCCCCTACGACGACATCGACCCCGTCTACTTCGCCCACACGTACCTCGTCGGCCCGCAGGACGGCGGCGAGAAGACGTACGCGCTGCTCGTGCGCGCGATGGAGAAGTCGGGGCTCGCCGGCATCGGCAAGTTCGTCATGCGCAGCCGCCAGTACCTCGGCTGCCTCCGCGTGCGCGACGGCGCGCTGACGCTGGAGCAGCTGCACTTCGCCGACGAGGTCGACGAACCGAAGGGGATCCTCCCCGACGAGCTCCCGTCCGTCGCGAACCGCGAGCTCGAGATGGCGCTGACGCTGATCGAGGGCTTCTCCGGCGACTGGGAGCCGGAGAAGTACGAGGACACCTACACGGCGGCGCTCCGCGAGGTCGTGAAGGCGAAGCGGCGCGGCAAGGACGTGCACGAGCTGCACGCCCCGGAGGAAGAGGAGGCGCCGCCCGACCTGATCGAGGCGCTGCGGCGCAGCATCGAGCAGGCCGAGCAGGCACGGCCGAAGCAGCGGAAGCGTGCGCGCGCCGCGGCGAAGCGGTGACGTACGACGAGGCGCTCGACGAGTTGTACGGCGCGCCGCTCGAGGACTTCGTCGCCGAGCGCAAGCGGCTCGCGAAGAAGCTCGGGGGCGACGAGGGGAAGGAGCTCGCGAAGCTCCGCAAGCCGAACGTCGCCGCCTGGGTGCTGAACCAGCTCGCGCGGCGCGAGCGGCGGGACATCGACCTGCTGCTCGACGCCGGGCACCGGCTCAGGCAGGCGCAGGCCGGGATGCTGCGCGGTCAGGAGCGGCAGACGTTCGAGCAGGCCAGGACGAAGGAGACGGGCGCGCTCAAGCGCCTGACGAAGGCGGCCGAGCGGATGCTCCGCGACGCCCGCGGCTCCGCGTCGGCCGCGGCGCTCGCGCAGGTGAACGAGGCGCTCCGGACCGCGGCGGTCGCCGAGGAGGGGCGGGAGCTGCTCGCGCGCGGCCGCTTCGTCGAGCCGCCGCAGGCGACCGGCTTCGAGGCCTTCGCGGGCATCGACGTGCCCGAGCGCCCGTCCCGCCGCCGGCCGGCGAAGAGCCCGGAGCAGCGCGAGGCCGAGGCGGCGCTGAAGGAGCTCGAGCGGCGGCTCCGCGCCGCCCGGGCGAACGTCGACGCGCTCGAGGAGCAGGTCGAAGCCGCCCGCCGCCGCGTCGCCTCGCTCCAGCAGGACAGATGAGAGCACGCAAGTAACAGGCTGTTACTTGCGGCGTGACGCCCGGGACGGCTCGCGCGTTGTGCCCTCGTGAAGTTCAGGCCCGGAGCCAGGCTCGACCCCTCCCAGGTCGAGGACGTCCGCGGGAGCGGCGGCGGCTTCCCCGGCGGCGGGCTCGCCGTCGGCGGCGGCGGCCTCGGGCTCGTCGGCGTGCTCGTCTACCTCGCGATCGCCCTGCTCGGCGGCGGCAGCGGCGGCGGCGCGCTCGGGCCGCTCGACGGCGCGACGGTCGCCTCGCAGCCGGCCGGGCAGGTGCTCGGCGCGGAGTGCTCGACCGGCGCCGACGCGAACGCGAAGGAGGACTGCCGCATCGTCGGCGACGTCAACAGCATCCAGGCGTACTGGCAGAAGTCGGTGCAGGGCTACACGATCTCGAAGACCGTCTTCTTCACCGGCTCGACCTCCACCGGCTGCGGGAACGCGTCGACGGACGTCGGCCCGTTCTACTGCCCGGTCGACAGGAAGGTCTACATCGACCTCGGCTTCTTCGACGAGCTGCGCGACCGCTTCGGCGGCAGCGACGGCCCGCTCGCGCAGGCGTACGTGCTCGCGCACGAGTACGGCCACCACGTGCAGGACCTGCTCGGCATCCTCGACCGGATCGGCAACGACCGGCAGGGACGGACGAGCGCCTCGGTCCGCTCCGAGCTGCAGGCCGACTGCTTCGCCGGCGTCTGGATGGCGCACGCGGAGCAGACCGGCTACATCACCGGGATCACCCGGGCCGACCTGCACGACGCGCTCAGCGCCGCCGCGTCGGTCGGCGACGACCGGATCCAGTCGGAGACGCGGGGCCAGGTGAACCCGGAGACGTGGACGCACGGCTCCTCCGCCGAGCGCGAGCGCTGGCTGACGACCGGCTACACGACCGGCGACCCGCGCCGGTGCGACACCTGGAGCGGCTCGCTCGATTAGTAGTGGGTCGATGTGAAATTGGGCCGGGCGCCGAATTTCACCTCAACCCTCAGAAACGGTAGCGCAGGAACAGGTGCGAGTCGCTGCGCCGCACCGAGACGACGCGGCCGCCGACGTGCGCCTGCGGCAGCAGCTCGACGCCTTCGACGAGCCCGAGCCGCGAGCCGGCGCCGCCGCGCCCGGCGAGCACCGGCGAGAGCGTCAGGAAGAGCTCGTCGACGAGGCCGTCCGCGAGCAGCGAGCCGAACATCGTCGGGCCCGCCTCCGAGAGGACGCGCGCGTGGCCGCGCGCGCGCAGGACGCCGAGCGCCCCGTGCAGATCGACCCAGTCGCCGTCGTTCACCGCGACGACGTCCGGCAGCACGCCGCGCAGCTGCGCGGCGCCGCGTTCGGTCGTCAGCACGACCGCGTCCTGCAGCACCGGATGCGAGACGTCGAGCGTCGCGCCGCTCGAGACGACCGCGACCGCCGGGCGGTCCGCCAGCCCGTGCGCGGCGCGCAGCTGGGCGAACGCCTCCGCCGCTGCGGGATAGACGCGCTCCGGCCGCCACGTGCCCTTCGGCGAGGAGAGCAGCGTGCCGGAGCCGATCAGCACCGCGTCCGCGGACGCGCGCAGCAGCCCCATCACGAACCTGTCCGCCTCGCTCCCGTCCGCGACGAGCGCGTTCGACGCGTCCAGGCCGGGGATCGCGACGATCCCGTCGAGCGTCTCGACGAAGTTCGCGAACAGCACCGGCAGGTCGAAGCCGAGCCCGCCGCCGTAGCGGGCGCGCAGGGCGTCCGGCAGCCGCTGCTCCGGGAGGCCCGCCTCCTCCCAGAGGAGCTCGATCACCTGCGCCGGCTGCGCGCCTCCGCGAGGAACTCGCGCCGCAGGTCGGCGTCCTCGTCGTACAGCCCGCGGAAGAACGTCGTCACGGTGTGCGAGCCCTCCTCCTCGACGCCGCGCATCTGCGTGCAGAGGTGCGCCGCGTCGAGGTGCACGGCGACGCCGCGCGGCGAGACGAGCTCGCCGAGCGCGTCCGCGATCTGCTCGCCGAGCCGCTCCTGGATGGTGAAGCGGCGCGCGTAGAGCCGCACGAGCCGGGTCAGCTTCGAGATGCCGAGGATCTCCCCGTCGGCGAGGTAGGCGACGTGCGCGATGCCGTGGAACGGCAGCGCGTGGTGCTCGCAGAGCGCGAAGAAGGAGATCGGGCCCTCGACGATCTGCTGGTGTCGCCCCTCGACGCCCTCCGGCCGCTCCGAGGGGAACGCGGTGCGCAGCTTCGGGTCGCCGTCGTAGCCGGCGGTGGCGTCGAAGAGCGCCTGCAGGAAGCGGCGCGGCGTGTTCTTCGTCCCGGGCGTGTCGAGGTCCATGCCGAAGGCACCGAAGATCTCGGCGACGTAGCGCTCGTACCTCGCCCAGTCCTCGGGCGAGAGATCGCGCTCCCAGCGCGTCCGGAGCTCAACGATGCTCAAGCGAAACCTCCTGCTTCGGATGGACGGAGAGAAGTGTGACGATCGCGAGCGCCTGACCGGCGAGGAGCCAGACGAAGGCGAGGGGACGGCCGAGCGCCATGCAGAGTCCGAACGCCGCGAGCTGCGTCGTCATTCCGCAGTTCGCGAGCGCCGTCACCTGCCACGGCTGGATCGTCCGCCCGCCGAGCAGCCGCTCGGCGAGCCGGTCCTGCCAGCCGTAGAGAAGGCCGTAGACGCGGCCGAGCGGCGAGTCGTCCCAGCCGACGGCGCCTCCGCGCGCGATCCGCTCGACGTTGAAGTTCGTGCTGAGGATCAGCGTCAGCAGCACGAACCCCGGCAGGGCCCAGACGGAGCCGAGCGCGGCGAAGAGCGCCGCGTTCACGAGCAGGTCGCACTCCGAGTCGAGGTAGCGGCCGAACGCGGTCACCCTGCCCGTCAGCCGCGCGAGCTGGCCGTCGGCGTTGTCGAGCACCGTCTTCAGCTGCACGAGCAGCGCCGCGAGCACGAGATGCCCGCGCCCGAGCCCGACCGCGCCCGCGATCCCGACCGTCGCCGCCGCGAGCACGACGGCCGGCGGCGGCACGCGCAGCGGCGCGAGCGCGAGCACGACGAGGTGCGCGAGCGGACGGAAGACGTGCTCGCAGAGCACCTCCGTCCCCCGTCTCGCCTTCTTCGAGCGTGCGAAGGAGCTCAGACGAGCGCCCCCTCGCCGACCGGCGCTCCCGCCTTGATCAGCTCGCGCGCCGCGTCGACCTTGTCCCACACGTTCCAGAGCAGGAAGCCGCGCGGACGCCCGTCGTCGTCGACGTAGGCGACCGTCCCCTTCCGGTTGGGCTCCTGCCACGTCTCGACCGTCGCCAGCCGCGAGTCGATTTCGCCGACCGCCTCGTAGCCGAGGTCGAACATGTCGGAGTAGAAGAGCGGCACGTGGTCGTAGACCTGCCCGGCGCCGGCCATGTTCGCGCCGACGACCTTGCCGTGCGTGTTCGCGTGGTCCTCGTGCTCGACCCGGAAGCGCTTGCCGAGCACCGGGCTCGGGAAGCTGGCGACGTCGCCGGCGGCGAACACGTCGTCGCGCCCGTCGACGCGCCCGTACTCGTCGACGACGATCCCGTTGTCGACGGGCAGGCCGGCGGCCTGCGCGAGCTCGACGTTCGGGAGGATGCCGAGGCCGGCGACGACGATCTCCGCGTCGAGCTCGCGCGGCGAGCCAACCGTGCCGCCGGCGTTCACCTCGACGCCCTTGCCGCGGTAGTACTCCGTGACGAAGTCGCCGAGCGCGCGCGGGAAGAGGCGGAAGCCGATCGTCGGCTCCGGGAAGGTCATCGAGACGCTCGCGCCCTTGCCGACGAGCGCCGCCGCGATCTCGGAGCCGATGAAGCCGCCGCCGATCACCGCGACACGCGTCCCCTCGCCGACGCGCTCGTGCAGCGCGTGGAAGTCGTCGAGCGTCCGGTAGTAGACGACGTCGCCGTCGTCGCCGCCGAGCCGGCGCGGCGTGCCGCCGGTCGCGAGCAGCAGCTTCTCCCAGCGGTACTCCCCGCCGGCGTCGTCGACCGCCGTCCGCGCCTCGAGGTCGACCGCCGTGATCCGGCGGCCGAGCCGGAGCTCGACGCCCGGGACCTCGTCGGTCTTCTTCCAGATCTTCGCCTCGTCGCCGCCGCTCCAGAGGCCCTTGGAGAGCGGCGGGCGCTTGTACGGCGCGTGCGGCTCGGCCCCGACGAGCACGATCCCGCCCTCGGCGTCGTGCTCGCGGATTCCCTTGGCGGCGGCGTCGGCGGTCATGCCGCCGCCGACGATGAGATAGCGGGTGGTAGTCATCGGCCCTCGCAATCGTTTGTGTCGAAACGCAATACTTCCTTACCTGATGGGCGACGGGTCAGTTTGGCCGGAGGTGGACGGCGCGCTCGAGCGGACATTCGAGCTGCCGAGCTTCGCGGCCGCGATCGAGCTCGTGAACCGGCTCGCCGAGCTCGCGGAGCGGGAGAACCACCACCCCGACATCTCGATCAGCTACCGCACGGTGACCGTCCGGTGGACGACCCACTCGGCCGGCGGCGTCACCGACCGCGACCGCGCGCTCGCAGCAGAAACCGACAGGTTGACATAGATTCCGTCCCCGCTCGGGGGGAGGCGAACCCCCCGCCGGAGGGACAGACGCCGCCGGGGGGCGCTGGTTCGATGGGTGCACCCAACGACCTCCGGCCGCTGCGTGGCCGGGCCCGTGCCGAAGGGCCTCAATCATGCGTCACCTCCGACTCCTCCTCGTCGTGTGCGCGCTGGCGTTCTCGCTCGCGCTCGCCCTGTTGAAGGCGCCCGGCGCGCGCGCCACCGCCGCCGCCGCGCCGCAGCCGACGCCCGCGCGCCACCTGCAGTCGAGCCTCGCCTTCGGCCTGCGCGTCGTCAGCTTCGCGAAGCGGTTCGTCGGCGTGCGCTACGTCTACGGCGGCAGCTCGCCGCGCAGCGGCTTCGACTGCTCCGGCTTCGTCCGCTACGTCTACGCCCACTTCGGCGTCGCGCTGCCGCACTCGAGCTACGCACAGTTCGGCGACGGCAGCCGCGTCTCGCGCGGGCATCTCCGCCCCGGCGACCTCGTCTTCTTCGACGGGCTCGGGCACGTCGGCCTCTACGTCGGCAACGGCCGCTTCATCCACGCGCCCCACACGGGCACCCGCGTGCGGGTCCAGTCGCTCGCCGGCTGGTACAGCTCCCGCTATGTCGGCGCGCGCCGGCTCAGGCACGCCTAGCCCGGTACGCCGCCGTCTTCGTGCGGTTGCCGCAGACGGCCATGGAGCACCAGACGGCCGAGCGGTTGCGCGAGCGGTCGTAGAAGAGCCAGCGGCAGACGTCGCGGCGGCAGGCCTTCAGCCGCGCCCACGTCCCGTCGGCCTTCGCCGTGTAGACGATCCCGACGAGCTCGGCGAGCGCACCGTCGACGTCGCGCCGCTCCGGCTCGAGCACGCCGCCGGTGTCGTCGACGCGGGCGACGAGCGGCGCCTCGAGCGAGACGTCGGTCGGGACGCCGTTGTTCGCGAGCGCGAGCGCCCGGATCCCGTCGCGAAGGTCCCGCGCCGCCGCGAGGTCGCGCTCGCTCACCGCCACGTCGCGGTCGAGCAGCCCCAGCTCGAGCAGCAGCGCCCGCAGCCGCTCGGGCGAGTACAGCATCTCGCGCCCGTGCTCGACGTCGAGCGTGTTCGCGAACCGCTCGACGAGCACGAGCCGTCCCGGCGCGGGCTCGGTCGGCGCGTAGTCGATCGACGCGACGGGCTCCACGCGCCGACACTACCAATCGGCTGAAGCCGGTTACTTGAGCTTGTCCGCCATCGCCGTCAGCAGCTTCCACGCGATCGCGGAGTTGCTCTCGACGAGCGGCCGGAAGTCCCACGGGGTCATGCCCCAGCAGACCATCTCGCTCCTGGCGGTGATCGTGGCCGTCCGGTCGGAGCCGGTCAGGAGCGCGATCTCGCCGAAGTAGTCGCCCGGGCCGATCGTCCCGCGCGCCTCGCCGGCGACGCTCACCTCCGCCTCGCCCTGCTCGACGACGAAGAAGCCGGCGCCGCCGGCGCCCTCCTGCGTCACCGTGTCGCCCGGCGCGAAGCGCCGCTCGCGCATCTGCGACGCGATCTCCTGCAGCTCCCGGTCGTCGAGGCCGGCGAAGAGCGGCACGCGCTTGAGGACGTCGGAGGAGGCCCTTGCCACGGCGGAGTTATACACCGTCCGCAACGGAAGTCGAAGAAATCGGCAGGATAGGGCGATGCGCCTCACCGTGATCGGCTGCTCTCCCGCCTGGCCCAACGCCGGCGGCGCCCAGTCCGGCTACCTCGTCGAGGGCGACGGCCGGCTCCTGCTCGACTGCGGCCCGGGCGTGCTCGCCCGGCTGCGCGCGACCGAGGGCGGCTGGCCCCGCGTCGACGCGATCGCGATCACCCACTTCCACCTCGACCACTGGGGCGACCTCGTCCCGTGGGTCTTCGGCGCCGCCTTCGGGCCGGGCCGGGAGCTGCCGCGCCCGGAGCTCTGGCTGCCGCCCGGCGGCCGCGAGCGGCTGGAGGGCTTCGGCACGCGGATGGCGTTCGGACCGCACATCGAGGCGGTCTTCGACGTGCGCGAGTACGAGGACGACGTGCCGTTCACCGCGGCGAGCTTCGAGGTGACGCCGCACCGGCTCGACCACTACTCGGAGCTCACGTTCGGGCTGCGCGTCCGCAACCACGCCTCCACGCTCGCCTACTCCGGCGACACCGGCCCGAGCCACCGGCTCGTCGAGCTCGCCCGCGACGCCGACCTCTTCCTCTGTGAGGCAACCTTGAGGGAGCCCGAGCCCGCGGAAAGGGGACACTTGAGCGAGGATGAGGCTCTCGACGCATTCCGGAGCTCCGGTGCCAGACGGCTCGTCGTCATCCACCGGCCGGACGAGCTGCCGCTGTCGCCCGACGTCGAGCGGGCCGCCGACGGCGACGTCCTGACGGTCTGACCGTGGCGACCGCCCGCGAGACCCGCCGCGTGCACACCGTGGCGGTCGACGACCTCGACGACGGCACCGTCGGGCTGACGGCGATCGAGCGCGCTGGCGGCGCGACGCTCGCCCAAGACCCGGCGGAGGCGCTCTACGCCGGGATGCCCCGGTCGGCGATCGAGCTCGTCGTGCCGGACAGGGTCGGCACGGCGGCGCAGCTCGGCCGCGCGATCGCGTCCCTCGCCGACGGGCCGCCGCCGCTCGTCGCGGTCCGCGGCTCCCGGGAGGAGATCCTCGTCGAGGTCGGCCGCGGCTCGAGCGACGTCCCGCAGCCGGGCGCCGTCACCGGCCTCACGTGCCCGGCGTGCAACCGCGCCGTCTGGCTCGACGACTCGGAGGGCGTCCTCCGCCTCGCCTGCCGGACCGGCCACGCGTGCGGGCCGGAGACGTTCGCAGCGGTGCAGGCCGAGCGCGTCGAGGCGGCGCTCCTCACGGCGCTGCGGACGCTCGAGGAACGGGCGGCGCTTGTACCGCCGGATGGCCGAGCGCCACCGCGCGGCCGGCAACGTGCGCACCGCCGAGCGCTTCTCGCTCCGCGCCGAGAGCGCCGTGCAGCACGCCTCTACCCTGCGCGAGGTGATCGAGCAGCTCGACCCGGCGGCCGGCGAGGAGGGCGCCGCGTCGTGGCGGAGGAGCGGAACCCCGAGTTCGAGGCGCTGCTCGAGTTCCTGCGCGACGAGCGCGCTTCGACTTCACCGGCTACAAGCGTCCGAGCGTGATGCGGCGCATCACGAAGCGGATGCAGGACGCGAAGCTCGACGGCGGCTACCTGCTCGCCGGCAAGACGGCCGCGCCGATCGCGCTCGAAGCCGTCAATCGGCGCGGCAGGCCGGAGCGCGTCGTCGTCCGCTTCGCAACGCTGACGAGCAACGGGGACGAGCCGCGCGGCGCCATCCTGATGATGGAGGCGTCCGACGCCTGAGGGCCCGGCCGCGGTCGGCTCGCGCCTCCGCACCGCGAGAGTCCTGCGTGCACTGCTCGACGCCGCGGGGGAGGGGCTGCTCGCGCTCGACGCGCACGGGACGATCGTCGAGGGCAACGCCGCCGCGGCGAAGATCCTCGGGCACGCACGCGCGAACCTGAAGGGGAAGCCGCTCGCCGCGCTGATCGTGCTCGACGAGCGGCGCGCCTTCCGGACCGCGGTGCGCCGGCTCGAGCCGGGCAGCCCGGCGCAGCTCGAGCTGCACGTCGGCCCGGACGCCGAGCCGTGGCACGTGACGGTGGCGGCGGTGCCGCGGTCGTCGCCGCGCACGCTGACGGTGACGTTCCACCGCGACCCGTCGGGGCCGCTGCCGCAGCCGCGCTCCGAGACGAGGCGCCTGCAGTACTTCATGCTGCGCTTCCCCTACGCCGTCGTCGCCCTGCGGCCCGACATGCGCGTGCTGTTCGCGAATGCGCGCGCGCGGACGGTGCTCGGCAGCGACGCCGTGCGCACCGGCGCGCCCTTCACCGCCCCCGCCCTGGTCCGTGCGCTGGCCGCGCGGCTGGTCAACATCCCGGCGCCGCTCTCGCCGACGCTGCTCGACCTCGACGACCGGACGGTGCGCGTGAGCGGCATCGCCGCGACGGCTGACGACCCGGCGCTGCTGCTGCTCGAGGACGTGACGGAGCAGTACCGGCGCGACCGGGTCATGCACGAGTTCCTCCGCAACGCGGCACACCAGCTGCGGACGCCGCTGGCCGGGATCGCCTCCGCCGTCGAGACGCTGCAGTCCGGCGCGAAGGAGGTGCCGGAGCACCGCGACCGCTTCCTCGCGCACATCGAGACGCACGCCGACCGCCTGTCGCGCCTGACGCGGGGGTTGCTCACCCTCGCGCGCTTCCAGGCGGGCGAGCGCGTCGCGATCGACCTCGTCGAGCTCGCACCCGTGCTCGAGCGCGTCGCCGCCGAGGCGAGCCCGGCGGACGGCGTCGAGCTGCTGGTGCGCTGCCGGCCCGACGTCGCCGTGCTCGCCGCGCCCGACCTGCTGCAGGAGACGATCGCGTCGCTCGTCGACAACGCCGTCGCGCACACGCGCGAGGGGTCGATCCGCGTCGCGGCGCACGAGGAGGGTCCGGAGGTGTCGATCGCCGTGGCCGACAACGGGCCCGGCGTCCTGCCGGAGTTCCGCGAGCGGATCTTCGAGCCGTTCTTCCGCGTCGCGCACGACGGCAGCGACGGCTACGGCCTCGGGCTCGCGATCGCGGCTCGGGCCGTCCAGGCGATGGGCGGGCGGATCGAGGTTGAGGCGACGCCCGGCGGGGGAACGACCTTCAGCGTGACGCTGAGGTCGGCGGTCGCGGATCGATGAGCCGGATCCTCGTCGTCGAGGACGAGCCGGCGATCAGCGACGCCGTCGCGTACGCGCTCCGGGAGGCGGGCTACGACGTCGCCACCGTCGGCGACGGCGCCCAGGCGCTCGTGGCCGCGCAGTCGCGGGACTACGACCTGATGGTGCTCGACCTGCTGCTGCCCGGGACGCCCGGGCTCGAGGTCTGCCGCACCCTGCGCGAGGAGCAGAGCGACCTCCCGATCGTGATGCTGACGGCACGCGACGCCGAGCTCGAGCGCGTCGAGGGGCTCGACGTCGGCGCCGACGACTACGTGACGAAGCCGTTCTCGGTCGCGGAGCTCGTCAGCCGCGTCCGCTCGCTGCTGCGCCGGCGCGAGCTCGACCGTGCGGCCGCCGGCGCCGTCCAGACGGTCGGCGGGATCCGGCTCGACGTCTCGCGCCACTCCGCGACCGTCGACGGGAAGCCGCTGCTGCTGACCCGCTCGGAGTTCAAGCTCGTCGCGTTGCTCGCGTCGGAGCCGGGCCGGGCCTTCTCGCGCGAGGAGCTGATCCGCCACCTCTGGGAGAGCGAGTTCGTCGGCGACCGGCGCGCGATCGACGTGCACGTCTCGAACCTGCGGCGCAAGCTCGAGCACGACGCGCGCAACCCGCGCCGGCTGCTGACGGTGCGCGGCGTCGGCTACACGCTGGTCGCGGACTAGAACGCGAAGAAGGCCCGCTCGCCGAGGATCCGGTGGCCCTCGACGTTCGGGTGGTCGCCGTCGTCGGTCAGCCAGTCGCGCATCCGGTGCGGCAGCGCGGGGTCGTGCAGCGTCTCGTTGAACGGGAAGCACGGCACGTCCTGGCCGTCGGCGATCGAGCGGATCAGCGTGTTCAGGCGCGCGATCTCGTTCGCGGCGCGGCCGTCGCCGTTGTTCCAGGGAAGCACGTCGGCGACGGCGACCCGCAGGCCGGCGTGGCGCGCCCGGTGCAGCATGCCGGCGATGTTGGCGGCCGTCTGCTCGACCGGCCGGCCCTGCACGACGTCGTTGATCCCGCCCTGCACGACGAGCGCGTCGGCGCCCTCGACCGCCTCCGCGAAGCGCACCGCGATCTGGTCGGTCCGCTCCCCGTGGACGCCGAAGTTGCGCAGCTCGAGCTCGGGGTTCGCGCGCATCGCCCACCAGAGCCACTGGCTCCGCTCGTCCGGCTCGTCGATCTTCCGCCGGACGGCGGGATCCGGATCCCAGAGCGGCGAGCCGGCGGTGATCGAGTCGCCGAGGCAGGCGACGATCACAACGCTACGAGTGCGGCTTGAGGTCGACGACGAGCTCGCAATCGAGCGCCTCCGCAATGCGCAGCAGCGTGTCGATCCGCGGCGGGCGGCCGCCGCGCTCCAGTCGCGCGATCGCCGACTGGGTCGTGTTGCAGCGCTCGGCAAGCTCGCGCTGCGACATCTTCATCGCGATGCGCCGCTCGGCGACCTTGTCGGCGATGTGGGCGAAGAACCAGCCCCGATCGCCGGTGACGATGCGCTCGTGCAGCCGCTCGAGCGGCCGTTTCTCGATCGCCTTCGCGCGCGCTGCCATGCGGCCAATATAGCCGGGGTGCTATGAGACCGCGGTGACCGCGTCGCCGAGCCGCACGGGGCCCGGCTCGACGACCGAGCCGTAGACGCCGAACGGCAGCGGCTCGCTCCGGCCCTCGCGCCGGTAGCGGGCGAGCGCCCTGAGCGTGTCGACCGTCGGCACGCCGGTGTCCGGGTCGTGGGTCGTCACGGCGCAGCGGCCGACGTCGCCGTGGACGCGGACGACGGCAGCGCCGACGCGGACGTCGCGGCCGAGCCACTCGTCCTCCTCGTGCGCGCCGACGCCGTCGATCTCGAAGAGCATGCGGAAGCGGCGGCCGTCGAGCCCGTCGCCGCCCGCCTCGGCCGCGAGCCGGTCGAGCGACGCGTGCGAGACGATCGTCGTGGTGCCCGCGTACAGCCGGTCGGGCGCGCACTCGTCCGCCCACAGCAGCGTCAGCACCGTGCCGGCGTAGTCGGAGATCGCCTCCTGCCACGGCCCGACGACGCGGCGCGACGCGAGCGGGTAGCCGTACATCTGCACCTCGAAGGGGTCGCCGAGGTCGACGGTGCCGGCGACGCGCGTGCCGTCGGGGAACGTCAGCGCGAGCTCGCGCGTCCCCTCGTCCCACTCGGGACGGATGCGCACGAGGGGCCCGTCGCGCTTGTTGTTGTAGAGGCGGCGCTCCGCGTCGACGAGCCAGAAGCGCCGGTTGCCGACGACGCCGCGCAGCCCGAGCTCGACCGCGTCGGGGTGCACGAGCCCGAGCGCCTTGACCGGAGCGACGTTGATCCGCGTGACGGAGGCCACGCGCGCAGCGTACTCAGGCCGGCCCTTCCACCCGCGTCGCGGAACGGCCCTTCACGCCCTCGAGGTCGAAGATCCAGAAGTCGCGGCCGGTCACGTGCACGGCGACGTTGTAGACAGGGATCTTGCCGATGCACCCCTGGAACGTCCCCGCGTGCGCGTGCCCGTGCAGCACGAGGTCGGCCCCGTACTCGGCTATCGGCGTCGCGAGCCGGTCGCTGCCGAGCATCACGTGGATCCCCTCCGGCTCGCCCGCGATCGTCGCCTCGACGGGCGCGTAGTGCAGGAGCACGACGCGCAGGTCGCAGTGGACGATCTCCTGCAGCCCGCGCGCGATCGCCTCCGCCTCGCACGTCGTCTCGGCGTACACCTCGCGCAGCAGCGCCTCGCCGAAGTCCGGCAGCGCCGAGCCGGGGAAGCCGCCGACGAACCCCTTCGTGCCGACGACGCCGAGCTCGAGCCCGGCGATCTCGCACGTGCGCCAGTTGCGCTCGAGCACGTGCACGCCGGCCTCCTCGAGCAGCGCGCGGATGTCGTGCTCGCGGCCGGCGTGGTAGTCGTGGTTGCCGAGCACGGTGAAGACCGGGATCGGCAGCGCCCGGCACGCCTCCGCCAGGACGGCCGCCTGCTCGGGCTCGCCCGTCGTCGTCAGGTCGCCCGCGAGCAGGACGACGTCCGCCTCGTCGGCGACGTTCTCGAACGCGCGCAGGACGCGGTCGCACGTCGCCTCGGATGCGTGCACGTCTCCGGCTGCCGCGATCCGGATCACGAGTCCGATGTTGCACGAAGCCGTGAATCGGAAACGGCGCGCTCATGCCCGAGGCGTCGTTCGAGGAGCTGATCGACGCGATGAAGGACGCCGCCGGGATCCTGCAGAGCTGCGAGATCCCCTTCGTGCTCGGCGGCGGGCTCGCCGCGTGGGCGCGGGGCGGGCCGAAGAGCGAGCACGACGTCGACTTCATGCTGAAGCCCGAGGACGCCGACACGGCGGTCGAGGCGTTCGAGCGCGCCGGCTGGAAGACGCAGCGGCCGCCGGAGGGCTGGCTGTTCAAGGCGTGGCACGAGAACGGCGCGCTCGTCGACCTGATCTTCTGCCCGTCCGGCGGCCCGATCACCGACGAGACGATCGAGCGCGCACCGGTGCGCGAGGTGATGGCGCTGCGCATCCCGGTGTTCACGCTCGAGGACGTGATGACGACGAAGCTGCTCTCGATGACCGAGCAGGAGCCGCAGTTCGCGTCGGTGCTCGAGATCGCGCGCGCGCTGCGCGAGCAGATCGAGTGGGACACCGTGCGCGAGCGCACGCAGGGCTCGCCGTGGGCGAAGGCGTTCTTCGTGCTCGTCGAGGAGCTCGGGATCGTCGAGCGGTCGGCGCTACGGGGCTAGAAGAAAAACTGCGACCACGCCGTCCACCAGTCGTCGGCGCGGGAGACGAGCGTCGACGGGCTCGTCACCTCGACGCCGCGCCGGTTGCGGTACTCCTCGAGCCGGTCGGTGCTCGTGAACTCGATCTCGATCTCGCACGGCCGGCCCGGGTCGTAGGGCGGCACGGCCTCCAGGTCCTGCAGCGCCTGCTTCGCCCCCGCCTCGATCCGCTCGCGGGCGCGGACGGCGGGCAGGTTGCGCGCGCTGAAGCGACCGAGCCCGACCTTCACCTCGACGGTCGTCAACCCGTCGCCGAGCAGCTCGGTCGCCTCGCGGCAGACGGCGCGGTCGCCGGTGACGAGCAGCACCGGGCAGCCCCAGTTCCCGCAGAGCGCGGCGTTGATACCGGTCTCGCCGACGGCGACGCCGTTGAAGCGGAGCGATTGCCACGCCTGGGCGGAGACGGTGTGTGAGAGGACGCCGTCCGGCGTGCCCGCCATCGCGTGCATGCCGACGAAGAGCGCGGCGTCGCAGCCCTGCTCGAGGAGCTCGGTGTACTCCGTCCACTCGCTCTGCACGACGAACTCGCAGTCCGGGTCGAGCCGGTCGGGCAGCAGGGAGTTGAACGTGTAGTCGCCGCCGGCGCCGTGGCAGTCCATGACGACGATCTCGGTCGCGCCGGCGGCCTTCGCGCCGCGCACGGCGGCGTTGATCTCCTCGGTGTAGAGGCGGCGGGCCTCCTGGTAGAGCGTGCTCGACTCGCCGCCTGTCTGCGCCCACTTGACGATGCCGGCGACACCCTCGATGTCGCTGATCACGTGGACGCGCACGGCGGCACATTACTGTCCCGTCCGTGGACACGGGACTCGCGGGGAAGGGCGTGCTCGTCACCGGCGCGTCGGGCGGCATCGGCTCGGCGTGCGCGCGTGCGTTCGCGGCGGAAGGAGCGAACGTGGTCGCGCACTACAACCACGGCCGCGAGCGCGCGGAGGCGCTCGGCTTCCCGCTCGTGCAGGCCGACCTGACGCGCGAGGCGGACGCCGAGCGGCTGTTCGCAGAGGCGCGCGAGGCGGTCGGCAGCGTCGACGTGTGCGCGGCCGTCGCCGGCGTGTGGCCGAGCGCGGACGAGCCGGTGTGGCAGCTGCCGCTCGAGCGCTGGGAGGAGACGCTGCGCGCGAACCTGACGGCGAGTTTCCTGACCGCGCGCGGGTTCCTGCGCGAGGTGGAGCGGACCGGGCACGGCAGCCTCGTGCTCGTCGGCTCGACGGCGGGCCGCTTCGGCGAGGCGGGTCACGCCGACTACGCGGCGGCGAAGTCGGCGATCCAGGTCGGGCTGCTGCTGAGCCTCAAGAACGAGATCGTCCGGATCGCGCCGCGAGCGCGGGTGAACGCGGTCGCGCCCGGCTGGACGTACTCGCCGATGACGCGCGGCGCGCTCGACGACGAGCTCGTCCGGGGGATCAGCCGGACGATGGCGCTGCGGAAGGTCGCCGTCGCGGACGACGTCGCGCGCGCGGTCGTCGTGCTCGCCTCCGACGAGCTGTCCGGTCACGTCACCGGCGAGCTCGTCACGGTCGCGGGCGGCATGGAAGGCCGCACCGTCCACCCCGAATAGCGAAAGCGGCGCCCGAAGGCGCCGCATGCAGATCTCCGTGCCGCAGGTGATTGCCGTCAGCCCCCGGCCGTGGAGTCCACGTGCTCCATCGGCGCCTGCGGCCGTTCGCTTGAGCGTGAAGTAGCGGCGTCAACCGCGTCCGAGGGATGGGTGAAGTTGCATCGCCGGGCGATGATCTGCCTGCGACCGTCGAGCGGCCCCGATGCGGCGGGGGCCGTTCCGGCCGCAAAACGAGAACGGAGCGGGGGTGGCGGCGCCCCCGCTCTCGGATCTCGGCGAATACGCTCTGGACGATGTCGCGCTTCCTCGACCGGCTCGCCGCCGGGCCGCTCGTCGGCGACGGCGGCATGGGCGCCCTGCTCGCGAGCGCCGTGCCGCGGCTGCGCTGCCCGGAGGAGGCGAACCTGCGCGCGCCGGAGAGCGTCGTCGGCGTCCACGTCGGCTACATCCGCGCCGGCGCCGACGTGATCGAGACGAACACGTTCGGCGCCAACCGACCGAAGCTCGCGCAGCACTTCCTCGAGGAGGAGTTCGAGCGGATCAACAACGCCGCCGTTCGGCTCGCGCGCGAGGCGCGCGAGGTGTGCGGCCGCGAGGTCTTCATCGCCGGCTCGATCGGCCCGCTCGGCGACCTCGAGCTGCGCGGCCAGGACGCGTCGTCGCTCTACGCCGAGCAGGCGACCGTGCTCGAGGGCCGCGGCGTCGACCTGTTCATGATCGAGACGTTCTACGACCTCGACGAGCTCGAGACGGCCGTGCGCGCGGTGCGGACGGTGTCGCAGCTGCCGGTGGTGGCGCTGATGACCTTCGACGGTGACGGGCAGACGCTCGCGGGCGTCACGGCGGCGGACGCGGCCGCGCGGCTGCGCCGGCTGGACGTCGCGGCGTTCGGTGCCAACCACGGCGCCGGGCCCGCGGCGGCGCTGCAGGCGCTCGCGCAGATGCAGGACGGCGGTGCGCCGCTCGCGGCGCTGCCGAACGTCGGCCTCGCGAGCATGTCCGGGCAACGGATCGTCTTCCCGCACGCGACGCCCGCGTACTTCGGCGAGTTCGCCGCGCAGGCGCGCTCGCTCGGCGCGGCGCTGATCGGCGGCTGCTGCGGCACGACGCCGGCGCAGATCGCGGCGATCCGCGAGGCGATCGACGAGAACGCGCAGCCGTCCGGCTCGCTGCTCGTGCGCGAGCGGGCGCAGGCGACCGCCGTCGCGGAGAGCGCCGCGCCGACGCGGCTCGAGGAGCTGCTCGCGGCCGGCGAGTTCGTCGTCTCGGTGCAGCTCGACCCGCCGCTCGGCGCGAACGCGGACGGGCTGATCGAGACGGCGCGCGCGATCCGCAGCTCGGGCAAGGCGCAGTTCGTCGACGTGAACGACAACCCGCGGGCGCGCGCGCGGATGAGCGGGATCATGGCGAGCGTCGCGATCGAGCGGTTCGCCGGGATCGAGACGATCCCGCACCTGACGCCGCGCGACACGACGATCACCGGGCTGGAGTCGCTGCTGCTCGGCGCGCACGCGGAGGGCGTGCGGAACATCCTCGCGGTGACGGGCGACCCGCCGGAGGCCGGCGACTACCCGGGCACGCACGGCGTCTACGAGGTCGACTCGATCGGGCTCGTCGAGCTGATGACGCGGCTCAACCGCGGCGAGGACTTCCACGGCCGGACGATCGACGCGCCGACGTCGTTCGTCCCGGGCGTGGCGGTCAACCCGACCGCGGACGACCTCGGGCTCGAGGCCGAGCGCTTCCACCTGAAGGTGCAGGCGGGCGCCCGCTACGCGATGACGCAGATCCTCTTCGACCACGAGGCGCTCGACGCGTTCCGCGAGCGGATCGGCGGCACGTGGCCGATCCCGCTGCTCGTCGGCGTCTGGCCGATCCGCTCGTACGAGCTGCTGATCCGGATGCACAACGAGGCGCCTGGGATGGTGGTGCCGGAGCACGTGCAGGAGCGCTACCTCCGCGCGGGCGCGGACGCGCGCACGGTCGGCGGCGAGCTCGGGCTCGAGCTGCTCGAGAGCGCGCGCGAGCGCGCGCAGGGCGTGTACGTCGTCGCGCCCTTCCGCGCGCCGATGAACGTCGTCGAGTTCCTGCCGGAGCGTCAGCCGGCGGCGCAACCGCCGGTCGAGACCGGTTCCTGAGCCGCGTCGAGGCTGCGGCGGACGACGTCCGCCGGGATCCCGTAGCCGCCGGAGGCGCCGATGCGCGCCGCGAACACCGTCGACTGCACGCGGCCCTGCCGGTCGATCGCGGGGCCGCCGGAGTTGCCGTGACGGACGCGCCCGGCGATCGCGGTGATCGTCCGCTGCACCGGGCCGCGGCCGTAGGCGTCGTCGGTGAGGACGGAGGAGGTGCGGCCGATGCGGCCGGGCGTGGTCGTCAGCGGGCCGTTCTCCGGGTAGCCGACGATCCCGACGGCGGCGCCCTCCTGCGGCGCGGCGAGGTCGAGCGGGCGCACGGAGGCGCCGACGTGCAGGACGGCGACGTCGTTGCGCGGGTCGAAGGCGACCGCCTGCGCGGGCACGAGCCCGGCGCCCTGGATCTGCACGCGCGTGTCGCGCTCGCCCGCGACGACGTGGGCGGCGGTGACCACGAGGTTCGGGCGCGCGAACCAGCCCGTCCCCTCGATGCCGACGCCGCAGGCGGTGCCGATCACGCGGACGACCGCGCGGGCGGCGCGTCTGATCACCGGGTCGTCGAGCACGGCCGGGGTCGGCGCCTGCTGCGGCGCCGCGGGGCCGGCGATCGTCGGGAACGGGTCGATCCGCGCGAGCAGGTTCAGCACCTCGCGCGGCGGGACGGCCTCGTCGAGCCGGCGGACGATCGAGGAGCGCTGGACGGCGTGGCGCAGCTGCGTCTGGCCGGGCACGAGCAGCGCGGTCGCGCCGAGCACCCACACGAGCGCGAGACCGGTGAAGGCGCCGACGACGATCCCGCCGAGCGAGTCGAGCAGCCGGAACGGCGTCAGCCGCAGCCCGCCGCGCAACATCGAGCCGGCGACGCCGGCGACGGTCTGGCCGAGCGCGGCGCCGATCACCGCGCCGGCGAGGCTCGCGACCGCCGCCCACTGCGAGCTCGCGCCGCCGGAGAGCAGGTGCGGCGCCAGCCGCGAGCCGCCGTACGCGCCGGCCGCGAGCCCGAGCAGCGAGAGCACGCTCGCGATCAGCCCGCGCCGCCAGCCCCCGAACGCGGAGAGCAGGACGAGCGCGATCGCGATCCAGTCGACCGTCGTCAGGGCGGGCACGGCGGGCCCAGATTACGGCGCAACTGCCCCATCGCTACAATGCCGCGTCCCCGGGGGCGTAGTTCAGCTGGTTAGAACGCCGGCCTGTCACGCCGGAGGTCGCGGGTTCGAGTCCCGTCGCTCCCGTTGATCCGTTTGCCCTGCAAAAGCCGATCTTGTGTTGTCTAGATGGGATCGCAGAGCGCATCCGCGGGCAGCAAACGGGCAGCACGCCTATCGCCCCCCCGCACACGAATTACCTGCAAATGCCGAATTCCTTGAGTGCGTTCGGGATCCGCCTACGAGCAGTTCCGTAACAGCGTCTCTTCAGACAACATGACCTCCGGCGCGATTCGCCTTCGTTCGCCCTCTTTAGGCGCAACGGCGGTCAACGACGCCGTTTGCCACCGGCATAGGTCTCGCCGTCGGCTCGGGTAAGTCGCTCGGCCCATGGCGGTTTTCGCCGGGTGCTGGCAACCTGGCTTTCCGGTTTCGGCCGACCTGGCCGCGCCGCGAGCGAGAGAGGGGTCATCGCGCTTCGGATCGTGCTCGTCGACGACGACGAGCGGTTGGCGGAACTGCTGCGGGTGAATTTCGAGCTCGACGACCGGTTCGAGCTTGTCGGCTGGGCACCCAACGGCCTCGAAGGCATCAACCTCGTTCAAGCGGCGCGACCGGACGCCGTGCTGATGGACCTGAACATGCCTGTCTTGGACGGCATCGCCGCCACCCGGCAAATCCTGGCGGCCGACCCGCAGGCATGTGTGATCGCCTTCACAGCCTCGCGCGAAAGCGCTGAACACGACGCCGCGATCGAGGCCGGCGCCGCCACCGTGCTGGCCAAGCCGTTCGATCCCGTCGCCTTCCTCGACGCGTTCGAACAGCACGCCCGCCGCTGCACAAAGCGGCGCGCCGACGCTGCTTAGACCCAGCCGCCCCAGCGACGCGCAGCACCTAAGCGACCGGGTGTCGTCAGCGGCGTTGGAGCCAATAGTCCGACTGCTTCGCCTCGACCGTTGCCCGTTCGAGACGATGGTCGGGTGCGGTCAGATAGCCGCGGCGGTTCGCCCGGACATGTCGGTACTCCTCAAGGCCGATCAGCACCAGTTGGCTGCAGCCGGGCTGGCCGCATTCGCAGAGCATCGGCACCCGCGAGACGAACCGCAGCTGCTCGGCTCGCTCCGCGATCCGATCGTTTCCCGCCCGCACCTCGTCGGGCCTGTCAGATTCGATGGCCAGTTCCCGCACCGACATCTCGCCTACAGAACGTGCGATGCCCAGCCGCGGTTTCGCTCTAACCTGGCAGAAGCGAAGATGTAGTCGTGAGCCTTCCCGAGGAACGCGCCGCCCGTAATGAGGCCCTCTTCCGCGAGGTCAACGAGCAGGTCCGCAGCCTCGCCGACAGCAGCGACCACAGCCTGTCAGGCGCTGACTTCGTCTGCGAATGCAGCCAAGACACCTGCACCGAACGCGTCCACGTCCCAGTCGCAACCTACGAAGCAGTGCGCAACCACCCACGCCGCTTCATCGTCCTGCCCGGACACGAAAACGACTTCGAACACGTCGTCGAACACCACGACGGCTTCCTGATCGTCGAGAAGGAGGGAACAGCCGGACGAATCGCTGAGCGCGCCGACCCGCGCAACTGAACCGTATTCCATGGGTTGCACCAAGGCCGCACCGCCATGGCCAGTTGCGGGCCGGAACTGCGATCGTCCACGCTCATAAATCTGTGGCTAGGACGTACCGGCGGCACCCCGGAACCCAGCTGATCAACTGGTGGTTCCGCACCCTGACGAACCTGGGGCGGGGAGCCTCATATCGACACATCCTCACGGTGCCGGGGCGGAGAACCGGACGGCTGCACTCGACTCCGGTGGACGTGATCGAGGCGAGCGGCCAGCGTTGGCTGGTAGCCGGCTACGGGCCGGCGAACTGGGTGCTGAATGCCCGCGCCGCCGGCGAGGTCGCGCTCAGCCGCGGGCGTCGCTCCGAGACGTACAAGGTTGAGGAAGCCGGAGCCGAGGACGCCATCCCGGTACTGCGCAAGTACATCGCCGAGATCCGCGTTACCCGCCCCTACTTCGACGCTGCCCCCGACGCAGCCGACGAGGCCATTGCCGCAGAACTGCCGAGACACGCCGTCTTCCGGTTGAGACCAGCGCGGTGAGCTACCTCGAGCACAGATGAGAAAGGACGTGCGCGAATTCATTCGCCGGCTCGAGGCTGCGGGCCTCACCGTCGAGTCGACACCCGGGCACTACCGCGTGCTGCGCGAAGGCCAGCCGCTCCGCAAAGCGAACGGGATGCCCTTCATGCTGCCGTTCTCTCCGGACACGATCCGCTGGCGCAGATCTGCGATCGTGGAGCTACGCAAGCTCGGCGTCGACCTTTAGCCCCTGAGCCGAAGTGCCGAGCCCGCCGATCTTTCGGTCACTCGGATAGGCGTTCCTGAACGGCTGTCCTCCGTTACCACCTATCAACGGAGATCAGCACTGCTTACTCGCGAGGGCTGTTGCCTCCTAAGACGACAGATGAGGGAGCCACAACGGCGCGATCGCCGCGGGCCTAGCCGACGGCCTGTTCTGGTGGAGCCTCGCGCTCAGCCTCGTTGTCGCCTTCGTGCTCACCGTGCCGGTCAACCGGTGGCTGATCGCGCGCGGCGGCGGCCACGCCGTCATGCACGCAGTCACGCGCACTAGCCGCGCTTTTGGGAGCGGCGTGGTACCGCCCGCCCAGCTGACGCTGGACTCGGCCGCTGCGTCTGTCGTCAGACGCGCCGACGACGGGCGAACCTCTCGGCTTGCCGGCGGGTCGCGCAGCCTTGGAGATCGACGATCTTGCCGTCTCGGAGCGTGAGCACCTGGAAGCGCTCCTGGCGCGCACCGGTCTCGTTCACCCACTGTGTCGAGCCGATGATCACGTCGTCGCCGACGCGCGTGAATTCGGGCCTTACGTCGATTCGAGGGTCGCCGCGTTTGTGGATCTGGAAGGTCAAGACCTCACGGGCCTCGTCGGGCCCGTGTCAGGACGGTGCTCGCTTCCACCACAGATGGCCGCGCGGGACGCCGCGCCATTCGCACTCGTCAGCGATCAGCTCGGCGAACGGTCCCGGGTCGCCTCGGCTGAGGGCATCCGCCGCCGCCCGGAGTTGGTCGATCACGGCCGTAATCATGCCACCGGCGACGCTGGGGTCGTTCGAGCGGCTTCGCTGTCGTACACAGCGGGGTCAGGGCATAGGGTCGAGCTGTGGCTTGTGCCGCCGCAACCAGTCAAGCTGCGTGCTCCACCAATCGGCGTCTCCTTCTCGGTCTTCGCGCTTGAGCCGGTCGATGTTGTTGGCGACTGCGTGGATGGTTGCGGCGACGATCTGGCTGCCGGGGTCTAGTCCGTAGGCTTTGCAGAAGAGGCTGATTCGTCGTGCTTGCTCGTTCGGCGAGCGGCCGTCAGTGCCGAGGTTCAGCCAGAGGAAGATGGCGTAGCCGACGTCTTGGAGGCGGCTGCCTGGTGATGCGGCGTCGAAGTCGATGATCCCGTCCGGACGGTCGTCGTGGAAGACGAAGTTGCATGGGGAGAGATCGTTGTGGCAGACGGCCTCGTGTTCGCCGGCAGGTGTCGAGCCGGCGGTGGCGTCGTGGAAGCGACGGATCAGACGCGCTGCCTCGATAAGGGTGCTATCGGACAGCTCTGGATCAAGCTCTGCAGGCACCTCACCCACCAGGTAGCTGAACATCTCGCGACCGCGGTCGTCGACGCCGAGATAACGCGGAGCGCCTTCGAACCCCACGACCTCCAGGTGCGAGAGCAAGTCACGCACAAAGGGTGAGTTTGCCCTGGCGGGTCGGCGGACCGTGTCGCCCGCGCGGACGACACCGGGCGTGATGCGTCCGCCGCTCAGGGGAAGCTCGTCGGCGATCATTCGCCCTCGGCGGACTTGGCTCCGTGCTCCCTCAGCCAACCGGCGAGCAGGTCGCGCCGGGTGTCAGGCTTGACTGCCTGGTCGAGCGCTGTCTGGTTGTTCGCGTAGTCGGGTGAGGCATTGATGTCTGCGCCTTCGGCGAGGAGCCGTTCAGCTGCGCGGCGCTGCCCGCCGTGGCAGGCCTGCCAGAACGCTCCGTTCAAGTCCTCGGCAGTGGGCGGGGCCCCAGCAAGGAGCTCCTCGAGCCGGGCGAGCATCCCGAGCGCCGCGGCGTGCCAGAGCTTGTCGACACGAGCCCCGCGCTCGACCAAGAGGCGGGCGACGTGCCAGCAGCCATAGCCGATGGCGTTGTCGAGCGGCGTGCCGATCGATCCGCCCGGCGTCTCGAGGTCGGCGCCGGCGTCGATGAGCACCAGGGCCACGTCGACGTCGTCGTTGCTGGCCGCCCAATGCAGCGGCGTCTCGGGGCAGTCGCCGCCGGTGTCGTCGTTTGGGTCGGCCCCGGCCTCGAGAAGGAGGGCGACGGTGGCGGGTGCGGCGGGGAAGTAGCCGGGCCAGTCGGTGGCGGCGTGCAGGGGCGTCCGCCAGCCGCCCTCGACGCCGTGGCGGCCGATCATGTGCACGACCGCGAGCTCGGGTCGCTCCAGCAGCATGAGCTGGAGCGTCGGCAGGTCGCCGCCGTGGACCGCCTGCGTGAGCCGGAGGGCGATCGGGTCGCCGTGGGCGAGGGTCGGCTTTGCGCTTGCTTCGGCCATCAGCTGCGCTTCTCGAGCAGCGGCACGAACGCGCGTTGCAGCGCGTCGGTGCTGCCGATGATGTCGCTGCCCGCTGCGACCGCGCGGGTCGGAATCGTGTCGGCGGGCCAGCGTGCTCCGGCGGGGAAAGCGTAGTAGGCATCCCAGACGATGCCGGCACCTCCCAAGCCTGCGAATGGGTGGTCGGCCAGCCAGCGGCCGGAGACCTCGGTCGGGTCCCAGTAGCTGGTGACGCGCGGGTCGCCCGCGAAGAAGTCGGTCGGGATCTTGCTGCGCGCATCGCCCGGATACATCGGTTCCCAGAGCACGATCATGCTGAGCTTCGCCTGTTTGTGCGCTTCGAGGATGTGCTGTCGGACCCAACTGGCCCCGATCCGGCAGGTTGGTCACGTGGGCGCAATCAGCACCACGAGGCGGGGCGATGTGACGTGCGCGTTGAAGGCCGCGCGTAGCTGTTGCATGCTGCGCAGCTGCGGCACCGGTTGCGCGCTCGCGCGCGTGGCGGACGATCCCGAGCTGCCGCCGCAGCCGGCGAGCACAAGCGCAATGACACCGATGGATGCGAGCAGTGCCGCTTTCACCGCTGTGCCAACTCGTGACTGGGGCCCACGCGGCGGCGGAGCAGCTGCACCACACCGGCGGCGAGCGCGAGCGCGACGATCCCGGCCGCACCCGCCAGAAGCGGTGTGTCGTGGTGACGGGCGAAGATTTCGAGCTGGGCGGCGTAGCGGCTGGCCGTACCGACGATCGGATCGTCGGCCAGCGTGAGCTGGTCGCCGAACCGGATGCGCGCCCAGTAGTAGGTCAGGTAGCCGCCGGACGCAAACAGCAGCAGCGCCGCGAGCCTGTTGACGTGAGCGAGCAGCGGCCGCAGCCGCCGCACGAGCCCTTCGCGGGTCAGGGCGACCGCGACTGCAAGCGCCATCAACACGACCGCCATGCCCGCGCCGTAGGCGCCGAAGACCGCCAGCTTCTCCGCGCCCAGCGAGGCGCCGATCAGCGTCAGCAGGATCGGCAACGTGCAGCCGAGCGAGGCCGCCCCGTAGCCGACCCCGAACAGCAGCATCGCCCCTAG
>DASSSR010000032.1:0-10373 GCA_035708345.1 Gaiellaceae bacterium
CGCCCCCACCAGCTCGCGAAGGTGCTCGCCTGCGCGGAGCGGCTCGACGCGGCGCTCGCCGGCGCCGTCGAGGCGGCCGAGCGGTACGAGGCGCCCCTGCGCGCGCAGGTCGACGCGGGCGGCTCCCGCACCGGGCAGCTCGGGGAGGAGCTGCGCCGGCTCGGCGCCGCCGAGGTCGAGCTGCGCCAGGAGCTGACGAACGCGTCCGCGAGCGTCTCCGCGATCGACGTCGAGCTCGCGCGGATCGAGGCGGAGGCCGACGAGGCGCGCCGCCGCCTCGAGCACGCCGGGAGAGAGGCTGGGATCGTCGGCGGCGTGGCCGCCGGCGACCGGCCGGCAGACTGCGCGGCCTCCGGCCGCGCCGGTGAGCGCGCGGAGGGCGAGGATCGCGACGAGCTCGCCGCGACCGCCGAGCGGCTGGAGCGGCGGCGCGAGTCGCTCGGCCAGGTCAACCCGCTCGCGAAGGAGGAGTACGAGGCGGAGAAGGTGCGGCTCGAGGAGCTCTCGACGCAGCGCGCCGACCTCGAGCGGAGCCTGCAGGAGCTCGAGAAGCTCCGCGACGAGCTGACGGAGACGGTCGAGACGCGCTTCGCGGAGACGTTCGACGCGGTGCAGCGCAACTTCGCCGAGGTCGCCGGCACGCTCTTCCCCGGCGGCGAGGGCCGGCTGACGCTGACCGAGCCGGAGGACGAGGACGCCCAGCCCGGGATCGAGGTGCACCTCCGCCCGGTCGGGAAGAAGGTGCAGAAGCTGTCGCTGCTCTCCGGCGGCGAGAAGTCGCTCGGCGCGATCTCGTTCCTGTTCGCGCTCTTCCTCGCCCGGCCGTGCCCGTTCTACCTCCTCGACGAGGTCGAGGCCGCGCTCGACGACACGAACATCGGCCGCTTCGTCGAGCTGCTGCGCCGCTACAGCGACCGCGCGCAGTTCGTCGTGATCACGCACCAGAAGCGGACGATGGAGGCGGCGGACATCCTCTACGGCGTCACGATGGGCGGCGACGGCGTCTCGCAGGTCGTCTCGCGGCGGCTGCCGCGCGACGAGGCGGAGGCGGTTTCCGCCGCGTAGCGGTGATCGGCTGCGGCGGCGCGGGCAAGACGACCGTCGCGCGGGCGCTCGCGCGCAGGCACCACCTGCCGCTCGTCGAGGCCGACGCGATCGTGCACGGCCGCGGCCCGCGGCCGGAGGCGGAGTGGCAGGCGGAGCTGAACGCGCACGCGGACGGCGAGGCCTGGGTGATCGACGCGATGAAGCTGTCGCTCCTCGAGCACCGCGTCGCGCGCGCCGACACCGTCGTCTTCCTCGACCTGCCGCGCCGTTGGTGCTATCTCGGCGTCGCGCAGCGCGAGCACCGGCGCCGCGACCTGACGAACAGCGAGTTCATGCGCTGGATCTGGGACTTCCCGGGCAGGGCCCGGCCGCGCATCTACGAGCTCCTCGACCGGCACCGGCACGACACCGACGTCGTCGTCCTGCGCAGCCGCCGCGAGATTCACGAATTCCTGACAACGCACGGTTAGCGTCGGCGCATGGTCGCCGCGCTCGCCGCCGCCGCCGCGCTCGCCTCGTCGCACATCGTCTTCACGGCGGACGACACGCCGAAGCTGTACGGCGAGATCTACCGCGTCGCCCCCGACGGGGCGCGGACGAACCTGAGCCGCAGCCCGGCCGCCGACGTCGCCCCCGCGGTCTCGCCGGACGGGCGCCGCGTCGCGTTCGTCAGCGCCCGCGGCGGCCGCGCGCGCGTCTACGTCGTCGGCGCCGGCGGGCGGGGCCTGCGGCCGCTCTCGCCGCCGCTCGCGCCGGTCGGGCCGAGCGACGGCGTCGTCGCGCGGATCGCGTGGGCGCCGGACGCGCGCCGGCTCGTCGTCGAGCTGAACGTCGGCGGCGCGGCTCCCTCCCTCTACGTGACCCGGCTCGACGGCGGCTGGCGGCGGATCGCCGGCGGCGGCAGCGGGGCGGTGCCCGCCTGGTCGCCGGACGGGACTCGGCTCGCGTACTCGCTCGGCAGCGGCCTCGTCGTCGTCGCGGACGCGGGCGGCCGCACGCTCTGGCGCGCGGGCGGCACCGGTGCGCCCGGCTGGTCGCGCACCGGCCGGCTCGCCGTGCAGCAGAACAGCACCACGGTCGCGGTCTACGACGCCGCGGGGAAGCCGCTCGGGGCGGTCGGCGGCGGCTCGTTCGCGTGGTCGCCGGACGGGCGCGTGCTCGCGACCGTGCGGGCCGGCGTCCTGCAGTTGCGCGGCGGCGGCGTCGGCCGGCCGACGCTGTCGGCGCGGATCTTCCGCGGCCAGAAGCCCGTCGACGCCGACCCGGTCGACTGGCTCTCCTCGAGCCGGTTGCGCGTCGTCGGCGGCGGCGACGGGCTCTGGCACGGCTACGACGTCGCGCGGCGCCGGCCCTTCGCGCTCCCGGCGGCGCTGCGGGCCTTCGGCGCGATCGACTCCGCGCACGGCGTCGGCGCGAGCGTCCGCTACGGGTCGCCGACGGTCGCGCTGCGCCTCGGCTCGCGCACGGTCGCGGCCGCGCCGTCGTGCGGCGACGACGACCCGTTCGAGTCGCTGCAGTTCGTCGGACGAACGAACGCGCTCGTCTACCAGAGCGGCTGCCCGCTCCCGTCCGCGGACGTCTACTCGGTCGCGCCGGACGGCAGCGGGTTGCAGCGCGTCACCTCGACGCCGGCGCACGAGCTCGACCCGGCGCTGAGCCCCGACGGCACCCGCGTCGCCTTCGCACGGGAGCAGCGCGCCGACCGCTGCGACGGCTGCCCGCAGTCGCTCTGGCTGACGTCGCCGACGCAGCAGCTGACGAGCAGGCAGCCGGGCGACGACGCCCCCTTCGACGAGCGCCCGAGCTGGTCGCCGGACGGCTCGACGCTCGTCTTCGAGCGCAGCGGCGCGAGCGTGCGGCCCGGCCTCTTCACGGTGCCCGCAGCCGGCGGTGCGGCCCACGACCTGCAGGTGCCGGGCTCGCATCCGGCGTGGGGACCGAAGCTGATCGCCTTCGCGCAGGTCACCGGCGGCTCGGGGATCGGGACGCTCGACCCGGCGAGCGGCGCCGTCCGGACCGTGCTCGCGGGCGTCGACCCGACCGCCCTCGCCTGGTCGGCCGACGGACGGCTCGCCTATCTCGCCGCCGGCGGGGGCGGACGGCCGCAGATCGGGATCGTCGGCAGCCCGGTGAAGATCGACCTGTCCCGTCTGCTGCCGCCGCGCTCGCTCGCGTCCGGGCTCGCGTGGTCGCCGGACGGCACCCGCTTCGCCTTCGCCGCGAGCGACGCGAACGGCGTCGGCGAGATCTACACGGTCGGCGTCGACGGCAAGGGGCTCGTCCAGGTCACGCACGACCTCGGCGCGGTCTTCCGGCTCGGCGACCTAACCTGGCGGTAGATGGACGCGTCCAGACGTTCGGCAGCCTCCCGGCGGCGTCTCGCCGCCCGCGGCGGCGTCCCGGGTCGCCCCGCCGGCCGCCGCCGTGGCCACACGCCTGCCGGACGCGCCGGCTGATGGCGCGCAGCTGGGCAGAGCTCCTCGGCGAGGCGGGGGCCGCTCCCGAGCCGGAGGAGCAGCGGGGCCGCTTCTTCTCGCGCCTGCGCGACTCGCTCTCGAAGTCACGGCGTGCGCTGACCGAGCAGATCGCGGCGACGGCGTTCGACCCGTCGAGCGAGGCCGACTGGGAGCGGCTCGAGGAGGCGCTGATCATGGGCGACGTCGGCGTCCGTGCGACGGCGGAGCTCGTGCAGCGGCTCCAGGCGCGCGGCGACCTGGCGGAGAACCTGAACGAGGCGCTCGCGGAGGAGGTCGCGCAGCTCTTCGGCGACGCGCCGACGCTCGACGTCACGCACGAGCCGACGGTGATCCTCGTCGTCGGCGTCAACGGCACCGGCAAGACGACGACGATCGGCAAGCTCGCGGCGAAGCTCGCCCAGCACGGGCACTCGATCGTCGTCGCGGCCGCCGACACGTTCCGCGCGGCGGCCGAGGAGCAGCTCGAGATCTGGGCGCAGCGCGCGAACGCGGACTTCGTCGGCAGCGAGCGCGGCGGCGACCCGGCGGCGGTCGCGTACGACGCGATCGAGGCGGCGCAGGCGCGCGGCCGCGACGTCGTCGTCGTCGACACCGCCGGCCGGCTGCACACGCAGACGAACCTGATGGAGGAGCTCGCCAAGGTGCGGCGCGTGATCGCCGGCAAGCTCGAGGGCGCGCCGCACGAGACGCTGCTCGTCGTCGACGCCACGACCGGGCAGAACGGCCTGCAGCAGGCGCGCCTGTTCGGCGAGGCGGCGGGCGTGACCGGCGTCGTGCTGACGAAGCTCGACGGCAGCGCGAAGGGCGGCGTCGCGATCCCGATCGCGTACGAGCTCGGCCTGCCGGTGAAGCTCGTCGGCGTCGGCGAGCAGCTCGACGACCTGCGCCCGTTCGACGCGCACGACTTCGCCCGCGCGCTCGTCTCCGGCTGACTCGCCGGTCCTCGGCGCGGCTAGATGATCGTCGCGATGTACTCGATCACGACGCCCGGGTTCTCGACCTGGACGGTCGCGCTCAGCTCGAGCTGGACGCGGTAGCGGCCCGGCGCGCGGCCGATGTTCTTCAGCGCCTCGTCGAACGCCTGGCTGAACCCGAGGAAGTGGTCCTTCGGCTCGAACCGGTCGCCCTCGAGCGTCGCGCTGCCGATCCCCGGCGGCAGCCGGTGCGGCCGCTCCCTGCCGTGCGAACTCTCCATGTGGCCTCCTCAGCTCACGGTTGGAGTGACCATAAACCCGTCGAGGCCGCCGCAGCGAGATTTCCCTTGCGCTCGTAGAGCTCGCGGGCCCGCGCCGCCTCCTCCGGGTCGTGCGCGACGCGCGCCCGGACGAGCCGCATCGCCGCCTGCAGGGTCAGGTCGTCGCCGGCGTCGGCGATCTCGACCGCCTCGTCGGCGAGCGCGAGCGAGCTGCCTGCCTCCGCGACGAGGAGCGCCTGCGCCGCGCGCAGGCGCGCGAGGCTCTCCGCGTCGATCGCGTGCGCGCGCGCGCAGACGCGGGCGAACGTCCGCGCCGCGTCGGCCTCGCCGTCGCGCGCGAGCGCGAGCGCGAGCATCGACGCGAACTTCGTCGCGAGGCTGTCGTGGCCGCCGTCGTCGACGAGCTCGTACGCGGAGCGGAAGAGGCGCTGCGCGGCCGACGAGTCGCCGGCGAGCAGCTCCGTCTCGGCCGAGACCTGCATCCAGCCGACGTGCGGCAGCCGCAGGCCGAGCGCGTCGTACGTCTCGCCGGCGGGCGCGAGCAGCTCGCGCGAGCGGTCGAAGTCGCCGCGCATCGCGTGCAGCGCCCCGAGCGACGTCGAGACGTGCGCGCGCAGCACGAGATTCGTTCCCGCCGCGGCGAGGATCGCGGAGGCGCGCTCGATCGCCGGGTCCACGTGCGTCGGCCCGTAGAGGAGCAGCGTGCAGAGCACGTCGGCGGCGCGGGCGCGCTCCTGCTCGTCGCCGCTCTGCTCCGCGTGCCGGAGCGCGCGCTCGGCGTGCGCCGCGCCCTCCGCGTAGCGGCGATGCGTGTGCGAGACGAGCGCGAGCCGGCGCCACGCGCGCGCGAGGCCGAGCGAGTCGCCGAGCTCCTCGAACACCTCGACCGCCCGTTCGGCCGTGCGCACGAGCGCGTCGGTGTCGCCCTGTGCGACCGCGCTGCGCGCCGCGCGCTCGAGCCGCCCGTACCACTCGCGCCGCACGTCGCCGAGCGTGCGCGCAGAGTCGATCGAATCCGAGAGCGCCAGCTCGGCGGCGTCGAGGTCGCCCGTGAGCCAGAGCGCCGAGCTGAGCTCGCGCAGCAGCTCGACGCGCAGCTCGTGCCGCGCCGGCAGGAGCGCGAGCGCGCGGCTGAGCAGCGTGCGCGCGGCCGCGGCGTCACCGCGCGCGGCGGCGCGCACGCCCGCCGTGCCGAGCAGCTCTCCCGCACGCAGCGCGAGCGGCTCGCTCCGCCGGCCGAGCTCCGCGAGGAAGCGGTGCGACTGCTCGAGGTGGTAGCCGACGAGCTCATCCTCGGCGCCGTGCTCCGCGAGCCAGTCGGCGGCGCGCTCGTGCATCTCCGCGCGCACGCGTTTCGGCATCGCGTTGTAGGCCGCGTCGCGGATCAGCGCGTGGCGGAAGCGGAAGCCGTCGTCGCCGGCGAACGGCGAGTCCGCCGGCCGCAGCAGCTCCTTGCGCACGAGCGCGAGCAGCGTCGCCGTGTCGTCCTCGCCCGCGAGCGCCGCCAGCGCGGCCCGGGAGAAGTCGCGCCCGATCACCGACGCGCGCTCGAGCGCCGTCCGCTCGCCCGGCGCCAGCGCGTCGAGGCGCGCGGCGAGCAGCGCCTGGATCGTCGGCGGCAGCTCGCGCATGCCGCCGCCGTCGGCCAGCATCGCGACCATCTGCTCGAGGAAGAGCGGGTTGCCCTCCGCCGCCTCGGCGATCTGCGCGCGCGCCGCGGCGTCGAGCGGCCACTCGTCGGCGAGGGCGTCGAGCAGCTCCGCCGCATGCCGCTCCGAGAGCGGCGCGAGCGTGATCGTCGCGCCGGGCCAGCGCGGGCGGGCGTCGAGCAGCTCCGGCCGCGCCAGGCAGAGCAGCACGATCGGCGCGTCGCGGCTCCAGCCCTCGACGTACTCGAGCAGGTCGAGGAACGCCGGCTGCGCCCAGTGCACGTCCTCGACGCAGACGACGACCGTCCGTTCGCGCGCGAGCGTCTCGAGCAGCCGCCGCACCGCCCACTGGAGCTCCTCCGCGGATCCCGTCTCCGAGCAGAGCCGGTCGGCGATCAGGTCGCCGTCGGCCTCGCGCTCGACCGCGCGCAGCACGCCCTCCGCGCCGCCGGCCGAGCGGAGCAGCTCCGTCAGCGGCAGCAGGCTGATCCCGTCGCCGTACGGGAGGCAGCGCGCGCTCAGGCCCGCGCCGAGCTCCGCCGCGAGCCTCGACTTGCCGATCCCCGCCGGCCCGAGCACGGTGACGAGCCTGCAGGCGCGCTCGCGCTCCGCCTCGGCGACGATCCGGCGCAGCTCGGCGAGCTCGCGCTCGCGCCCGACGAGCGGCGCGTCCAGGCGCCGCGCGAACGCGCTCGCGCCGGGGATCGTCCCGAGCACGCGCCACGCCTCGAGCGGCTCGCGCTTCCCCTTCGCCGCCAGCGGCTCCACCGGCTCGAGCTCGACCGCGTTCTCGACGAGCCGGCGCGTCGCCGGGCCGACGAGCACGTCCCCGGGCGCGGCCGCCTGCTCGAGCCGCTTCGCCGTGTTGACCGCGTCGCCGCTGACGAGCGTCTCGGCCTCGTCGCCCGCGACCACCTCGCCGGTGTTGACGCCGATCCGCACCTCGAGCCGGGGCAGCCCCGGCCCGCCGAGCTCCTCGTTGAGCGCGTCGACCGCCGCCCGCATCTCGACGGCCGCCCGCACCGCGCGCAGCGCGTCGTCCTCGTGCGCGCTCGGGAGGCCGAAGACGGCCATCACCGCGTCGCCGATGAACTTCTCCACCTCGCCGCCGTGCCGCTCGAGCGGCCCGCGCATCGCCTCGTACCAGCGGCCGAGCAGCTCGCGCAGCCGTTCCGGGTCGAGGCGCTCGCCCAGCTCGGTCGACGCTGCGAGGTCGCAGAAGAGGACGGTCACCGTCTTCCGTACCGCCATCGGCACAGTGTTGCGCCATGCGTCGAAAGGCGCAAAGTGCCGCCGAGTACACTGGCCGCCGGTGTTCGACGCCCTGTCGGAGAAGCTCCAGAGCGCGCTCGGCGACCTGCGTGGCCGCGGCGTCCTCGACGAGGAGGCGATCTCGCGCGCGATGCGCGAGGTCCGGCTCGCGCTGCTCGAGGCCGACGTCAACTTCGACGTCGTCCGCGAGTTCGTCGCGCGCGTGCGCGAGCTCGCGCTCGGCGAGGAGGTGCTAAAGAGCCTCACGCCGGGACAGCAGGTCGTCAAGATCGTCCACGACGAGCTGACGCGGCTGCTCGGAGAGGGGACGTCGCAGATCGCGTTCGCGCAGCGGCCGCCGACGACGATCCTGCTCGCCGGCCTCCAGGGCTCGGGCAAGACGACGACCGCCGGCAAGCTCGCGCTGCTGCTGCAGAAGGAAGGCCGCAAGCCCGCGCTCGTCGCCGCCGACCTGCAGCGGCCGGCCGCGATCGACCAGCTGATCCAGCTCGGGCAGCAGGTGGGCGTGCCCGTCTACGCGGACGAGCGGCAGGACCCGGTGAAGGCGGTGCACGACGGGATCGAGCGCGCGCGCGAGGAAGGCCGCGACGTCGTCGTCCTCGACACCGCCGGCCGGCTGCACGTCGACGAGGCGCTGATGGAGGAGCTCGCCGCGGTGCGCCGGGAGGCGAAGCCGACGAACGTCCTGCTCGTGCTCGACGCGATGACGGGGCAGGAGGCGGTCAACGTCGCGACGGCGTTCCAGGAGCGCATCGACTTCGACGGGGTCGTGATGACGAAGCTCGACGGCGACGCGCGCGGCGGCGCCGCGCTCTCCGTCAAGGCGGTCACGGGCAAACCGATCAAGCTCGCCTCCGTCGGCGAGAAGCTCGACCAGCTCGAGTGGTTCCACCCCGACCGGATGGCCGGGCGCATCCTCGGCATGGGCGACGTGCTGACGCTGATCGAGCGCGCGGAGGCGGCGGTCGCCGACGACGAGAAGGAGGAGCTCGAGCGCCGGATGATGGCCGGCGAGTTCAGCTTCGACGACTTCCTGAAGAGCTACAAGATGCTCCGCCGCATGGGCCCGCTGCAGGGCGTGCTGAAGCTGATACCCGGCCTCGGCAAGCAGCTCGAGGGGCTCGACCAGGTCGACGACCGGCAGCTCTCGCGCGTCGAGGCGATCATCCTCTCGATGACGCCGCACGAGCGGCGCGTCCCGCACGTGATCGACGGCTCGCGGCGCAGGCGGATCGCGGCGGGCAGCGGGACGACGGTCGAGCAGGTCAACCAGCTGATCGAGGCCCGCAAGCAGATGGCGAAGATGATGAAGGCGATGGGGTCCGGCAAGATGCCGTCGCTCCCCGGCATGCCGGAACCGCCTACCATGCCGTCCTCCAAACCGAGACCGAGTGCGACTCGCAAGGCGAGCAGCAAGCGGAAGAAGAAGAAAGCGAAGAGGTAACCGAATGGCAGTGAAGCTGAGGCTGACGCGGGTCGGCTCGAAGAAGAACCCGATCTACCGCGTCGTCGCCGCCGACTCGCGCTCGCCGCGCGACGGCAAGTTCATCGAGATCGTCGGCCGTTACAACCCGCAGTCCGAGCCCTCCCTGATCGACCTCGACGAGGAGAAGGTGCGCGGCTGGCTGGAGAAGGGCGCACAGCCGACGGAGCCCGTCGCCCGGCTGCTGAAGGCCAAGGGCATCAGCCGCTAGCGGTGGCCGAGCTGCTCGCAGAGCTCGCGCGGCGGCTCGTCGACGAGCCGGTCGCGGTGCGGGTCGAGCAGGTGGAGGGCGACGACGGCGCGCTCGTCCTCCGGCTGCACGTCGCCGACGGCGACGTGGGGAAGGTGATCGGCCGCCAGGGCCGGCTCGCGCGCGCGCTGCGCACGATCGTCCGCGCCGGCGGCCCGCACGCCGGCCGGCGGCTGCAGCTCGAGATCGTCGGCTAGGCGACGTGCGCGTCGCGACGCTCTACGACGTGCACGGCAACCTGCGCGCGCTCGAGGCGGTGCTGGCGGAAGTCCCGGCGGAGGCGACGATCGTCGTCGGCGGCGACGTCTGCGCCGGCGGCGAGCAGCCGGCGGAGACGCTCGAGCGGCTCCGTGCGCTCGGCGACCGCGTCGTCTGGATCCGCGGCAACGCCGACCGCGAGCTCCACCCGGGGGAGAGCGGCGTCGTGCCGCCGGAGATCGTCGAGCCGACGCGGGCGAAGCTGACCGAGGAGCAAATCGAGTTCCTCTGGTCGCGGCCGCCCTCCGCGCGCATCGGCGACGTCCTCTACGTGCACGCGTCGCCGCGCAACGACCTCGACATCTTCACGGAGCGCACGCCGGCGGAGCGGATCGCGTTCCTGTTCGAGGACGTCGACGCCGACGTCGTCGTCTGCGGGCACACGCACATGCAGTTCGACCGGACCGTCGCGGGCAAGCGCGTCGTCAACTCCGGCAGCGTCGGCATGCCGTACGAGGAGGAGCCGGGGGCTTACTGGACGCTCGACCTCGAGCACCGGTTCACGCCGTACGGCGGCGCGACCGTCCGCACGACGCGCGACGAGGCGCTCGAGCTGTTCACCGAACGTGGCCTCTGACCTTGTCCCGATCGGCAAGGTCGGACGCCCGCACGGGCTCGACGGCTCGTTCTTCGTCGAGGGGCCGAGCGACCGCCCGGACGCCTTCGCGAAGGGAACGGTCGTGCACGTCGACGGCGAGCCGGCGGAGATCGTCTCCTCGAAGCGCGGCGCGCAGGGGCGGCC
>DASSSR010000033.1:0-15870 GCA_035708345.1 Gaiellaceae bacterium
ACCCGCTCGTCCGCGAGGTCGAGGTAGAAGCGCTCGAGCTGCGGCGCGGTCAGCATCCCCTTGTAGACGAGCGTCCGCGACGACAGCGACGGGACGACCAGGTCGGGGCCGGCCGCGAGCTCGGCGACGCGGCGGATCACGTACAGCTTGCGCTCGAACGCGTCGCCCTCGAGCCCCGACGCCGCGCCGACGAGCAGCTGGCGGATCACGGGCGCGACCGCGGCGGCGGCCGAGCCGGCCTGCGCGAGGTCGACCGGCACGTTGCGCCAGCCGAGCAGGCGCTGGCCCTCGTCGCGGACGGCCGCCTCGAGCAGCTGCTCCAGCTCCCGCCGGCGCCGGGCGTCCGGGGGGAGGAAGACGCAGCCGGCGCCGTAGCTGCCGGGCTCGTGCCCGAAGAGCCGGTGCGGGAGCTGGAGCAGGATCCCGGCGCCGTCGCCGGTGTCCGCGTCGGCGCCGGAGGCGCCGCGGTGCTCGAGGTTCGCGAGCGCGCGCAGCGCCCGGCGGACGGTCTCGTGCGAGGGGCGGCCGTCGAGACAGGCGACGAAGGCGATGCCGCACGCGTCGTGCTCGTAGGCCGGGTCGTAGAGCCCTGATGTCGCGCTAGCCGCCGGGGCTGGGGTGCCGGCTAGCGCAGGTGAAAACGCGCCGCAACCGGGATAATCGACGACTTCTCGAACTTCGGCGCGGACGACATCTGCGATCCAGGGTGAACGGTCGGCCGGACGGCGTCAACGGCTTTGTCCGTTTATCCGCCTTGACGGACCGGCCGGGTCCGGGCAAGGTGCTACTCAAGCGATGACGACCGCTCGGACACGCGTTCCCATGCAGCCGCTGATGCGGCTCGCAGGCGCGTGCTCCCTCGTCCTTTTCGTCGTCATCCTCATTCTCCCCCACTAGGGGGAGATACACGAACACGCACCGCTCGCCCGGTGCAGACGCCGACCTGACCACACCAGAGGTGCGCCTCCTGCGCATCTCGGGCCAAGGAGGAGTTGTTCGTGTCCCGACGCAAGATCCGAGTTTTCGACACCACGTTGCGCGACGGCGAGCAGGCGCCGGGCATCGCCCTGCAGCCGCACGAGAAGGCCGAGCTCGCGCTCCAGCTCGAGCGGCTCGGCGTCGACGTGATCGAGGCGGGCTTCGCGGGCGCGTCGCCGGGGGACTTCGAGGGCGTCCGCGCGGTCGCGGCCGCGGTCGGCGCGCCCACGGTGGCGTCGCTCGCCCGCACCCGACGCGAGGACGTCGAGGCGGCCGGCGAGGCGGTCGCCGGTGCCCGCCGGTCGCGCATCCACGTCTTCATCGCGACGAGCGCGCTGCACATGGAGAAGAAGCTGGGCCTCGAGCCGCAGGAGGTGATCGAGCAGGCACGGGACGCGGTCGCCCGCGCCGTCTCGCTCGTCGACGAGGTCGAGTTCTCCTGCGAGGACGCGACGCGCTCCGACCCCGCGTTCGTCGCGCGCGTCTGCCGCGCCGCGATCCGGGCGGGCGCCACGACGATCAACCTCCCCGACACGGTCGGCTACTCGCTGCCGTTCGAGTACGCGTCCTTCCTCGCCGACGTCCGCCGCCGCTGCCCGGAGCTGCGCGAGGTCGCGCTCTCCGTCCACTGCCACGACGACCTGGGGCTCGCCGTCGCGAACTCGCTCGCGGGCGTGCAGGCGGGCGCCGAGCAGGTCGAGTGCACCGTGAACGGGATCGGCGAGCGCGCCGGCAACGCGGCGCTCGAGGAGATCGTGATGGCCCTGAACGTGCGCCGCGACTCGCTCGACGCGGCGACCGGCGTCGTCACGGACGAGATCACGCGCACGTCGGAGCTCGTCTCCCGCCTCACCGGCTACGTCGTGCAGCCGAACAAGGCGGTGGTCGGCGCGAACGCGTTCGCGCACGAGGCCGGTATCCACCAGGACGGGATGCTCAAGGACGAGCGGACGTACCAGATCATGGATCCCCGCCGGCTGGGCGCGCGCACGACGCTCCCGCTCGGCAAGCACTCCGGCCGCCACGCCTTCGCCCGCGCGTGCGCCGAGCACGGCATCGAGCTCGTGGGCGAGCAGCTCAACGCGGCCTTCCGCCGCTTCAAGGAGCGCGCCGACGCCGGCGGCGTCGTCGCGCTCGAGGACGTCTTCGAGGAGGTTCCCGCGTGAAGATCGCATGCCTGACCGGTGCCGGCACGGCCCCGGAGCTGATGGCCGAGGCGGTGCTGGCGCTCGACCGCGTCGCCCGCCTGCACAACCTGCACGTCGAGGAGACGCACGCCACGTTCGGCGGCGGCGCCTTCGCCCGGGCCGGGCAGTCCGTCCCGCCCTCCACCCGCGCCGCGATCCTCGACGCCGACGCCGTGCTCGTCGCGGGCGCGGACGAGCCGGCGCTCGAGGAGGTGACGGCCGACCTCGACCTGCGCGCGCAGGCGACCCGTGTGCGCTTCGGCCACCACGACGACGTCGTGGTCGTCGCCCCGCGCACGGAGGACGCCTGCGAGTGGGCGGCCGAGCGCGCGTTCGCGATCGCCGAGCAGCGGACGCTCCGCCTCGCCGCGGTCGGCGACGGCGACTGGCGCGAGCTCGTCGACGACGTCGCCGCGCACCACGACCACGTGACCGTCGAGCACGTGGCGCCGAAGCTCGCGATCCCGCTCGCCGCCTTCACCGCCTCGCGCTTCGACGTCGTCGCGGTGTCGCCGCAGTGGGCGGAGCCGATGGGCGAGATCCTCGCCGCCTCGGCGGCGGCCCGGGTCGCCGCGCACGGCCTGCTCGCCGAGCACGGGCCGAGCCTGTTCGTGCCCGCCCCGAATGAGGCTGGAAGCGACGTCGGCAGAGCCGGCGCCGCCCGGCCAGGTCGGCTCGCCTACGGCGAGCCGGGGGGCTACGCACTCGCCGGCGCGGGGGTGGTCAACCCGAGCAGCATGCTGCTCGCCGCCGCGACGATGCTCGACTTCGGCCTCGGCCATCCTGTCGCCGCCTCGACGCTCGCCGGCGCCGTCAGCGCCGCGCTCGTCGACGGCCCGCAGACGCCCGACCTGCTGCGCCGCGGCGTCGGCGCGACGACGCGGGAGTTCACGACCCGCGTGATCGCCGGCTTCCAGCTCAGCCAGCCCTGGGGGTCGGCTGCGTGATCATGACCGGCGCAGACGCGATCCTCCGCTGCCTCGAGGCGGAGGGCGTGGACGTGATCTTCGGCCTCCCCGGCGGCGCGATCCTGCCGCTCTACGACGCGATGGCGCGCGGCACGACGGTGCGCCACGTGCTCGCGCGGCACGAGCAGGGCGCCGGGCACATGGCCGAGGGCTACGCGCGCGCCTCCGGGCGCGTCGGCGTCTGCGTCGCCACCTCCGGGCCGGGCGCGACGAACCTCGTGACCCCGATCGCCGACGCGTGGATGGACTCGACGCCGCTCGTCTGCATCACCGGCCAGGTGCGCTCGAGCCTGATCGGCACGGACGCGTTCCAGGAGTGCGACATCACCGGGATCACGATCCCGATCGTCAAGCACTCGTGGCTCGCGCAGGACGTGCACGAGCTGCCGGAGGTGGTCAAGGCCGCCTTCCACGTCGCGCGCACGGGCCGCTGCGGCCCGGTGCTCGTCGACGTCCCGCGCGACGTGCAGGAGGCCGAGCTCGACTTCTCCTACCCCGACGCAGTTTCCCTCCCGGGATGGAAGCCGCCCCGCCGCGGTCATCCACGCCAGATAGCGGCCACTGCTCAGGCCGTCGCCGCGGCGGAGCGGCCCATCCTGTACGTCGGCGGAGGAGTGCTGAACGCGCACGCGACCGGCGAGCTGCTCGTGCTCGCCGAGCGCGGGCGCCTGCCGGTCGTGACGACGCTGATGGCGAAGGGCGCCTTCCCGGAGTCGCACGAGCTGCACGCCGGCTGGCCCGGCATGCACGGGCCGAAGTGGTCGAACTGGGCGCTGAACAAGGCCGACCTGATCGTCGCCGTCGGCGCGCGCTTCGACGACCGCGTCACCGGCAAGGTCGCGGCGTTCGCGCCGGGGGCGACGGTCGTCCACCTCGACATCGACGCGGCGGAGATCTCGAAGATCCGCCGCGCCGACATCCCCGTCGTCGGCCCGCTGAAGAGCGTGCTCGCCGAGCTGGTCGAGGCGCTCGAGGCCTTGGCTGGAAGCGTCGACGGCAACGCCGTCGACGCCCGGCCTGAAGGCAGGGGGCCGGGCCGCACCGACCGCTGGCTCGCGCAGATCGCCGAGTGGCGCGACGCGTATCCGCTCCGCTACGCGGAGGAGGGCGACCTGCTGAAGCCGCAGCGCGTGCTCGAGCTGCTGCAGGAGCTGACGGCCGGCCGCGACGACGTCGTCTTCACGACGGGCGTGGGCCAGCACCAGATGTGGGCGATGCAGTACCTGCGCTGCGACGTCCCGCGCACGTTCCTCACCTCGGGCGGGCTCGGGACGATGGGCTACGGCGTCCCGGCCGCCGTCGGCGCCAAGGCGGCGCGGCCGGACGCGACGGTCGTCTGCGTCGACGGCGACGGCTGCTTCCAGATGACGCAGCAGGAGCTCGCGACCGCCGTGCTCGAGGAGCTGCCGATCGTCGTCGTGATCGTCAACAACGGCTACCTGGGGATGGTCCGCCAGTGGCAGGACATGTTCTTCGAGGAGCGCTTCTCCCAGATCCACCTGACGCAGGCGCTGCCCGACTACGCGCTGCTCGCGCAGGCGTACGGCGCGCTCGGCTTCACGGCCGAGAGCGAGGAGGAGCTTCGCGACGCGCTCGCGACGGCGCTCGACTCCGGCCGCGTCTGCGTGATCGACGCGCGCGTCGACCCGCGCGAGCACTGCTTCCCGATGATCCCGAGCGGCGCGGCGGCGGTCGACGTGATCGAGTACGAGCCGGACGCGCAGGAGGTGCCGGCGTGAGGCACACGCTCTCCGTGCTCGTCGAGAACAAGCCGGGCGCGCTGATGCGCGTGACGAGCATGTTCGCGCGGCGCGGCTTCAACATCGAGTCGCTCGCGGTCGGCCCGACCGAGCGGCACGACGTCTCGCGGATCACGTTGCGCGTCGATTGCGCGCCCGGGACGCTCGAGCAGATCGAGAAGCAGATGCACAAGCTCGTGAACGTGCTGCGCGTGCAGGAGCTCGTCCCCGGCGAGTCGGTCGAGCGCGAGCTCGCGCTGCTCAAGGTGGCCGCGCCGGCGAGCAAGCGCGCCGAGCTGATGACGCTCGCCGAGGCGTTCAAGGCGCGCGTCGCCGACCTCGGGCCCGACTCGATCGTCTTCGAGCTCGTCGGCGCGCCCGAGGAGATCGACTCGTTCGAGGAGCTCGTCCGTCCGCACGGCCTGCAGGAGCTCGGCCGCACCGGCCGGCTCGGGCTCGGCCGCGCGGCGAAGTCCAAGTCCCCCCGTCCCCAGCACGTCCTCGCATAAAAGGAGATCCGACATGGCGACCATTCATCGCGACGGCGACCTCGACCTCCTCGACGGGAAGGTCGCGGTCGTCGGCTTCGGCAGCCAGGGCCACGCGCACGCGCTCAACCTGCGCGACTCGGGCGTCGAGGTCGTCGTCGGCCTGCGCGAGGGCAGCGGCTCGCGCGCGGCGGCGGAGGAGGCGGGGCTCGAGGTCGCCCCGATCGCCGAGGCGGTCCGCGGCGCGCAGCTCGTGGCGATCCTCGTCCCCGACCACGTGCAGGCTGAGGTGTGGGAGCGGGACGTCGCGCCGAGCCTCGCGCCCGGCCAGGCGGTCCTGTTCGCGCACGGGCTGAACGTCCACTTCGGGCGGATCGTCCCGGCCGAGGGCAACGACGTGATCATGGTCGCGCCGAAGGCGCCGGGCCACCGCGTGCGCGAGCTGTTCGTCTCCGGGGCGGGGACGCCGGGCCTCGTCGCCGTCCACCGCGACGCGAGCGGCCGCGCGCTCCAGCTGGCGCTCGCGTACGGCGTCGGCATCGGCTGCGCGCGGGTCGGGCTGCTCGAGACGACGTTCGCGGAGGAGACCGAGAGCGACCTCTTCGGCGAGCAGGCGGTGCTCTGCGGCGGCGTCCCCGCGCTGATCCAGGCGGGCTTCGACACGCTCGTCGAGGCGGGCTACCAGCCGGAGATCGCCTACTACGAGGTGCTGAACGAGCTGAAGCTGATCGTCGACCTGCTCTACCAGGGCGGCTACGAGTACATGCGCTACTCGATCTCCGACGTCGCCGAGTACGGCGACCTGCGCGTCGGGCCGCAGATCGTCGACGACGCGGTGAAGGCGCGGATGCAGGGCGTGCTCGAGAACATCCGCAGCGGCCGCTTCGCGGAGGAGCTGTTCGCCGACGACGCCGCGGGGCGGCCGCGCTTCGCGCAGCTGCGCAAGGACGGCGTCGAGCGGGCGAAGGAGATCGAGCGGGTCGGAAAGGAGCTCCGCGAGCTGGCGGGCGTGGAAGGGCTTCTTGGCGTCGGTTGAGGTCGGAGTCGCCCTGCTGGGCTACGGGACGGTCGGCGCGTCGGTGAGCAGGATGCTGGCGGAGAGCGGCGGGGAGATCGAGCGGGCGACCGGGCACCGCCTCCGCGTCGTGCGCGCGCTCGTCCGCGACCCGGCGAAGGAGCGTCCGTTCCCCGCCGGCGACGGCGTGCTCACGACCGAGTTCGCAGCCGTGCGCGACGACCCGCGCGTCGACGTCGTCGCCGAGGTGATGGGCGGCGTCCGGCCGGCGGGCGAGTACGTCCGCGAGCTGCTGCGCGCGGGCAAGCCGGTCGTCTCGGCGAACAAGCAGCTGGTCGCCCGCGAGGGCGCCGACCTGTTCGCGGCGGCGTCGGCGGCGGGCGTGCAGCTGCGCTTCGAGGCCTCGGTGTGCGCGGCGATCCCGGTCGTGAAGGTGCTGCGCGAGTCGCTGATCGCGACGAACGTGCACCGGGTGCTCGGGATCGTCAACGGGACGACCAACTTCATCCTCTCGCGCATGGAGCGCGGCGACGCGTACGCGGACGCGCTCGCCGAGGCGCAGCGGCTCGGCTACGCGGAGGCCGACCCGACCGACGACGTCGAGGGCCTCGACGCGGCCGCGAAGATGTCGATCCTCGCCACGGTCGCGTTCGGCTCGCGCGTCACGCCCGACGAGGTGGAGACGCGCGGGATCACGGAGCTGACGGCGGCGCACGTCGCGGCCGCCGCGCAGCTCGGGATGGTCGTGCGCCTCGTCGGGATCGCGACCCTCGTCGGGGAGGAGGTGGACGTGCGAGTGCAACCGGCCTTCGTCGAGCGCTCGCACCCGCTTGCCGCCGTCGACGGCGCCTTCAACGCGGTGATGCTGCAGGGCGACGCGATTCGCGAGATCACGCTGGAGGGCCCCGGCGCGGGCGGGACGGAGACCGCGTCCGCCGTCGTCGCCGACCTCGTCAGCGTCGTCGGCACCGCCGGCACCGGCTTCCTGCAGAACGACGCCTGCTGGCGCGAGCTGCGCCGGCTCGACCCGGACGGCTGGCGCTCGCCGTTCTACGTCCACCTCGACGTCGCCGACCGCCCGGGCGTGCTCGCGCACGCGGCGTCGCGGCTCGCGGCGCACGAGGTCTCGGTCGCGCAGCTCGTCCAGCAGCTCGAGGAGGAGGCTGGACGCGAGGGCGGCAGAGCCACTCTCGCCCGGCCGGGAAACGGCGGGCAGGCGTCGCTCGACCTCGTCCTGCACGAGGCGCCGCTCGGGCACGTGCGCGGCGCGCTCGCGGAGATCGCGGCCTTCCCCGAGGTGCTCGACCGTCCCTTCGTCGCGCCGGTGGTGGCGGCGTGAGGATCACGCTGGGCGAGGGCAGCACGCCGCTGCTGCGCGCGCCGCGGCTGTCGGAGCGCTTCGGCGTCGAGCTGTGGCTGAAGTGGGAGGGCGCGAATCCGACCGGCTCCTTCAAGGACCGTGGGATGGCGGTCGCCGTCTCGCGCGCGGTCGAGCAGGGCGCGCACACGCTCGTCTGCGCCTCGACCGGCAACACCGCGGCGTCGTGCGCCGCCTACGCCGCACGGGCCGGGCTGCGCGCCGTGATCGTCGTCGCCGCCGGCGCGGCCGCCGGGCCGAAGCTCCTGCAGGTGCGCGCGGTCGGCGGCGAGATCGTCGAGATCGACGGCTCGTTCACCGACGCCTTCGCGCACGCGGAGCAGCTCGGCGCCCGCGACGGGCACGTGCTCGTCAACTCGACGAACCCGCACCGGATCGAGGGGCAGAAGACGGCGGCGTTCGAGATCCTCGAGCAGCTCGGCGGCGTTCCCGACGTGCTGACGCTCCCGTACGGCGGCGGCGGCAACACGAAGGCATACGCGCTCGGCTTCGGCGAGCGGGGCCCGCTGCCGCGGCTGCACCCGGTGCAGGCGGCCGAGCGGGCGACGACGGTCGCGTCCGCGATCCGCATCGTCGAGCCGGTGCACCGCGTCGAGGCCGAGCGGGCGGTGGCCGAGAGCGGCGGCGCCGTGCACACGCTCGGCGACCAGTCGATCGTCGAGGCGCGGCGGCTGCTCGGCCGCGAGGAAGGGCTCTTCTGCGAGCCGGCCTCCGCCGCGGGGATCGCGGCGCTGCCCGAGTCGGCCCGCTCCGGCGAGCGCGTCGTCTGCGTGATCACCGGCCACGGCCTGAAGGACCCCGCATGAGCATCCGCGTGCAGGCTCCGGCCACGACGGCGAATCTCGGACCCGGCTTCGACGTCGCCGGCGCGGCCCTCGACCTCTGGAACGAGCTCGAGGTGCGCGACGGCGACGGGCCGGTGAACGGCCGGCACCTCGGGGTGCGCGCGTTCGCCCGCTTCGCCTCTCCCGACGGCCGCGAGTTCGCCTTCACCGACCGGATCCCGCGCGAGCGCGGGCTCGGCTCGAGCGCCGCGGTCGTCGCGCTCGGGCTCGTCGCCGGCGCGCTCGCCGCGGGCGTCGACTGCACGGCGGACGAGCTGCTCGAGGCGGGCCTCGAGCTCGAGGGCCACGCCGACAACCTCGCCGCCGCGCTCGTCGGCGGCGTCACCCTGACCTGGGACGGACGGATCGCGCGCGTCGCCGACGACGTGCCGGCGGCCGCGGTCGCGGTCGTCCCGAAGAACCGCGTGAAGACGGCGGAGGCGCGTGCAGCGCTGCCGCAGACGGTGCAGCACGCCGATGCCGTCTACACCGCGGGGCGTGCGGCGCTGCTCGGCGCTGCGCTGGCTCGCGGCGACGACTCCCTCTTCGCCGCCGGAGCAGACGATCGGCTGCACGAGCCGTACCGCGCCGAGCATGCGCCGCACCTGCACGAGATCCGCGCCGACCTGCCGGACGGCGCCCTCGCGGCGACGCTCTCCGGCTCGGGCCCGACGGTGATCGTCTGGGCGGAGCGGGCGCGCGCGGCCGACGTCGCCGCCGAGCTGACGCGCCGCTTCCCCGAGCACGACGTCCTGCAACTGGCAATCGCGAGGAACGGAGCCGGTCCGGTATGAGCAGCAACACGCGGAAGAGAGCATGAGCGATCCGTACGCACGCCCCTCCGACCCGGCGAAGCGGCGCAGCGCGGCGCTGACCGACGGCGTCGACCGCGCGCCCGCGCGCGCGATGCTGAAGGGGATCGGGCTCGACGACGAGGCGCTCGCGCGTCCGCTCGTCGGCATCGCGACGACGTGGATCGAGACGATGCCGTGCAACTGGAATCAGCGCGAGCTCGCGCGGCACGTGCGGCGCGGCATCCTCGAGGCGGGCGGGACGCCGGTCGAGTTCAACACGATCGCGGTCTCCGACGGCGTCTCGATGGGCACCGAGGGGATGCGCGCGTCGCTCGTCTCGCGCGAGGTGATCGCCGACTCGATCGAGCTCGTCGTCCGCGGGCATCTGCTCGACGGGCTCGTCTGCCTCGTCGGCTGCGACAAGACGATTCCCGCCGCGGCGATGGCGCTCGCGCGGCTCGACGTTCCCGGGCTCGTGCTCTACAACGGCTCGATCGGCCCCGGCCGCTTCCGCGGCCGCGACGTGACGATCCAGGACGTCTTCGAGGCGGTCGGCGCGGCGGCGGCGGGGAAGATGTCGCACGCGGACGTGCACGAGCTCGAGAGCGTCGCCTGCCCCGGCGCGGGCGCGTGCGGCGGCCAGTACACCGCGAACACGATGGCGATGGTGCTCGAGTTCCTCGGCATCTCCCCGGCCGGGCTCAACGACGTGCCGGCGACCGACCCGGCGAAGAAGGACGCCGCGTACGAGGCCGGCAGGATCGCGATGCGCCTCGTCCGCGACGACGTGCGCCCGTCGCAGGTGATGACGCGCGAGGCGCTGCAGAACGCGGCCGCCGCCGTCGCCGCCACCGGCGGCTCGACGAACGGCGTCCTGCACCTGCTCGCGCTCGCGTACGAGCTCGATCTCGACCTGACGATCGACGAGTTCGACCGGATCGCCGAACGCACGCCGGTCGTCGCCGACATCAAGCCCGGCGGGCGCTTCGTCGCCACCGACCTGCACGCCGCCGGCGGCCTCGCGCTCGTCGCGCGCGAGCTCGTGAAGGCGGGGCTCGTGCACGGCGACGCGCCGAACGTCGACGGCCGCTCGCTCGCGCAGGTGGCGACGGCCGCCGTCGAGACGCCGGGCCAGGAGGTCGTCGTCCCGATCGAGACGCCGCTGAAGCCGACGGGCGGGCTCGCGATCCTGCGCGGCAACCTCGCGCCGGACGGCTGCGTCGTCAAGCTCGCGGGGCACGAGCGGCTCTTCCACCGCGGGCCTGCGCGCGTCTTCGACTCGGAGGAGGAGTGCTTCGCGGCCGTCAAGGCGCGCACGATCCGGCCGGGCGACGTCGTCGTCATCCGCTACGAGGGCCCCGCCGGCGGGCCCGGGATGCGCGAGATGCTGCACGTGACGGCCGCGCTCGTCGGCGAGGGGCTCGGCGACGAGGTGGCTCTGATCACCGACGGCCGCTTCTCCGGCGCCACGCACGGGCTGATGGTCGGGCACGTCGCGCCGGAGGCCGCGCGCGGCGGCCCGATCGCGGCACTGCACGACGGCGACGTGGTCGAGCTGGACGTCGAGCAGCGCGAGCTGCGCGTGCAGCTGTCCGCCGACGAGCTCGAGGCGCGTCTGCGCGACGTCGTCCCGCCCGCGCCGCGCTACACGAAGGGCGTGCTCGCGCGCTACGCCGCCGGCGTCTCGTCGGCGTCCGAAGGAGCCGTCCTCAAGTGAGCTTCATTTTGTATAGTCCCAGCACGAAGGAGCCGGGCTCGTCCCGCTCCGCATCGAGAGAGGCTGAGGGAACCGGCCCGAAGACGCCTCGGCAACCTACGCGGCCCTGTTTCCTGGGGCTGGGTGTGGTGCCAATCCCGGTCGGATGCCGAGCGACGACGAAAGGACGGTTGTAGTGCCCGCCACCGCACTCCGCTGCAGGGTCTGCGAGACCCATCATCCCCTCGACCCCGTCGGCGTGTGCCCGCGCTGCTTCGGGCCGCTCGATCCCGTCTACGACCGCGACGAGCAGCGCCGCCTCGTCACGCGCGAGCGGATCGAGGCGGGGCCGTACTCGATCTGGCGCTACGCCGACCTGCTGCCGGTCGCCGCGCCGGCCGAGCCGCGGCTCGCACCGGGCTGGACGCCGCTCGTCCAGGCGCCGCGGCTCGCGCACGCGCTCGGGATCGGCGAGCTCTGGCTGAAGCTCGACACCGCGAACCCGACGCACTCGTTCAAGGACCGGCCCGTCGCCGTCGCGTGCGCGAAGGCCCAGGCGCACGGCGCGACCACGCTCGCGTGCTCCTCGACCGGCAACCTCGCGAACGCCGTCGCCGCGCGCGCGGCCGCGGAGGGGATGGAGGCCGCGATCCTCTGTCCCGCCGATCTCGAGCCGGAGAAGCTGATCGCCTCCGCCGTGTACGGGCCGCGCATCTACGCCGTCGAGGGCAGCTACGACGACTGCAGCCGGCTGACGGTCGAGCTGTCGTTCGAGGTCGACTGGGCGTTCGTCAACGTGCAGCTGCGCTCGTACTACGCGGAGGGCTCGAAGACGATCGCGTTCGAGATCGCGGAGCAGCTCGGCTGGGAGCTGCCCGACGTCGTCGTCGCGCCGATCGCGTCCGGCGCGATGTTCACGAAGGTCCACCAGGGCTTCGGCGAGCTGCTCGAGCTCGGGCTCGTCGAGGGCGAGCGGCCGCGGCAGGTGGGTGCGCAGGCGGAGGGGTGCGCGCCGGTCGCCCGCGCGTGGGCGACCGGCGGCAAGGTGAAGCCGGTGCGCCCGGCGACGCTCGCGCGCTCGCTCGCGATCGGCTCGCCCGCGGACGGCGCGCTCGCCGCGGCGACGGCGACGTCGGTCCACGCGACGCCCGAGGACGAGATCGTCGAGAACATCGCGCTGCTCGCGGAGACGACCGGCGTGTTCGGCGAGACCGCGCCGGCGGTGACGCTCGGCGCGCTGCGCGCGGCGGTGCGCGCGGGAGAGGTCGGGGAGGACGACCGCGTCGTGCTCCTCGTCACCGGCGACGGGCTGAAGACGCCCGGCCTCGTCGCCGACCGGCTCGACCCGATCGTCGTCGAGCCGGACGCGGAACTGATCCTTTCGACGTTGGGAGGTGTGGCATGAGAACCGGCCCGAGAACGGGCTTCCGCTGGACCGACGACACGATCGTCTACGCGATCACGCTCTGGCACAGGAAGCACAGCCGCCCGCCGCTGACGAGCGACTGGGAGCAGGCGGGAGAGAACCATCCGTCGCGTCAGACCGTCGCGCGCGTGTTCGGGAGCTGGAACGCGGCGATCGCCGCCGCCGGCTTCCGCCCCCGCCCGCGCGGCCGCCAGCCGAAGAGCCTGCTTGCCGACGGCTAGAGCGAAGATCGTCGTCCTGCCCGGCGACGGGATCGGGCCCGAGGTCGCGAACGAGGCGCGGCGCGTCCTCGAGCGGCTCGCGCCGGACGTCGAGCTGGAGGAGCAGCCGCTCGGCGGCGCGGCGATCCGCGCGACCGGCGAGCCGCTGCCGCGCCGGACGCTCGACGCGTGCCTCGGCGCGACCGCGGTGCTGAAGGGCCCGGTCGGCGACCCGGAGTTCGACGCGAAGGACGTCCGGCCCGAGCAGGGGCTGCTCGGCCTCCGCGCCGCGCTCGACGCGTACGCGAACCTGCGGCCCGCGGCGCAGGGCGACGTCGACGTGCTGATCGTCCGCGAGCTCGTCGGCGGGCTCTACTTCGGCGCCAAGGGGACGCGCGACGACGGGACGGTCTTCGACACGTGCGAGTACCACCCGCGGCAGGTGGAGCGGATCGTCCGGCGCGGCTTCGAGCTCGCGCGGGGGCGGCGGCGGAAGCTCACCTCGGTCGACAAGGCGAACGTGCTCGAGACGTCGCGGCTGTGGCGGCGGATCGTCGACGAGACGGCGCCGCGTTACCCGGACGTCGAGGTCGAGCACATGCTCGTCGACAACGCGGCGATGCAGCTCGCGCTCGCGCCGCAGCAGTTCGACGTGATCGTGACCGAGAACATGTTCGGCGACATCCTCTCCGACCTCGCCGCCGCGATGACCGGCGGGCTCGGGCTCGCGCCGTCGGCGTCGCTCTCCGACGGCGGCGCGGGGATCTTCGAGCCGGTGCACGGCTCCGCGCCCGACATCGCCGGGCGCGGCGCCGCCAACCCGACGGCGATGCTGCGCTCGACGGCGCTGCTGCTCGAGCACGGGCTCGGTCTGCACGACGAGGCGGAGGCGCTGACGCGCGCCGTCGAGGGCGCGCTCGCGGACGTGCGTACGCCGGATCTCGGCGGCGACGCGACGACGGCGCAGCTCGGCGAGGCGGTGCTGGCGCGGCTATGAGCGTCGTCACGTACCCCGGCCCGGAGGGGACGCACACGGCGGCGGCCGCGGCGGCGCTCTTCCCGCGGCACGAGCGGCGGCCGCTCGCGAGCTTCCGCGCCGTCGCCGAGGCCGTGACCGCGGGCGACGCGTCCTCGGGCGTCCTGCCGATCGAGAGCTCGCTCGCGGGCGCCGTCGCCGAGACGCACGACCTGCTCTACGAGCTCGACCTCTCGATCGTCGGCGAGATCGTGCAGCCGGTCCGGCACTGCCTGCTCGGCGTCGGCGCGCTCGACGAGGTGCGCGTGGTGCGCTCGCACCCGACCGCGTTCGAGCAGTGCCGCCGCGTGCTCGACGGCGTCTCGCTGATTCCCGCAGCGACGACGGCGGACGCCGCGCGGATCGTCGCCCAGCGCGGCGACCCGCACGAGGCCGCGCTCGCGTCGCCCGCGGCGGCCGACGAGTTCGGCCTGCAGGTGCTGGCGGACGACGTCGGCGACCATCCCGCCTTCACGCGCTTCGTCAGTGTCGCCGCGCACACGCTCGTCGCGGTCGGCGACGCGCGCACGGCGCTGTCGTTCGTCACCGACCACCGGCCGGGCGCGCTGCACGCGGCGATCACGCCGTTCGCGCAGGCCGGGCTCGACCTGCAGCGCCTCGTCTCGCGGCCGCTGCCGGAGACGCCGTTCCGCTACCGGTTCGACGCCGTCGTCGCCGGGCACCCGCTCGACCCCGCGGTGCGCGACGCGCTCCGCGCCGCCCGTGCCGTCACGCGCGAGCTGCGCGTGCTCGGCGTCTACGCAGCCCACGAAGAGGACGAATGACCGTCGCCCCCGCCCAGGACGAGCACGTCGCGCGCGTCCGCCGCGAGATCTCCGATCTCGACAGCGCGCTCGTCGAGCTCGTCAACCGCCGGCTCGAGCTCGTCTCGCGGTTGAAGCGGTACAAGGACGAGCACGGGATCGGCTTCGTCGACCTCGCGCGCGAGGAGTGGATGCTCCAGTACCTGCAGCGCCTGAACCGCGGCCCGCTGACGCGCGAGGGGCTCGAGGAGCTCTACGGCGAGCTGCTGGCGCTGACGAAGCGCGAGATCGAACGGGGCCCCTGAGGGGCCCGCATGCGCAACGAGGGCGCGCCGCGGTGTCTAGGCAATCTGCTCGCACCCGGCGCCTCGGCGGACGCCTGCCGGACACGCCCGCCTGACATATGTGCCGGGGTCTGCACATATGTGGGCAACGATCGCCTGCGGCGCGATCCGTCGTCAACTGAGAGGGGTCTCGCCGCATGATCGTTACTCGCACGGTTTGCCCGTCGCCGCGCGAAGTTCGCTTGATTGCCGCCGCGGCGATCACGCTTCTGGCGTTCTTCGCATTGGCGAGCGCCCGACCGGCCGGCGCTGCAACACGCGCTCAGCAGTGCTACTCGCCGTACATGCCGAGCTGCAACGTCTACTACGTCATCCAGCGGGCCCCGGCTAGTAATCGTCCTGGTTCGAGTGCGCCGAGTCTCAACGGGACTCTGGGCTACACGTGGGCGAATCCGAACAGCTTCGGTGGCGGCTGCACCACGGGAAAACCGGATGAGTCGGTCGTCGGTGCGAATGCCGGCGCAGCCTGGAGCGTCGGCAACGTGAACGGCCTCAACTTCTACTACTACACCGGCAAGAAGCGTGGAGCCGACACCGTCACCTTCGGGGTCACGTTCTCGGAATGTGCGGCGCATCCCGACTGGTCGTACAACGTCTACGTGAACGGCGTGCTGAATGGGCACGTCCGCAGCCACGTCGTCTGGGGAAGCGACGAGAGAGACGGCGCCTGCCGCACGGGGCAAGGGATCTCGCGCGTGCAGGCCGCCGGTGTCGCGGCGGCGGCGCAGCAGCAGTGCCTCGATGACCCGGTGAATGATGCAAGCGGTGGGTACTCCACAGCCGTGACCGACGTCACGCTTGCGGCACCCGGCCTGCCGTTCTCCTTAACTCGCTACTACCGGTCGGACGACAACACCTGGTCCGGCTGGTCGAACAGCATCTGGCACAACGACTTCGAGACGCAGATCCGGGGAGCCCGTCCGGCACCACCACCTACACCTTCGACCCCAACGGAAACGAGACGTCCGCCGGCGCGTGGGCCTACACGGTCGACCTTGCCGGTCAGATGACCGCCGCCACCAACGGCGGCTCCTCGACCAGTTACACCTACGAC
>DASSSR010000034.1:0-6652 GCA_035708345.1 Gaiellaceae bacterium
GGGTGTTGCGGGGGTCTGGGCGGCGGGTGCGCACGGTCGAGGTGGTCGTGTCGGTGCGCGCGGGCGCCCAGCCTTATCTCGGTCCACGGCCGTGTTGTCTCGGCCGGCGACATGATGGGTGATGGGGTGATCCCGCCGGGAGCGGTGCGGCCGCTCGATCTTTCAGGGCCGTCCACCCGAAAGGCTGGGTGGCGGCAGGAGACTGCCGGGAGCTGGCCGCGGCTGATCAGCTGATGAGAGGCCCTGGCGCGCATGATCCGTCCGCCCGGCTCAGGCGGGTTGCAGCGCCTCCTCGCCGAGCTGACGGAGGATGTGGAAGCTGCGCTTGAGCAGCTTGCGGGCGATCGAGAGGCAGGCGCGGTTCGAGCCGAGCCGCTCGGCAGCCTGCTCGTAGTAGCTGCGGTCGGGCGAGCCCGAGCGGCGGGCGACCTGAGCCGCCTCGAACAACGCCCAACGCAAGGTCGGCGGCCCCTGGCGGGAGAGATGGCCGGCGCTGCGCCGCCGGTCGGACTGGGAGACGGTGATGTCGAGGCCGGCGTAGCGAACAGCTCGCCGCGAAGACGAGAAGCGGCGGCAGTCGCCGAGCTCGGCCAGGATCGCGACCGAGGTGATCTCGCCGACCCCGTACTGGGCCATCAGCGCCCGGCAGCCGGGCTGGCGGCGCGCCAATGCGCGCAACTCCCGATCCAGCGGCCGCAACTGGCCGTCGACGGCGTCGATCAGCGTCAACGCGACCTCGATCTGCCGGCGGGCGGCGTCGGGCAGCTCGAGCTGCTCCAGCCAGTCGCGCCGCTCGGCGGTCAGAAGCTGCCGGCGGCGGGAGACGCCGTGGTGGTAGAGCTGCGCCTGGATCCGCTGCTGCCACTCGCCCCGCTGCTCGATCAGGGTGTGCCGCAACCTGACCTTCGAGCGCAGCTCGAGCAGGTGCTCGGGCGGGATCCACGACTCCGGCACCCTTCCCTGCTGCAACAACTCCCGCAGCCGGCGCGCGTCCTCGCGATCGGTCTTCGCCCGTTTCTTCGGGCCGCGCCGCGCGGCCGTCTCGGCCGGCTCCGCGAGATGCACCCGCGCACCCACCCGCTGCAGCTCCTCGACCAGGAACCGCCAACCCGTCGTCGCCTCCAACGCCACCTCCAACTCCTGCCCCTCCCACCGGCGAAGCCAGGCACGGACGCCGTCGCGGTCGGCCGGCCGGATCCTGCCCCGCTGCACCCCGCCGCACGCCGTGTCGAGCGCGTCGAAGGTGATCTGCTCACGATGCTGGTCAAAGGCCATTACGATCATCTCCCGGGACCTCCTCAGGCTCCGTCGACTCAACGACATCAACGCGCATCGTCGCGTCTGAGCTGAGGGGGTCCCTGGTCATGCCATCTTTCGGGGGGTCGGTTCAGATCTCGGGCAGCGGCCGCTCGGGCACCGGCTCCGGCGCCGGGACCCGCAGCACGCGGGCGAGCGGCGCCGGGAACCACCAGTTCCAGCGGTCGAGGAGGGCCACGGCGGCCGGCACGAGCAGCGCGCGGACGACCGTCGCGTCGAGCACGATCCCGGCGGCGAAGCCGGTGGCGAGCACCTTCACGTCGGTCTCCGGCCCGGCGGCCATCGCCACGAACGCGAGGAACAGGATCAGCGCCGCGCTCGTGACGAGCCGCCCGGTGCGGCCGAGCCCGCCGACGACTGCGGCGCGCGTCGAGCCGGTGCGGTCGTACTCCTCCCGCATCCGGGCGATGACGAAGACCTCGTAGTCCATCGAGAGGCCGAACAGGAACGCGAAGACCATCAGCGGGATCCAGACGGCGACCGCGTGCGTCGCCGGCAGGCCCCAGAGCGCGTGCGCTCCGTGGCCTCGCTGCCAGACGAGGACGACGACGCCCCAGGCCGCGCCGATCGAGAGCACGTTCAGCGCGAGCGCCTTCAGCGGCAGGACGACCGAGCGGAACGCGCGCGCGAGCAGGACGAACGCGACCAGCGCGAGCAGGACGACGAGCTCGGGGAAGGAGCCGTAGATCGCCGAGGCGAAGTCGCTCATCACCGCGGTCTCGCCGCCGACCCGCGCGGGCGGGGCGAGCGCGGCCGCCGCGTCCCGCACCCGCGCGAGCGTGTGCGCGCCGGCCGCGGTCGCGGGATCCGCGCCCGGCAGGACGTCGACCACGGCGTCGCCGCCGCGCCGCCAGGCGGCGGGCGCGACGGCGCCCTCGACGCCGCCGACGCGGCCGAGCGCGGCGGCCGTCCGATCCGCAGCGGCCGGCGTCGTCGCGACCTCGAGCGGCGAGAGGACGCCCGCGCCGATCCCCGAGCGCTGCAGCGTGTCGAGCGCCGCGCGCGCCGGCCCCGCCTTCGAGAGCGCGTGCAGCTGCGCGTCGCCGAGCCGCAGCGAGAACGCGGGCACGAGCAGCGCCGCGAGCACCGCCAGCGCGGCGACGAGCGCGACGACGCGGCGCCGGACGACGAGCTCCGCCCAGCGCGTCCAGTGCGCGGTCGCGCGATCCGTGCGGCGAATGCGCCGGCGGTCGAGCCGCGGCCCGGCGACCGCGAGCACGACGGGCAGGAGCGTCGAGGCGGCCGCGACGCTGACGAGCGGGATCAGCAGGCCGGCGAAGCCGATCGAGCGCAGGAACGGCACCGGCAGGACGACGAGCGCGAGCAGGCCGACCGAGACCGTCGTGCCGCTGACGAGCACGGCGCGGCCGGCGGTCGCGGCGGCACGGCGGACGGCCTCCTCGTTTGCGAGCCCGGCGGCGCGCTCCTCCCGCCAGCGGGAGACGACGAGCAGCGCGTAGTCGATCGCCACGCCGAGCCCGATCAGCGCGACGAAGTACTCGACGAGGAACGAGACGTCGGTCGCGGTCGTGATCGCCCAGACGAGCAGGAAGGTCGTCGGGATCGCCGCCAGCGCGACGAGCAGCGGCACGAGCGCGAGCAGCGAGCCGAAGACGAAGACGAGCACCGCGAGCGCGCCGACGACGCCGAGCAGCTCCTCGGCGACGACGCCGAGCCCCTGCTTCTGCGTGCCGGAGTCCTTGCCGAGAGCCGCCGCGCCGGTAAGGGCGACCGGAGCGCCGCCGACGCGCGCGCCCGCGAGCGCGCGGCGCATCGTCGCGAGCGCGTCCGCCTCCGGCTGGCCGGTGCGACGCGAGAGCGGCGGGTAGACGAGCGCGAACGAGGTGCGGCCGTCGGCCGAGACGAAGTCCCGGTCGCCGGTCGAGGCGTAGGAGGCGATCCGCGAGCCGGGCAGCGCGCGGCCGACGCGGGCGAGCGCGGCGCCGAGCTCCCGCCGGTGGGCGGCGACGCCGTCAGGGACGTGGACGACGGCGACGAACGGCTGCGAGGCGCCGCCGCTGCCGAAGGCGTGCTCGATCGCCTGCGAGGCGTCGTAGCCGGCGTAGCCAGGCAGCGTGTAGCGCTGCGAGAGGGCGCCGGTCGACCGCGAGAGCGTCGCGAAGCCGACGAGCGCGAGCGCGGCCCAGCCGAGGACGACGAGGCGGCGGTGGGCGAGTGCGAGATCGGCGAGTCGGGTCACGGCTCCCAGGCTCGCGCCGCGGCCGCCGCGCAACAAGCCGGCACGCCTCCGACCTCGTTCCGGTTTTCCCCCGTCCGTCGGGGAGGCGACCCGGCTTGACGCGGGCGGCTTCCGGCGGGACCATCGGATGGCGATGTTGGCCCTGAGGCAGGCGATCCCGGCGCGCGCGGCGCTGCCGGCGGCGACGGTCCGCTCGCTCGCCGTGCTCGGCGCGGCCGTGACGCTCGCGGCCGTCGGCGGCGGCCTCGCGCTCGTCGAGCTCGCGGGCGGCCGGCACCTCGTCGCCGGCGGCCCGACGACGCTCGCGCTCTCGGTCGGCCTCTTCGGCTCGTTGATCCTCTGGCTGCGGCCGCGCAACCGGATCGGCGCGCTGCTGCTCGTCACCGGCGTCGGCTTCGGCCTCGGCGTGCTCGCCGCCGGGATCCTCAGCTACGGCACGCAGAAGAACGTCCCGCTCGCGCTCGAGTCCGCGGCGTACGCGACGATCTGGTTCACGGCGGCGCTCAACGCCACCTGGGCGCTGCTGATCCTCTGGTTCCCGGACGGCAGCTTCCCGAGCGCGGGCTGGCGCCGCTACTTCGTCGCGGGCACGGCGCTCAACTGCGCGCTCGCGCTCTGCGCCTACCTGCTCGGGCCGGGCAACGTCTACGACTTCTTCTCCGGCACGGCCGTGCCGGCGGGCATCCACGGCCCCTTCGCGACCGAGGCGGGACGGAAGCTCGGCAGCCTCGGCGGCCTCGTCCTGCTCTTCCCGCTGATCGCCCTCGGCGGGCTCATGCACCGCTACCGCGGCGCGACCGCGGTCGTGCGGCAGCAGGTCAAGTGGCTGATCGTCCCCGCCGCCGTCGGCATCCTGCTGCAGCTCGTCGGCATCCCGCTCTACGGGCACGGCTCGACGGCGTGGGCGATCGGCGCCGCGCTGAGCATGCTCGGGCAGCCGGTGACGGTCGTCGGCGCGACCGTCGGCATCCTCCGCTACCGGCTCTGGGAGATCGAGGTCGTCGTCTCGCGGGCGCTCGTCTACGGCGTCCTCTGGGCCGTGCTGACGGCGGTGCTGCTCGTGCCGGCGCTCGCGGCGGGGCTGCTCGTCGGCGGCTCGAGCGCGCTCCTGGCCGTCGGGCTGGCGCTCGTCGTCACGGTCGTCTTCCACCCGGCGCGCACGCGACTCGAGCGCTTCGCCGAGCGGATCGTCTACCGGCGCGCGCGGCCGCACGTGCTGCTGACCGGGTTCTGGGAGACGCTCCGCTCGACGGTGGAGCTCGGCCTGCTCGGGCCGCTCGTCGCCGGTGCGGTGCGCGACGGGCTCGGCGTCCGCTGGGCCGGCGCATGGCTCTACGTCGACGCGGGCGGCGCCGGCGCGCTCCGGCCGCTCGGCGTCGAGGGGGCCGAGGCCGGGCCGGCGGTCGTCCTCTCGGCCGCCGCGGCCGAGCAGCTGCGTGCCTCGCCCGGGCTCGTGCTCGCGGACGGGCCGGCGGCCGAGCTGCAGCCGCTCTGGCCGGAGCCGCCGGCGGCGGTCGTCCCGCTCGTCGGCGGCGACGAGCTCGTCGGCCTGCTCGCCTGCGGCCCCCGCCGCGGCGACCCGCTCGCCGCCGCCGACTTCGAGCTGCTGGAGCTGCTCGCGCGCGAGTGCGCACTGCGGCTGCGCAACCTCCGCCTCGAGGCGCAGCTGCGCCAGCGGCTCGAGCAGATCGAGGCGCAGGCGGCCGACCTCGTCCGCTCGCGCCAGCGGCTCGTCGGCGCCCAGGACGAGGAGCGCCGGCGGATCGAGCGCAACCTCCACGACGGCGTCCAGCAGCAGCTCGTCTCGCTCGCGACGCGGCTGAAGCGGGCGGCCGGCGACGGCGAGCCGCTGCTCGCCGACCTGGCGCTCGAGGCCGAGCAGGCGATCTTCGCGCTGCAGGAGCTCGGCCGCGGCATCTTCCCGAGCGTGCTCGCCGACCAGGGCCTGCCGGCCGCGCTGCGCACGCAGACGGCCCGCGTGCCGCTCGCGGTGCAGATCGAGATCGACGCCGGGCTCGTCGGCCGCCGCTTCGAGCAGGAGGTCGAGGCGGCGCTCTACTTCGTCGGCCTGGAGGCGCTGACGAACGCGAGCAAGCACGCGCCGGAGTCGACGGTCTCGGTCTGGCTGCGCGCGGAGCCGGACGCGGTCGTGCTCGAGGTCGCCGACGACGGCCCCGGCTTCGACGGTCGCGGCTGCCGCGGCGCCGGGCTGCAGAACATGGCCGACCGGATCGCCGCGATCGGCGGCTCGCTCGAGCTCGAGAGCGTCCCCGGCCGCGGCACCCGTGTCCGCGCCGCCGCGCCGGTCGCCGCCGCTCAGCCGCGCGAGGCCGACTCGCGCAGGTAGATCAGCACCGCGGCGACGCGCCGGTTCAGCTCCGGCTCCGGCCCGAGCCGCAGCTTGCCGAAGACGGCCGCGATCCGCTTCTCCACCGTGCCGAGCGAGACGTGCAGCGTGTCGGCGATCGCCTGGTTCGAGCGCCCCTCCGCCATCAGCCGCAGCGCGTCGAGCTCCGCCGGCGTCAGCGCCGCGAGCGGCGAGCCCGGCTTGCTCGAGCGGCGCCGCAGCAGCGTCTCGACGATCCGCGGGTCGAGCACCGAGCCGCCCGCCGCCACCTCGCGCAGCGCCCGCACGAGCTGCTCGACGTCACCGACGCGCACCTTGTGCAGGTAGCCGTAGCCCTCGACGCCGCCCTCGAGCAGCGCCCAGACGTACTCCTCGTCGTCGTGCTGCGAGAGGACGACGACGCCCGTCTCCGGCCGCTCCGCCTTGATCGCGTGCGCCGCCTCGATCCCCTCCATCGAGAAGGTCGGCGGCATCTTCACGTCCATCAGCACGACGTCGGGGTCGAGCCGCCGCGCCTCCGCGATCACGCCGTCGTGGTCGCTCGCCGTGCCGACGACCTCGATCCCGTCCAGCTCCTCGAGCAGCCGCCGCGTGCCCTCGCGCGCGATGTAGGCGTCCTCGGCGATCAGGACGCGGAGCGCGGCGGTCATGCGACGACGCGGTAGACCTGGAAGACCTCGGCGTACTCGCGGTTGACGTTGACGCCGTGCGTGCGGGCGACGTTCCACATGTACTCGGGGTCCGAGTAGCGGCGGTGGGCCTGCGAGGCGTAGCGCGCGAGCGCGGCC
>DASSSR010000035.1:0-4944 GCA_035708345.1 Gaiellaceae bacterium
CGCCTCGGTCATGTGCGTCTTCGCCGCCATGTCGCCGCGCTCGATCCGCTTCGCCAGGCTGACCTCCTGGTCGGCGGTGAGCAGCGGGACCTTGCCGATCTCGCGCAGGTAGAGCCGCAGCGAGTCGAGGCTCGGCTCGACGGTGAGGTCGAGCTTGGGGACCTGCGGCAGCTTCTCCTCCTCCGCCTGCATGTCCTGCTTCGGCGGCGTCTTGTGCTGCTCGCCCTCGACGAGCTCGATGCTGTGCTCGACGAGGTACGTGTAGAAGTCCTCGACCTGCTCCTTCGTCAGCTCGACGTCGTCGAGCGCCGTCGCGATCTCGTCGTAGGAGAGATAGCCCTTCTCCTGTCCTTCGGTGACGAGCTTCTGGACCTCTTCGACTTCGGGGAGCGCGACGTCGACAGTGAGCACTGTTCCATGACCTCCAACTGAACTAGTCGTTGCGACGGCTACTTGCGAACGAACCAGAACTGCTGTGAGGAGAACCACCTCCCCGCTCTCCACCCATCCCGTGCTGCGCGCCGGATGTTAGTTACGCGGACGTGGTCCGTAAAGACACGTCGCCGACGAGCTCGCCGCGCGTGTTGCGGATGACGGTCGGCGGCAGGTCGACGCCGAGGAACGCGGCGGCCGCCGCGGTGAGCGCGCGCTGGCCGCCGTCCTCGCACTTGAGCGCGTAGCCCGTGCTCGTGTCGAGGTCGACGGCGCAGAGCAGGCCCTCGGCGCCGCCCTTCGCGACGTAGCGCGCGCCTTCGTGCCGCAGCAGCAGCACGTCGACGCCTTCGGCGCCGCCGACGAGCTCGGGATGCGCGCGCATCGCGTGCGCGACGCGGTCGGCTCCGTCGAGCTGCGGCAGCCGTGCGAACGCGTGCGCCATCCGTTCGAGCGGCAGCGCGAACGTGACGACGCCGCAGCCGTCGACCGCGGTCGCGAAGTCGGTCTCCCGCGCCTCCGCGGCTTCCGCGTGCGCGGCGGCCGCCGCCTGCTGCACCGGGTGCTCGGCGAGCCGGTAGCCCCGCGTCGGCCAGCCGTGCGCGCGGCAGAGCGCGAGCATGCCGGCGTGCTTCCCCGAGCAGTTGTTGTAGAGCTTCCCCGGCGGGCGCCCCTCCTGCGGGCCGAGCTCGAGGTCGTCCTCCGTCGCCTCGGCCCGCCGGAGCAGCGCCTCCGCCGCGCGCAGCTGCTCCGGCGTCGCCCGGTGGCTCGCGCAGGCGATCGCGATCTCCTCCCCGGTCAGGTCGCCGCGTGCGCGGACGAGCGGTAGCGCCTGCAGCGGCTTCGAGCTCGAGCGCATGAAGCAGGTGAGGCCGGCGTCGCCCGCCTCCGCGACGACCGCGCCGCCGCGCACGGCGACCGCGTGGACGCGGTGGACGGCCTCGACCGTCCCGTTGCGGCGAATCTCGACGACGAGAGGATCCATCTGCGGCGTCCAAGCGTATGCTCTGACGATGCCGCGCTATCTGCTCGTGCGCAGCTTCCAGGTGGGTGAGGCCGAGATGCCGGCCGTCGGGAGGCGGTCGCGGCGGATCATCGAGGAGCAGCATCCCGAGATCACCTGGGAGCACAGCCACGTCGTCGTCGACGAGGAGGGAGGCGTGCGGACCTTCTGCGTCTACGCGGCGCCCGACGAGCATGCCGTGCGCACGCACGCGGCGAAGCTCGGCGAGCACACGCTGGACGCGCTGCACGAGATCGCGGGCGACGTCACGCCCGACGACTTCCCGCCGATCTAGCCCCGGCGCAGCGCCTGCGCGTCGGCGAGGTGGAACACCGCCTGCTCGGCGAGCGCGAGCCGCCGGCGCAGCTGCCGCCGCCGCTCGTCGTCGGCCGCGAGCTCGAGCGCCTCGCGGTAGAGGACGACGGCCCGGTCCTTGGCCCAGCCCTGGTCGGCCTGCTCGGCCGCGGCGACGAGGTAGCGGAGCGCGTTCGCCGTCTCGCCGGCCTCGCGCCAGTGCCGGGCGAGCGCCGCACCGGCCTCGCCGTGCTCGGCGCCGGCCGACTCGAGGAAGAGCGCGTAGCTCCGGTGCCCCTCCCGCCGCTGCCGGCGGGTGAGCAGGTCGTACGCGACGTCGCGGATCAGCACGTGCGTGAACGAGAACTGCTGCTCCCCCTCGATCGCCGAGACCGTGTCGCGGCGGACGAGGTCGCGCCGCTCGAGCGCGGCGAGCAACTCCGACAGGTCGTCGTGGCCGCCCATCCGCTCGAGCGCGCCGCGCCAGAAGACCTTGCCGCCGACGGCGGCGTCGAGGAGGACCGAGCGCTCCGCCGGCGGCAACGCGTCGAGCCGGGCGGCGACGAGCGCGCGGATCGTCGTCGGCAGCGGCCCCTCGTCGGCGCCGGCGGTCTCGAAGAGGCGCGCGGAGAGCTGCTCGATGAAGAGCGGGTTGCCGGCCGCCGTCTGCACGACGTCGGCCGCCCGCTCGAGCACCGCCTGGTCGGCGGCCGCGGCCAGCCGCTCGGCCGCGAGCTGCTGCGCCTCCTCGAGCGGCAGCGGCCCGAGCGGCAGCGTGCTGTAGGCGGGCAGGCCGCCGCCCCAGGTCGGGCGCGCGTCGAGCAGGTCCGGCCGGGCGAGGACGAGCACGAGGATCGGCAGGTCGCGCAGCCGCGCTCCGAGCATCTCGACGAGGTCGAGCAGCGCGGCGTCGGCCCAGTGCAGGTCCTCGAAGACGAGCAGCGTCGGGCGATCGCGCGCGACCGCCTCGACGAAGCAGCGAATCGAGAAGAAGAGCGTCTCCCGGTCGGCGACGGTCGCGTCGGCGTCGATCCCGAGCAGGATCGCGAGGTGCCGGGCGACGTCGTCCGCCTCCGGCCCGCCGAGCAGCGTCTCGACCGTCGCGCGCAGCCTGGCCGCCGCCACCTCCGGCGTGTGGTTCTCGAAGATCCCGCAGAGCTGCTTCAGCTGGCTGGCGAGGGCGCCGTAGGCGCTGCTGTCGCGGTACGGCAGCGAGCGGCCGCGGACGGTGAGGCCGCCGCGCTCCTCGACGAGTCGTGCGAACTCGACGGCGAGGCGGGTCTTGCCGACGCCGGCCGCCGCGACGACGGTGACGAGGTGCGGGGTGCGCTGCTCGGCGGCGCGCAGCCAGACGTCCTCGAGCGCCGCGAGCTCGCGCGTGCGGCCGACGAACGTGCTGGAGAAGCGCCGCTCGCCCTGCGGCGCCGCCTCGCGCACGGCGATCCAGTTCGGGACGGCCTCCGCCTTGCCCTTGGCGTCGACGGGCGTCCCGGGGCGGTACTCGACGACGTCGCGGGTCGCGCGCCAGGTCTCCTCGCCGACGACGACCGCGTTCGGCGCCGCCGCCGCCTGGAGCCGCGCGGCGGTGTTGACCACGTCGCCGGCGACCATCGCCTCGCCGAGCGCGGGCCGGGCGTCGAGCGCGACGAGCGCCTCGCCCGTGTTGACGGCGATCCGCAGCTGCAGGTCGTCGGGGCCGGCGGCGAGGCGGTCGCGGACGGCGAGCGCGGCGCGGACGGCGCGCTCGGCGTCGTCGCCGAACGTCGTCGGGGCGCCGAAGACGCCCATCACCGCGTCGCCGATGAACTTCTCGACGACGCCGCCGAAGGACTCGATCTCCGCGCGGACGGCGAGGTGGTACGGGGTCAGGAGCGCGCGGACGTCCTCCGGGTCGAGCCGCTCGGCGCGACCGGTGAAGCCGACGAGGTCGACGAAGATGACGCTGACGATCCGCCGCTCCTCGCGCGGCTCGGCGGCGGCGCCGTCCGGGGCGAGCGGCGTGCCGCAGGCGAAGCAGAAGCGCGCGGCGGCGGGATTCTCCTGCTGACAGGCGGGACAGACCGGCATCGCACAAGGGTACGACGTTGCGCTCGAACCGGACAGACGGGTTTACTTCGGCCGTGGACCGGGCGGAGCTGCAGGCGACGCAGGCGCCGCTGAAGGAGCGGTACCGCGAGGATCCGGCGGCGGCGCTCGTGACGTTGCGGGCCGCGGGCGAGCTCGGCGCCGAGGAGGTCGCGTGCTCGGTCGACACGGGCCGGGCCCTGGTCGTGGCCGGGCTGCACCCGGCGACGGGCGGCACGGGCGCGCTCGCCTGCTCGGGCGACATGCTCCTGCAGGCGCTCGCCGCGTGCGCGGGCGTCACGCTCCGGGCGGTGGCGACGTCGCTGGGCGTCCCCGTCGCCGGCCGGGTGCTCGTCGAGGGAGACCTCGACTTCCGCGGGACGCTGGGCGTCGCGAAGGACGAGGGCGTTCCGGTCGGGTTCCGGTCGATCCGGCTCCGCTTCGAGCTGTCCGAGCCGGCGCCCGACTCGGAGCAGCTGGCGACCCTGCTGCGCCTGACGGAGCGCTACTGCGTCGTCTACCAGACGCTGGCCGGCGGCGTGCCGGTGGACATGGCTGTTGCGGCCGCCTGACGGCCCGTACTTATTACTGTCACGAAACCGTCAATCTTTGCGCGGGACAGTTTCGCCCGCGCGTCGGTGCCGGTATTCCGTCCTGCAGTGCCTCCCGTTCCACGCGACACCGCTGCCGGGATCTTCCACGTCTACACGCACTGCGTGTACGCCGCGCCGTCGCTCTACCGCGACGACGTCGATCGGCTGAACGCGCTCAGGCATCTCGCTGCGGTCACCGGCAAGCCCGGATTCGACTGCCTCGCGTACTGCCTGATGGGGACGCATTACCACCTGCTCGTCGAGGTGGAGGACGACGTCCTGCCGAAGACGATGCACGCCCTGAACCTCGGCTATGCGCGCGATTTCAACCGCCGCTACGGCCTGAAGGGCCACGTGCAGGCGAGGCCGTACGGCTCCCGGCGGATCCGCAGCGCCGGCAGCCTCCTGACGCGCTTCCGCTACGTCGCGCGGAACCCCGTCCGGGCCGGCCTCTGCGCCAGCCCCGAGCGGTGGCAGTGGAGCAGCTTCGCCGGCACCGCCGGCATCGGCGAGCGCAGCTCCTTCGTCGCGGACGACCGGATCCTCGACCTCGTCGAC
>DASSSR010000036.1:0-2132 GCA_035708345.1 Gaiellaceae bacterium
GCCGAGGCGGCCGGCGGGCTGCCGCCGCTCCAGTTCGCGATCGCGGACGCGACGCCGGCCGCGCTCGACCCCTGGTACCGGCTCGGCTTCGCGCAGATGCACGCCTACGCGGCGCGCGCGAGCGGCTCCGAGCCGTTCGACCTCCCGGGCGTGACGCTGCGGCAGGGGACGGTCGAGGACATCGAGACGGCGCTGCGGCTCGACCGGCTGGTCTACGAGGCCCAGGCGGCGCCGCCGTCCTTCTCGCCCTACGAGCCCGACGAGCGGGAGCACCGGCAGAGCTGGCGCGAGACGCTCGAGGCCGACGACGTCGACTACCGCATCGCCGAGCGCGCGGGGCGGCCGGTCGGCCACGTGACGCTCTACCCGGATCCGGGCGACGGCGAGGCGCTGCACCTCGCCTCGACGGCCGTCGTGCCGGAGGAGCGCGGCGCCGGCGTCGGCCGGCTGCTGACGGCCTTCGCGCTGCGGCGCGCGGCCGAGCTCGGCCTGCCCCGGCTGCGGACGAACTGGCGCGTGACGAACCTCGTCGCCTCCCGGTACTGGCCGGCACGCGGGTTCGAGTTGACGCACATCCGGCTCGTCCGCCGCGTCGGCGATCTGTAGTGGGGCCGCGCGTCCCGCTGCTCTCCGGCGCGCGCCTCGTGCTCGCGAACGCACCGGACGGCGCCGTCGTCGTCCGGCCGCCGGCGCCGCGCGCCGGCGTCGCCGATCCTGCGGCGGCCGTCCGGGACGCGCTCCGCTTTCCGCTCGAGGGCGAGGGGATCGAGACGCTCGCGCGGCGCGGCTCGCGGGCCACGATCCTCGTCGAGCCGCCGGCGCTGCCGATCCCGAGCGCGCAGGCCGACCCGCGCCGGCTCGCGATCGCGGCGGTCGTCGACGAGCTGGAGCGCCTCGGGATCCCGAGCGGCTTCCAGACGCTGCTCGTCGCCGGCGGCCTGCAGCGCCGGCTCGCGCAGCGCGAGCTGGAGACGCTCGTGACGCCCGAGCTCGCGCGGCGCTTCCACGGCAGCGTCGTCGTCCACGACGCGGAGGATCCGGAGCTCGTCTCGCTCGAGCCGTCGTCGCGGCCGCCGCTGCGTGTGAACCGCGCGCTCGCCGAGACGGATCTCGTCGTCGTCGTCACGTCGGCCGAGAGCGTCCTGCACGGCGGCCCCGCGGCGCTGCTCGGCGCGGCCGGCGCGGACGCCGTCCGCGCCGCGGGCGCGTACTCGCTGCTGGAGACGACGGCGTCGCAGGGCTGGCATCTCGCGCTGACGCTCGAGCGCGCGCTGCTGCGCCGCGTTCCGATGCTCGGCGTCTCGCTCGTGCTGAACATGCCGGAGCTGTCGGGAGCGCTGCGCGGGTACCCGTACTCGGAGGACGCCGCCGACCGGATCGCACGCTCGCCCTTCCGCTTCGCCTACGCGGCGCTGCCGGAGGGCATGCGGCGCGGCCTCGTCCTCAAGTCGCTGCGCACCGACTACTCGGTCGCCTCGGCGCTCGCCGGGCCGCCGTCGGTGGCGCACGCCGAGGCGCTGCTGCGCGCGGTCGAGCTGCGGCGTGCGACCGTCGACGAGCCGTTCGACGCGATCGTGCTCGGGACGCCGTCGGTGACGCCGTACCTGCCGCGCGAGCGGCCGAACCCGCTCCTCTCCGCCTATCTCGGGCTCGGGATCGGGCTGCGGCTGTGGCGCGACGCGTTCCCGGTCGTCGAGGGCGGGACGGCGATCCTCGTCGGCCGGCTCGCGCGGCACTTCGCGCATCCGACGCAGCAGCCGTACCGGACGTTCTTCCACGCGACGTCGCGCGGCGGCCGCGACCCGCAGGTGCTCGCGGAGGCGGAGCGCACGGCCGCCGCGGATACACGGGCGCTCGCGGCGTACCGGGCCGGGCGCTCGGTGCATCCGCTGCTGCCCTTCCGCGACTGGAACGGCTGCCAGCCGGCGCTCGGACGGCTCGGCAGCGTCCTCGTCGCCGGCGCCGCGGACGCGTCGGCCGTGCGGCAGCTCGGCTTCGTGCCGGTGCACAACGTCGGCGTCGCGCTCGAGATGGCGCTCGGCCAGGGCCACCAGCGGATCGGCTTCGTCCTGTCGCCGCCGTACTTCCCCCTGCGGGTCGGAAGTCCGTGACGGTTCCGTATCGGTACTAAG
>DASSSR010000037.1:0-28400 GCA_035708345.1 Gaiellaceae bacterium
ACCTGCGCGCCCTCCTCGATGTGCACCGCGCCGAGCAGCCACACGAGCCCGTGGTCGAGATGGAGCTCCGCGAGGGTCCAGTTGAGCACGCTGTAGAGGGAGTCGAGGAGCCAGAGCCAGGTGATCGTCGAGAGCACGACCGGTGCCGCCCACGGGAGCACGACGAGGAAGCGGATGATCCACTTGCCGCGGAAGTCGCGGACGAGGAAGTTCGAGAGCACCGCGGCGCCGACGACGACGATCGCCTGCGAGCCGAGTGTGAAGATCAGGGTGTTGCGCAGCGCGCGGCGGAAGTTCTCGTCGTGCCAGGCGTTCGTGAAGTTGTCGAATCCGACCCAGTGCCCGGAGAGCGAGCCGCCGATCGCGTCGGTGAAGCTGAGGTAGATCGCCCAGACGAACGGGACGCCGACGACGAGCGCCATGAACACGACCGCGGGCGCGATGAGCAGCGGCGCGAGGACGCGGCGGCTCTCGAGAGCATGCCGCCACCGCTTGCCGACAGGTCTCGCGCGCGCGGCGTGCGCTTCCATGGGAACCGTTCGATCCTAGTAGATTGCAACGAGAGGCACGTGGCCGAGATCACGCTCGAGAGCCTGACGAAGGTCTACCCAGACGGCACGCAGGCCGTCACCGACCTCGATCTGGAGGTCGGGAGCGGCGAGTTCGTCGTCTTCGTCGGCCCGTCCGGATGCGGGAAGACGACCGCGCTGCGCATGATCGCCGGTCTCGAGACGATCACGTCGGGACAGGTCGTGCTCGACGGCAAGGTGATCAACGACCTGCCACCGAAGGACCGCGACATCGCGATGGTCTTCCAGAACTACGCGCTCTACCCGCACATGAACGCGGCGAAGAACATGGGCTTCCCGCTCAAGATGCGTGGGCTCCCGCAGCGCGAGATCGACATCCGGGTGGGTGAGGCCGCCCGGGTCCTCGGCCTCTCGGACACGCTGCACAAGAAGCCGCGGACGCTCTCCGGCGGCCAGCGCCAGCGGGTCGCGATGGGCCGCGCGATCGTCCGCCAGCCGGCGGCGTTCCTGATGGACGAGCCGCTCTCGAACCTCGACGCGAAGCTGCGCGTGCAGATGCGCGCCGAGATCGCCCGGATCCAGCGCGACCTCGGCGTGACGACGATCTACGTCACGCACGACCAGAGCGAGGCGATGACGCTCGGCGACCGCGTCTGCGTCATGCGCGGCGGCTACCTGCAGCAGGTCGACCGGCCGCAGGTGCTCTACGACGCGCCGGCGAACCTCTTCGTCGGCGGCTTCATCGGCTCGCCCGCGATGAACCTCGTCGAGGCGGAGGTCGTCGAGCGCGACGGCGGCCTCGTCGTGCGCTTCGGGCCGCACGAGCTGCCCGCGCCGGCGGCGCTGGCGGCGCGCGGCCGCGTCGCGCTCGGGATCCGGCCGGAGGACATCCGTGCCGGCGGCGGCGGCGCGCCGCTCGACGTCACGGTCGACATCAAGGAGGACATGGGCGCCGAGGTGTACCTGCACTTCGCCGTCGACGCGCCGCCGGTGAAGAGCGGCGAGCTGCGCGAGATCGTCGGCGACGAGGCGCTCGAGGCGGCGGAGGAGCAGACGCACCACCACGGCTCCCCCTTCATCGCGCGAGTCGAGCGCGGCACGTCGGCGCGGGAGGGCGAGCCGGCGAGGCTCTACGTCGACACGGCGCGGCTGCACTTCTTCGACGCCGAGACGGGCGACTCGCTCGCCGCGGCGCCGGCCGCCGTCGCGGCGTAGCTACTTCGTCTTGCCGTGCGTGATGTCCTTGACGACGTAGGCCGAGACGTCCGCGATCTGCTTGCTCGAGAGCGTCCCCTTGAAGGGAGGCATGCCGCCGCCGCCGTTCGTCACCTGGCCGACCACCGTCTGCAGGTTCTTCGCGGACGGGATCGACGTCAGGTCGGGGCCGCCGTTGCCGCCGGTGCCGAGCGCTCCGTGGCAGGTCGAGCAGTTCGAGGCGAAGACCGTCTTGCCGGCCGCGGCGTCGCCGGCCTGGCTCGTCGGCGGCTTCGGCGCCTTGCTCTCCTCGCCCGCATGCTCGATGCCCTTGCCCGCACCCGGGGCGGCCGCGGGCTTCATCGTCCCGTCGAGGCCGAGCAGCCAGAGGTTGTCGCCGTGCGGTGAGGCGGCGAGCGCGTTGCCGCCGGCGTAGAAGACGAGGTACTCCTTGCCGTTGCGCTGGAAGATCGTCGGCGCGTCGTTCGCGCCCGCGCCGGTCTGCCAGCTCCAGAGCTGCTTGCCGTTGCGTGCGTCGAACGCGAGCAGCCGGCCGTCGCTGCGGCCGACGAAGACGAGGTTGCCCTTCGTCGTCGTCGAGCCCGCGTAGCAGGAGTCCGGCCAGCGCTTCTGCCACGCGATCTTGCCGGTGGTCGCGTCGATCGCCGTGAAGTAGCCGGTGTTCGAGCCGAAGCCGCCGGCGATCGTCAGCGTGCTGCCGATCGTGTCCTGCGCGACCGAGCTCTTCTGCTTCGCAGGCTTCGCCGTGTCGGCGGTCGAGACGTTCGGACCGCTCTGCGCGCACACGTAGAACATGTGCGTGCCGGGGTTGTAGCTCGACGGCTGCCAGTTGGTGCCGCCCTGCGGGCCGGGCGTGAACGCGACGGGCGTGTGCCAGAACGGCGTGTAGATGTCCTTCGCGCGCAGGACGGTGACCTTCTTCTTGCCCTTGGACGCGGCCCGCACCTGCTTGACGAGCTGCCCGTACTGCGCGTTCGTCAGCGAGTGCGGCACGAACGGCGCGTAGCTCGGGATCGGCTGCGTCGCGTAGGTCCGCTGGTTCTTGTCCTGCGGGACGGGCTTCTCGGGGATCGGGAACAGCGGCTTGCCGTTCGTGCGGTCGAGCAGGTAGAGCCAGCCGGTCTTCGACGGCTCGCCGATCCCGTGGCGCATCGTCCCGTTGATCTTCGCGTCGAAGAGGACGGTCGGGCTCGGCGCGTCGTAGTCCCAGATGTCGTGGTGGACCATCTGGTAGTACCACTTGAGCTTGCCGGTGTGGACGTCGAGCGCGACGAACGACGCCGCGTACAGGTTCTTGCCCGGGCGCTTGCTGCCGTCGTTGTCGGGGTTCGCGTTGCCGGTCGTGAAGTAGAGGAGGCCGAGCTTCGGGTCGACCGACGGCGTCTGCCAGATCGGCGCGCCGCCGCTCAGGTACCCCTTGCCGCCCCAGGAGCCGGGCTCGGTCGTCCAGAAGCGCCACTTCAGCTTGCCGGTCTTCGCGTCGTACGCGGTCAGCCGGCCGCGGATCCCGAACTCGCCGCCCGACACGCCCGTGATCACCATGCCGTCGACGTACAGCGGCGCCGCGGTGATCGAGTAGCCCTTCTGCCACGGCTCGACGACCGTCCGCCAGACCTGCTTGCCGGTCTTCTGGTCGAGGGCGACGAGGCTGCCGTCGAGCTTGCCGAGGAACACCATCCCCTCGCCGAGCGCGACGCCGCGGCTCTCCCAGCCGCAGCAGACGACGCTGATCGTCTGGTCGAGCCCGCCCTTGTACTTCCAGATGATCTTGCCGGTGTCGGCGCTGACCGCGAAGACGTCGTCCTCCCCGGTCGGGACGTAGATGACGCCGTCGTAGACGAGCGGCTGCGACTCGGCCGAGTACTTCGCCGCCATCGCCGAGCCGTCGAGGTGCGTCATCCAGACGCCCTTCACCTTCGAGACGTTGCCGGTGTCGATCTGGTCGAGCGGCGAGTAGCGCTGGTTCATCAGCGAGCCGCCGTTCGTGATCCAGTTGTCGGTCGGCGCCGCCGCGAGGTCGGCGGTCGAGAAGGCGGGCGCGGGCGTGATCGCCGACGTCTGCTGCACCGCGGTCTGGCCGGCGCTGACGGTGACGGTCTTCGTGTGGCCGGGGGTGGCGTAGTGGCCGATGATCCAGCCGACGAAGACGCCGGCGAAGATCAGCCCGGCGATCAGGGTCATGATCACGGCCTCGGCTGTGTAGACCCCGACCCCGCGCCTGCGCCGTGTCGCCACGGCGTTCCCGTTGCCCGAGAGCGCCGGCCGCAAACGCGCCCTGCCGATCGGTCGACGACCGGTGCCCGCGTCGGGGCGGGCACCGGTCGACCGTGCTCAGAGCCAGAGATGCCAGCCGTTGGAGATGTTCAGCGTCGCCGCGAACGTCAGGTACATCAGCCAGAGGCCGGTGCCGAGGTGGAAGAAGCCGAGCGCACGCTCGCCCAGCTCGGCGATCGGCGTCGGCTCCGGCTTCGCCCGCGGCGGGCCGGCCGGCGCCGCCGCCGGCATCACGGCCGGGTCGGCGCGGAACGTGCTCGCGAAGAAGTCGCTGACGTAGATGCACGTCAGCCCGATGAAGAGCCCGCCCACGGGATTGTCCTTGGCGTGGAAGAACACGATGACCCCGAGGATCGAGATCAGGGCGAACGCGACCGACATGAAGCCGTTCGGCCGCGGGTCGCCTCCGAACCAGCGGGCCATGCCGATCGCCCACCAGTGCACGCCGTACGCCGTGAACGCGAGCGCCGCCATGTAGAGCGGCGGCTCCCGGAACGAGTGGAACCACACCAGACCGATCCAGAGATACGTGCCGGTGAGGAACTGCATGAACCCCGGCATCCAGATGCCCCAGATGCCGGTGGTGAGGTCGACGGCGGCATTCCTGGTCGGGAGCGCGAAGAGCTCCTGCGGCCCGTAGATCAGGTAGCCGGTGCCGAGCCCGAAGAACCCGACCGCGAGCGGGACGAACGTCGACTCCGGAAAGCTCACGGTCGCTGCGAGAACCGACGACACGCTGCTTGCCCCCCTTCGGTTGCTGACCCCGCGGCGCTGTTGTTACCGGCTCGCTACGCGCTGAATCCGGCGGCCGCGTAGGCGAGCGCGGAGGGGACCGTGGCGTTCCAGAAGTGACCCTTCTCGGCCGCCGGCAGCCGCCACAGCTCGTGCTGGAGGCGCAGCGCCCCCAGCTCGCGCGCGAAGGCGAGCGTCCACGCGAAGTGGATCGGGCCGTGGTTGCCGCCGACCGAGACGTAGAAGCGGACGCCGGCCGTCCGCAGCGCCGCCGCCTCGCGGCGCACGAGCAGCGTCGGGTCGTGCGCGGCGAGCTCCGCCCGGGTCGCGTGCACGAAGGGGCCGTCGCGGAACGGCGTGAAGTAGCCCTCCCAGGAGCCGAGCGTCCCGAAGACGCCGGGATGGCGGAGGCCGATGTCGACGGCGCCGTAGCCGCCCGCGCACAGCCCTTCGAGCGCGCGGCCGCCGGGCGACGCGATCGTCGACAGGTGCGAGTCGACCCAGGGGACGACGTCGTGGACGACGAAGTCCTCCCAGCCGGCCGCCCACTCGCCCGCGTTCGGGTCGACGACCTGGCCGCCGACGGGCGTCACGACGACGAACGGGCGCGAGCCGCTCGCGACGAGCCCGTCGAGCCGCTGCACGAGGTGCAGCGAGTCCCAGTACTCCGACGGATTCCCCTCGAGGCCGTGCAGGAGGTAGAGGACGGGATAGCGGCGCGACGGGTCGTAGCCGGGCGGCAGGTAGACGTCGCTCGTGCGCGTGTCCCAGGGCTCGTAGGTGTTCGGGATCCGCCCGCTCCAGAGGGTGCCGCCGTCGGGGCCGACCGCCGTCTGCGACCAGCCGGCGGCCGGGGGCGTCGCCGGCGAAGCCGCGAGGATCGCCGCCGCTGCGAGCACGGCGAGGTGCATGGAGCGAGCGTAGGAGCGGAACCTATGCCGCGGGTGAGAGCGCGGCGATCTCGCGCTGCTCGGCGAGGCGGGCGAGCGCATGCGTCTCGATCTGGCGGACGCGCTCGCGCGTGATCCCGAGCCGGCGGCCGATCTCCTCGAGCGACTTCGGCTCCATCTCCTCGTCGAGCCCGTAGCGCATGCGGATCACCTGCTGCTCCCGCGCGGGCAGCGACCCGATCGCCCGGTGCAGCGCGTCCTCGCCGAGCGCCACCTGCACCTCCTCGGCGACGTCCTCGGACGCCTGCGCGACGAGGTCGCCGAACGACGTGTCGCTGTCGTCGCCGACCGCCTTGTCCAGCGACGCGACCGTCCGCGCGGCGGCGCGCGTCTCGCGCACGTGCTTGACGTTGAGCTTCGCCTTCTCGGCGACCTCCTCGTCGGTCGGCATCCGCTCGAGCGTCAGCACGAGCTCGCGCTCCGCGCGCGCGATCTTCTGCTCGCGCTCGACGATGTGGACGGGGATGCGGATCGTGCGCGACTTGTTCGCGACGCCGCGCTGGACCGCCTGGCGGATCCACCACGTCGCGTACGTCGAGAACTTGTAGCCGCGGCGCCAGTCGAACTTCTCCACCGCGCGGATCAGCCCGATGATCCCCTCCTGGATCAGGTCGAGCAGCGTCAGCCCGTGGCCCTGGTACTTCTTCGCGATCGAGACGACGAGGCGGAGGTTCGAGTTGACCATCTTGTCCTTCGCCGCCTTGTCGCCCCGCTCGATCCGCTTCGCGAGCTCGACCTCCTCCGCCGCCGTCAGCAGCGGGTAGCGGCCGGCCTCGTTCAGGAAGAGCTGCAGCGAGTCGGTGGTCATCGCCGCGATCTCGCTGTTCACGTAGGTCGACTCCTCGACGTCGGGCAGCCCGCAGTCGTCCGTCAGGTCGATCCCCCGCGTCTCGATCTGCTCGTAGAGGCCGTTCAGCTCCTCGTCGTCGAGCTCCAGCTCCTGGACGAGCTGGTTGAAGGCGGAGAGGTTGATGCAGCCCATCTCCTCGCCGTGCTCCACCAGGGCACGCAGCTGCTGGTCGGCGCTCATGCTCAGGAAACGGACAAGGCGGCTTCGCGGTTCCGCGCCCGGTCTGCGGGGTATTCTCCGGAGATGGCGCCCGACAGCGTGTGGGAGATCGTCTTCCTCATGGTCATCCTCAAGATCCCGATCATCTATCTCTGCTCCGTGGTCTGGTACGCGATCAAGGCCGAGCCCCGTCCCGAGGAGGGCGCCGCGGTCGTCGTGCGGAACGAGCCGGACGACGGCTCGGGCCCGCGCCGCCGCCGCTTCGGCGCCCGCTTCCCGCGCCCGCACGGCGGCCCGACGCGCACGTACCCGCGCCGGCCCCAGCCCACACTTGCGGCCGCGCGCCGGCGTGAGGAGTCGTGATGGAGCAGGCGAGGGAGCTCCCCGAGGGGCACGCGGAGCGGCGGCCGGCGTACACGGTCGCCGGCTTCCTCTCGGCGATGGCGATCGCGGCGGCGCTCGTCGGGCTCGTCTGGCACCCGCTGCGGCTGATCCCGATCGCGACGCTGCTGTCGCTGATCGCCGCCGCGATGTCGCCGCGCGGCAACCGGCTCGCGATGACGGCGCTCTTCATCTGCGCCGGCTGCTTCTTCTTCGGGATGCTGATCGCGGTCGTCACGTCGCGTTCGCTCTGGTAGCCCTGCTACAACGATTCTGAATGTCTCCGCCGGAGGTCGACGGACTCAACGCGGGCTACGCCGCGCTGCTGCTCGAGGAGTACCTCGAGAACCCGGCCGCGGTCCCGGCGGAGTGGCGGTCGCTGTTCGAGAGCTCGCCGGAGACGCTGCTCGCGGTCCAGCCCGGGCTCGCGATCCTGCTCGAGCGGCTGGGCGGGAACGGCAACGGCCACGCCGGCGCCGAGCCGCCCGCGCCGGCCGCCGCCCCGGCTCCCGTCCCCGTCGCCCCGGCCGGCGACGACCTCGCGCCCGCGATCGCGGCGGCGATGCAGCTCGTCACGAGCTACCGCACGCACGGCCACCTCGCGGCGCGGCTCGACCCGCTCGGGTCGGAGCCGCCGGGCGACCCGATGCTCGAGCCGGAGCGGGTCGGGCTGACGAGGGAGACGATGGCGCGGATCCCGGCGTCGCTGCTCGGCCTCTACGTCGAGGGCGAGACGCTCGCCGACGCGTATCCGCGGCTGCACGCCACCTACTGCGGCGCGATCGCGTACGAGATCGAGCACATCTCCGACCACGAGGAGCGGACGTGGCTGCGCCAGGCGATCGAGTCCGGCCGCTACCGCCGGCCGCTCTCCGACCAGGAGAAGGTGCGGCTGCTCGAGCGGCTGACGCAGGTGGAGGGGATGGAGCACTACCTGCGCCGCTCCTTCCTCGGCCAGAAGCAGTTCTCGCTCGAAGGGCTCGACGTGATGGTGCCGATGCTCGACGAGACGATCGAGATCGCCGCCGACCAGGGCGCGCACGAGGTCGTGATCGGGATGGCGCACCGCGGCCGCCTGAGCGTGCTCACGCACGTCGTCGGCAGGCCGTACGACGTGATCCTGCGCGAGTTCGAGGGCGAGCGGACGATCGACGCGGTCGTCGTCAGCGAGGAGGGCGGCAGCGGCGACGTCAAGTACCACCTCGGCGCCGAGGGGACGCGCGCGACGCGGGCGGGGGAGATCGTCGTCACGCTCGCGGCGAACCCGAGCCACCTCGAGGCCGTCGACCCGGTCGTGCTCGGCCGCACGCGCGCGGAGCAGACCGACCGCTCGACGCGCCAGGGCTACCACGACCCGAGCGTCGCGCTCGCGGTGCTGATCCACGGGGACGCCTCCTTCGCCGGCCAGGGCGAGGTGGCGGAGACGCTGAACCTCGAGTCGCTGACGGGCTACTCGGTCGGCGGCACGCTGCACCTGATCGCGAACAACCAGGTCGGCTTCACGACCGATCCGGAGGACGACCGCTCGACCCGCTACTCGAGCGACCTCGCCAAGGGCTTCGACGTGCCGATCGTGCACGTGAACGCCGACGACCCCGAGTGCGCGCTCTCGGCGGTCCGGCTCGCGCTCGCCTACCGCCGCCGCTTCGGCCGGGACGCCGTCGTCGACCTCGTCGGGTACCGCCGGCACGGCCACAACGAGCAGGACGAGGCCGCGTACACGCAGCCGCTGCTGGCGGCGGCGATCGCGGAGCATCCGACCGTGCGCGACCAGTACGCCGCGTCGCTCGTCGAGAAGGGCGTCGTCTCGGGCGAGCAGGCCGAGCAGCTGCAGGCCGACGTGCTCGGGCAGCTGAAGGCGGCGCACGAGGCGCTGAAGGCCTCGATCGCCGCGCCGCACCCGCAGACGGAGGGGAAGATCCCCCGCTCGACCGGCGACGAGGTCGTCACCGCCGTCGCGGCCGACACGCTGCGGGAGCTGAACGAGGAGCTGCTCCGCTTCCCCGACTGGTTCACGCCGCACCCGAAGCTGCTGAAGCAGCTCGAGCGGCGGCGCGACGCGCTCGAGGCGGGCGGGATCGACTGGGGCCAGGCCGAGGCGCTCGCGTTCGCGTCGCTGCTCGTCGAGGGGATCCCGATCCGGCTCACCGGCCAGGACACCGAGCGCGGCACGTTCTCGCACCGGCACGCCGTCCTGCACGACGTGCACACGGGCGCGACGTTCACGCCGATGCAGCACCTCGACGAGGCGAGCGCGTCGTTCGAGATCCACAACTCGCCGCTCTCCGAGTACGCGTGCGTCGGCTTCGAGTACGGCTACTCCGCCGCCGCGCCGGAGGCGCTCGTGCTCTGGGAGGCGCAGTTCGGCGACTTCGCGAACGGCGCCCAGATCGTCATCGACCAGTTCATCGCCGCCGGCCTCTCGAAGTGGGGCGAGACCTCGCGGCTGACGCTGCTGCTCCCGCACGGGTACGAGGGCAACGGCCCGGAGCACTCGAGCGCGCGGCTGGAGCGGTTCCTCCAGCTCGCCGCCCAGGAGAACATCCGCATCGCCAACTGCACGACGTCGGCGCAGCACTTCCACCTGCTGCGGCGCCAGGCGCTCGACGCGACCGCGCGGCCGCTCGTCGTGATGACGCCGAAGGGGCTGCTGCGCCTGAAGCAGGCCGGGTCGGCGCTCGACGAGCTCGCGCACGGCGAGTTCCGGCCGGTGCTCGACGACCCGGCGGTGAGCGACCGCGGGCGCGTGACGCGGCTCGTCCTCTGCCAGGGCAAGGTCTACTACGACATCGCCGGCCACGAGCAGCGGGCCGCCGCCGACACGGTCGCCGTCGCGCGCATCGAGCAGCTCTATCCGTTCCCCGTCGAGCAGGCCGCGCAGCTCGTGCACGCCTATCCGAGCCTGCGCGAGCTCGTCTGGGCGCAGGAGGAGCCGCAGAACATGGGCGCCTGGCGGGCGCTGCGGCACCGGCTCGAGGAGGCGAAGCCGGCCGGCGTCGAGCTCCGCTACGTCGGGCGGCCGTGGCGGGCGAGCCCGAGCGAGGGATATCCCACCTCGCACCTGCGGGAGCAGGACCGGCTGGTCCGCGCCGCGCTCACCTGAACTTCTTGGCGTTGCGCCGCATCTGCAGCGCGCGCGCGGCGACCCTCGGCCCGTGCTTGCGGGCGAGCTCGATCACCATCTTCTGCTGCCGCGGCGGCAGCCGGCGCCAGACGTCGTAGAGCGTCAGCGCGACGCCCAGCGGGCCGATCCTGGGGCGGAGGCGCGCCACGCGGCCATCCTACTCGGCTCCTCTATCTGCTGCGGCCCCAGGCGCGGCCGTCGCCGTTGCCGGGCACCTGGGGCGCCGCGACCGCGGGCGGCTGCGGTACCTGCACGACCGGGACCTGGGCGGCGACGTTGACCGTCACCGTCACGACCGGCGTCTGCACGACGATCGGCTGCGGCACGGCCGGCGCCTTGCCGCCGTTGCCGTTCCCGTTCGCCCGTCCGTAGGCGTTGCCGTTGCCGTTCCCCGCCGGGCCCGCCTGCGCGGCCGTCGCGACCGCCTGCTGGACCGTCTGCTGCACCTGCTGGATCGTCTGCTGGACCTGCTGCTGCACCGCCTGGACCTGCGCCTGCACCTGCGCCCGGATCGACTGCGGCGGGATCGGCTGCGGCGGGTTCGGCTGCGGCGGGGCGGGCACGGGCGCGGGCGTCGTCGACGCCGGCAGGCGGTCGTGGCCGTTGCCGTTCTCCCAGTTGTCCTGCTTCTGGTGGCCGAGCGCCTTGCCGTTGCCGTTCCCGTTCCCCGGCCGGACGGCCGGAGCGGCCACGGGCGTCTCGTGCACGACCGTCGGCGCCGGTGCGGCGACGGGCCCGGGCATCGCCGGAGCAGGCGCCGCCGGAGCGGGCGCCGCCGGGGCGGGAGGCGCGGGAGCCGGGGCTGTCGGCGCCGGAGCGGGCGGGCGCGTCGGCGCCGGCCTCGGCGACTGCGTCGGCGGCTGCGTCGGCAGCGGCTCCGGCTGCGGCTGCGGCTGCGGGGCGACGGGGACGATCCGGATCGGGCGCGCGGGCGCGGCCGCCGGGGCCGGACGGCTCGCCGTCGGCACGAGCGCCGCGGTCGGCGGTCGGACGAGCGCGTGCGGCCGGACCACGACCGGCAGCGGCGCCACGTGCACCGTCGTCGAGTCGGTCGAGCGCGCGGGCGGCCGCGTCAACGCGACGCCTACGGGCACCTCCCGATCCGCGTTGCCGAGCGAATGAGCGAACGCCGCAGCCCCCGCCACCGCACCGGCGAGCAAGAGCGCTGCCAGCAATCTCTCGATGCCCCTCATGATTCCGTCCCCGGCTGCCGAAAACATCACTCGAACGAGGTATCGGCACACTGGGCCGGCGCCTTGAGCATTGAGGAGGTGAATCCGCGCCGCATGGGCAGCTTCAAGGTCAAGCTCGTCGTCTACTTCCTGCTGCTCTCGCTGCTGCCGATCGCGGCCGCCTTCTGGGGCTTCACCGCGGTCGCCGGCCAGAGCGAGACGCGGCGCGTGGACGCGCGCCTGCAGGCCGGGCTGCGCGCGGCGCTCGCCACCTACCAGGAGCGGCTCGACGCCGCCCAGCGCGACGCGGCGTCGCTCGCCCGCTCGCGTCCCTTCGTGACCGAGCTCGAGCAGCGCGACCTGCCGGCGATCGTCGACGACCTGCGCGGCTCCTCGAACGTCTCGGTCACGGCCGTGAACGGCTTCCACTACGGGCACATACCGGCGCTCTCCGCGACGCGCAGCGTCGACGTCGTCACCGACCAGGGCCTCGTCGGGACGGTGACGGTCGGCGTCCCCTTCGACACCCAGCTCGTCGAGGAGCTGCGGCGGCGCTCGGGGCTCGCCGACTCGGACTCGCTCGCCGTGCTGCTGAACGGACGGGTGATCGCCTCGGCTCCGACGGTCGACGGCACCGTGCGCGCGGGTCCCGGGCAGACGCGCACGACCCGCGTCGGCGGCAGCCGCTACCGCGTGCTCGTCGCGCCGGCCGTCGCGGAGGACCAGCGCGTCCGGCTCGCCGTGCTCAGCCCGCAGTCGCTGATCGACGCCGCCAACGCGTCGTCGCGCAACCGCCTGCTGCTCGGGCTCTTGCTCTCGCTCGCGCTCGTCTCGATCGTCGCCTACTTCGAGGGCCGCTCGATCGTGCGCACGCTGCGCAGCCTCGCGGAGGCTGCGCACGGGATCGCGCGCGGGCGTTTCGAGGAGCGCGTGCCGGTGCGCGGCCGCGACGAGTTCGCGCTGCTCGGGACGGCGTTCAACGAGATGGCCGGCCAGCTCGAGGCGCGGATCGCCGACCTCGACGAGGAGCGCGGGCGGCTGCGCGTCGCGATCACCCGCTTCGGCGAGGCGCTCGCGGCGACGCACGACGTCGGCCAGCTCCTGCGCGTGATCGTCGAGGCGGCGGTGGAGGCGACCGGCGCCGAGGGCGCCCGCCTGCACGCGCACGACGGCACCACCGTGGTGACGGGGAACCCGGAGGCGGACGGCGTGCGGCTCGAGCTTCCGCTCACGGCCGGCCGCAACGCGTTCGGGACGCTCACGCTCGTCGGCCGGTCCTTCGACGAGGAGCAGGCGATGACGGCGGGCTCGCTCGCGTCGCACGCGGCGATCGCGCTCGAGAACGCGCGGCTGCACCAGATCGTCGAGCGGCAGGCGCTCGTCGACGGGCTGACCGGGATCGCGAACCGCCGGCAGTGCGAGGACGCGCTGCACAGCGAGATCGCGCGCGCCGAGCGTCTGGGGACGCCGCTGACGCTCGTGCTCGCCGACCTCGACGACTTCAAGGCGATCAACGACCTGCACGGGCACGCGGTCGGCGACGACGTGCTGCGCGAGTTCGCGGCCGTGCTGCGCGCGACCGTGCGCGAGTCCGACCTGCCGGGACGCTGGGGCGGCGAGGAGTTCCTGCTGCTGCTGCCCGGCACCGACGCCGACGGCGGCGCGCAGCTCGCCGACCGCGTGCGTCGCGCGCTCGCGGAGCGCTCGTTCCGCGGTCGCAACGGCGAGGTGTTCAACGTCACGTGCAGCTTCGGGTTGGCGCAGCACGCACCCGGCGGGGACGAGCGCGATCTGTTCGCGGCAGCCGATCGCGCGCTCTACCGCGCGAAGCGTCGCGGCAAGAATTGTGTCGAAGTGAACGAGCGCGTCCGCAGCTTTTAGTACCTTCAGTTCTGAAATTCGCCCGAGACCCGGCTACACTTCCGGGCCGAGGAGCACGTCCCGTCAGCAATCGGGAGGAAGGTTGTATGCCGGTAGAGACACCGAGCTTGTTCGCGCAGGTGATCAGGGATCACCTCGACCTGAAGGAGAAGAACGCGTCGCTCGATCGACAGATGCCGATCGACCGCTATCGCAGCGACGATCCGTTCGAGAACCATCCGCTGTTCAAGACCGAGGAGCAGGCCCGTTTCGAGGAGACGATGGACGGCGTCGAGCCGGACTTCGTCGCGCACTCGACGGAGTCGGTGCTCCCGTGGCCCGGTGAGGATCAGACGGCGGAGAACGCCGCGACGCAGGCCACCTCGATCGACGACTCCGGCTTCTGGGCCGTCGACCGCGCCCGCGACTTCGACTGGGGCGACTAGTTTCGGTGGGGCGAGCTGCGCTCGCCCCACCGCTAAGAAGGAACTCCGCGCTGCCGAGAGCGCAGCACGTCTGCGACCAGGCGGAGGTCGTCGACGAAGGACTGCATCTCTTGGTGGCGTTCCTCGTCCGAGCGCTGGCGGAGGATCGCGGACGGGTGGATCGTCGCGGTCACGTGCGGCGCGAGCTCCGACTCGACCCACGTGCCGCGCTGCTTCGTGACGCGGAACTGCCTGCCGAGCAGCGCCTGCGCGGCGGTGGCGCCGAGGCAGACGAGGACGCGCGGCTCGATCACCGCGAGCTCCTGCCGCAGCCATTCGCCCGTGCAGGCGGCGATCTCGCTCGCGCTCGGCTTCTGGTGGATGCGGCGCTTGCCGCGCGCCGTCCACTTGAAGTGCTTGACCGCGTTCGTCACGTAGGCGAGCGAGCGGTCGATTCCCGCCTGCGCGAGCGCGTCGTCGAGCAGGCGCCCGGCCGGGCCGACGAACGGGCGGCCCTCGCGATCCTCGCGCTCGCCCGGCTGCTCGCCGACGAGCACGACCCGCGCCGACGCCGGCCCCTCGCCGAACACCGTCTGCGTCCCCGACTGCCAGAGCGGGCAGGCGCGGCAGCCGGCCGCCTGGTCGCGCAGCTGCTCGAGCGTCGTCACGGCTCTTCACGTTCCCCGTCCGGCGTTCCCTCAGACGGGGGAGGAGCGGTCACCGGGACGGGGCGATGCTTCTCTGGACTGTGGCGACCCGAATCGAACCGCGCCTCCGGGTCGTCCCGGAGCCCGCGACCCTGCCGGCGGCCGAGATCGTCGAGTCGTACCGGCGGCTCGCGGACGTCTTCCACGAGGTGCTCGCGGAGCAGAGCCTCGACGCGCTGCTGGTCCTGATCGCCGACACGATCCAGGACCTGATCCCGCACGACACGCTGACGATCTACGAGGCCGACGAGGGGCAAAGGCTGCTCGTGCCGGTGCTCGCGCGCGACGAGTACGCGGACGAGATCATGCGCACGCCGATCAGCTTCGACGAGGGCATCACCGGCTGGGCGGCGAGCAACCGCGAGCCGGCGCTCGTCAACCAGGCGCACCTCGACCCGCGCGTCCGCTTCGTGCCCGGCACGCCGGTCGACCCCGAGGCGCTGATCTCGTTGCCGCTGATCGCGCGCAACCGGATCAAGGGCGTGCTCAACATCTACCGCGTCGGCGACGACGGCGCCTTCTCGGCGCAGGAGTTCGAGCTCGCCTCGCGCTTCGGCGACGCCGCCGCGCTCGCGCTCGACAACGCGCAGATCCGCGCGCGGCTCGAGCACCAGGCGCGCACGGACTCGCTGACCGGGCTGCTCAACCACCGCAGCTTCCACGAGCATCTGCTGCAGTCGCTGCAGGAGGCGAGCCGCACGCACCGGCCCGCCGCCGTGCTGATGCTCGACATCGACGACTTCAAGCGGATCAACGACGTGCACGGGCACGGCGTCGGCGACGAGGTGCTGCGCCTGCTCGCCGAGACGCTGAAGGGCTGCGTGCGGCCCCACGACGTCGTCTGCCGGCTCGGCGGCGAGGAGTTCGGCGTGATCATGGGCTCGTGCGACGACGCCGCCGCGCGCGGCGTGGCCGAGCGGCTCGTCGAGCGGCTCGCCTGCACGGACTTCGCCGGCGTCGGCTCGCTCACCGTCTCGCTCGGCCTCGCGCTCGGGCCGGAGCACGCGATGAACCCGCGCGAGCTCGCCGCGTGCGCCGAGGCGGCGATGATGACCGCGAAGGCGCACGGCAAGAACCGGATCGTCCTCTACGACGAGAGCGGCACCGAGCGCCCCGACACGCCGGCGACGCCGCGGGACGTCCGCTCGCTCGCGCACATGAAGATGCTCCAGAGCCTGAGCGGCAAGCTGAACCGGCTCGTCGACGTGCGCGAGATCGGGCGCGAGATCGCCGAGGAGCTCCGCTCGCTGATCGACTACCACAACTGCCGCGTCTTCGTCGTCGACGGCGACGAGCTCGTGCCGATCGCGTTCCGCGGCGAGCTGACCGCGGAGACGATCGCGCTGCCGCTCGAGGTGCTGCGCGTGCGGATCGGCCGCGGCATCACCGGCCGCTGCGCCGAGCGCGGGGAGTCGCTGCTGATCGGCGATGCCGCGAACTGCGAGTTCGGGCGCCGGATCCCCGGCACGCCGATCATCGAGGAGTCGCTGCTCGCCGTGCCGCTCAAGTACGCCGGCAGCGTCGTCGGCGTCATCGTCGTCTCGAAGCTCGGGCTCGACCAGTTCGACGAGGACGACGTCCGTCTGCTCGAGGTGCTCGCCGGGCACGCCGCCGTCTCCGTCGAGAACGCGCGCCTGTACGAGGCCGCCCGCCGCGAGGCGGAGAGCGCGACCGCGCTGCTCGAGTTCGGCCGCGAGCTCGCGGCGGCGGTGAGCATGGACGAGATCTTCGAGCGCGTCGTCGAGCTGACCGCCGGCATGCTCTCGTCGCCGCGCACGTCCGTCTGGTTCGACGACGAGGCAGGCACGCTCGTCCCGCGCCGGCTGCACGGGCACACCGCCGACGAGCGGGAGTCGGTGTCGGAGCGGACGTTCGACCCGACGTCGGCGCGCGCCGCGCTGCTCGGCAGGGAGCCGTTCGTGATCACGCCGGCCGAGTACGCGGGCGTCGAGGACGACCCGCTCGACCCGCGCGCCTCCTACGCGGTCGCCCCGCTCGAGGTGGACGGCCGGCTGGGCTGCATCGTCGCGGCGCTGCCCGCCGACGAGGACTTCAGCGGCGAGCGCGAGCTCCGGCTGCTCGGCGGCCTCGCCCGGCAGGCGAACCTCGCGATCGCGAACGCGAGAAACTTCGAGGGGCTCGAGCGCACCTTCGTCTCGACCGTCGAGGCGCTCGCGAACGCGCTCGAGGCGAACGACGAGTACACCTCGACGCACGCCCGCTGGATCACCGACCTCTCGCTGCGCGTCGGCCGCGAGCTCGGGCTCGACGAGCCCGCGCTGAAGCGGCTCGAGCTGGGCGCGCTCCTGCACGACATCGGCAAGATCGGCATCCCGAGCGAGATCCTCTGCAAGCCGGGACGGCTGAACGCCGACGAGCGGGCGCTGATGGAGACGCACCCGGAGCTCGGCGAGCGGATCATCGCGCCGATCGACCGCCTGCAGGAGGTGCGGGGGATCGTCCGCCACTGCCACGAGCGCTGGGACGGCCGCGGCTACCCCGACCGGCTCGCGGCCGAGGCGATCCCGCTCGAGGCGCGGATCATCTTCGTCTGCGACGCCTACCACGCGATGACGACCGACCGCCCCTACCGCCGGCGGCTCTCGCACCCGGAGGCGGTGCGGCGCCTGCGCCAGGCGGCCGGGACGCAGTTCGACCCGCACGTGGTCGAGCGGGCGCTCGGCGTGCTGAACGAGCTGCGCTCGGCCCGGTAGGCGGGGCACCGGCCCGTTGCGGGAGCCGCCCGCGGATCGGATCGTGGTCCGCTAATCTGACGTTTACGTGAAGATCCAGTCCGGCACGAACCCGCTCCGCCAGCCGAAGGCGGTCTTCGCCGTCGCCCTCGCCTGCGTCGTCTCGTTCATGGGCATCGGCCTCGTCGACCCGATCCTGCCGGCGCTGTCGACGAAGCTGCACGCGACGCCGAGCCAGGTGGAGCTGCTGTTCACGAGCTACCTCGTGATCACCGCGGTGGCGATGCTCGTCACCGGCTGGGTCAGCTCGCGGATCGGCCCGAAGCGGACGCTCGTCGCCGGGCTCGTCCTGATCGTCGTCTTCAGCGCGCTCGCCGGCAGCTCGCACAGCATCGCCGAGATCGTCGGCTTCCGCGCCGGGTGGGGCCTCGGCAACGCGCTCTTCATCGCGACGTCGCTCGCGGTGATCGTCGCCTCCGCGAGCGGCGGCTTCGCCGGCGCGATCATCCTCTACGAGACAGCGCTCGGGATCGGCATCGCCCTCGGGCCGCTCGTCGGCGGCGAGCTCGGCGCGATCAGCTGGCGCGGGCCCTTCTACGGCGTCACCGCGCTGATGGCGATCGCGCTCGTCGCGACGATCGTGCTCGTCCGCGACGTGCCGCGGCCGCCGCGCAAGGTCTCGGTCGTCGACCCGTTGAAGGCGCTGCGGCACCGCGGCCTGCTCGTGATGGGCCTGACGGCGCTGCTCTACAACTGGGGCTTCTTCACGGTCCTCGGCTACGCGCCGTTCCCGATGCGCCTCGGCACCCACCAGCTCGGCTACGTCTTCACCGGCTGGGGCGTGCTCGTCGGCCTCTTCGCGATCTTCGGCGCGCCGTGGATCCAGCGCCGGCTCGGGATCGCCCGCGCGCTCTACCTGAACCTGGCGCTCTTCGCGCTCGACGTGCTCGCCGTCGGCCTCTTCATCCACGACCGGACGGCGCTGATCGTCGTCGTGATCCTCTCGGGGATCTTCATCGGCACGAACAACACGATCACGACGCAGGCGGTGATGACGGTCTCGCCGGTCGACCGCCCGATCGCGTCCGCCAGCTACGGCTTCGTCCGCTTCATCGGCGGCGGCATCGCGCCCTGGGCGGCGGGGAAGATCGCGGCCGCGCACGGCGACCACCTGCCGTTCTACATCGGCGCCGCGGCGATCGTGCTCGCGATCGGCGTCCTCGCGACCGGCCGCCGCGAGCTCCAGCGCGCGCACGCGGTGCAGGCGGTCCCGGAGCCGCTCGACGCGGAGCTGGAGGCGGCGTGAGGCAGCTCGACTACAAGTGGATCGCGCTCTCGAACACGACGCTCGGCGTCCTGATGGTGACGATCAACCAGTCGATCATCCTGATCGCGCTGCCCGACGTCTTCCGCGGCATCGGCGTCGACCCGCTGCAGCCCGGCAACACGAGCTACCTGCTCTGGATGATCCTCGGCTTCCTCGTCGTCACCGCCGTGCTCGTCGTCAGCCTCGGCAGGCTCGGCGACATGTTCGGGCGGGTGCGGATGTACAACCTCGGCTTCGCCGTCTTCACCGCCTTCTCGATCCTGCTCTCGATCACGTGGCTGCACGGCACCGCGGCGGCGCTCTACCTGATCCTGATGCGCATCGGCCAGGGCGTCGGCGGCGCCCTGCTTTTCGCCAACTCGTCGGCGATCCTCACCGACGCCTTCCCGCGCGACCAGCGCGGGCTGGCGCTCGGGATCAACGGGATCGCCGCGATCGCCGGCTCCTTCCTCGGGCTCGTGCTCGGCGGCGTGCTCGCGCCGTTCCAGTGGCGGCTGATCTTCCTCGTCTCGGTGCCGGTCGGCCTCTTCGCGACCGTCTGGGCCTACCGGAAGCTGCGCGAGCTCGCGACGCCGGAGGCGGCGCGAATCGACTGGCTCGGCAACGCGACCTTCGCGGCCGGGCTCGTCGCGCTGATGGTCGGGATCACGTACGGGATCCAGCCGTACGGCGGCCACACGATGGGCTGGACGTCGCCCTTCGTCGACGCGTGTCTCGGCGGCGGCCTCGCGCTGCTCGCCGCATTCGTCGTGATCGAGCGGCGGGTCGCCCACCCGATGTTCCGGCTCGACCTCTTCCGCATCCGCGCCTTCACCGCCGGCAACCTCGCGACGCTGCTGGCAGCCGTCGGCCGCGGCGGGCTGCAGTTCATCCTGATCATCTGGCTGCAGGGGATCTGGCTGCCGGAGCACGGCTACGACTTCAGCCGCACGCCGCTCTGGGCCGGGATCTACATGCTGCCGCTGATCGGCGGCTTCCTGCTCGCCGGGCCGATCTCCGGCTGGCTCTCGGACCGCTTCGGCGCCCGGCCGTTCGCGACCGGCGGCATGGTGATCGCCTGCGTCAGCTTCCTGCTGCTGATGCTGCTGCCGGTCGACTTCGGCTACGTGTGGTTCGCGCTGATCCTGCTGCTGAACGGGATCGGCATGGGGCTCTTCAGCTCGCCGAACCGCGCCGGCGTCATGAACTCGCTGCCGCCGTCGCAGCGCGGTGTCGGGGGCGGCATGAACGCGACGTTCCAGAACGCGGCGAGCGTCCTCTCGATCGGCATCTTCTTCTCGCTGATGATCATCGGGCTCGCCTCGTCGCTGCCCTCGGCGCTGCAGCACGGCCTCGTCGCGCACGGCGTCCCGCACGCGGATGCCGCGCGGATCTCGCACCTGCCGCCGGTCGCGACCCTCTTCGCCTCCTTCCTCGGCTACAACCCGATCAAGAACCTGCTCGGCGCGCACACGCTGCACGCGCTCGCGCCGGCGCAGCAGCACGTGCTGACCGGGCGCAGCTTCTTCCCGCACCTGATCTCGCCGCCGTTCCAGACCGCGCTCGAGTACGCGTTCGTCTTCGCGATCGTCGCGTGCGCGATCGCAGCCGTCGCCTCGCTGCTCCGCGGCGGCCGCTACCACTGGCAGGAGGAGCGGCGGCCCGAGCCCGTCTACGAGGAGGCAGCATGAGGATCCGCTGGTACGGCCAGTCCGCGTTCCTGCTCACCGACGGCGGGCGCAGCGTCTTCGTCGACCCGTTCGGAGACATGAGCGGCGCCGCCGCGCGCGGGCTCACGTTCGCGTACCCGCCGATCGGCGGCGTGCGCGCCGACCTGCTGCTCGTCACCCACGAGCACGGCGACCACAACGGCGTCGAGGCGATCGGCGGCGACCCGCGCACGATCCGCTCGACCGCGGGGACGTTCGACGACGTGCTCGCTATCGCCTCCGAGCACGACGACGCCGCCGGCACGAAGCGCGGCCCGAACACGATCTTCCGCTTCGAGCTCGGCGGCGCCGCGATCTGCCACCTCGGCGACTTCGGCCAGCCGGCGCTCCGCCCGGAGCAGCGCGAGGCGATCGGCGAGGTCGACATCCTCTTCGTCCCGGTCGGCGGCGGCCCGACGATCGGCGGCGAGCCGGCCGCGGCGCTCGTGCGCGAGCTCGACCCGCGGCTCGTCGTGCCGATGCACTACCGCACGGAGGCGATCAGCTTCCTCGACCCGCCCGACGCGTTCCTCGAGGCGCTCGGCCGCGACGTCTCCCACGTCGACGCCGAGTTCGACGCCTCGGCCACCGGCGTCGTCCTGCCGGCGGTGCCCGCGTGAGGCACCTGGACTACAAGTGGGTCGCGCTCTCGAACACGACCCTCGGGATGCTGATGGCGACGATCAACGCCTCGATCCTGCTGATCGCGCTGCCGGACATCTTCCGCGGCATCGGCATCGACCCGCTCGCGCCGGGGAACACGAGCTACCTGCTCTGGCTGATCCTCGGCTTCATGGTCGTGATGGCCGTGCTGCTCGTCAGCCTCGGGCGGCTCGGCGACATCTACGGCCGGGTGCGGATGTTCAATCTCGGCTTCGCCGTCTTCACGGCCTTCTCGATCCTGCTCTCGGTCACGTGGCTGCACGGGAGCGCGGGCGCGATCTGGCTGATCCTGATGCGCGTCGGCCAGGGCGTCGGCGCGTCGCTGCTCTTCGCCAACTCGTCGGCGATCCTCACCGACGCGTTCCCGGCCGACCAGCGCGGGCTCGCGATGGGCGTCAACTCGATCGCCGCGATCGCCGGCTCGTTCCTCGGGCTCGTGCTCGGCGGCGTGCTGGCGCCGGTCTCGTGGCGGTTGATCTTCCTCGTCTCCGTCCCGGTCGGCGTCGTCGCGACCGTCTGGGCGTACCGCTCGCTGCGCGAGCTGGGCGAGCGGAGACCGGCGCGGATCGACTGGTGGGGCAACCTGACCTTCGCGCTCGGCCTCGTCGGCGTGATGATCGGGATCACGTACGGGATCCAGCCGTACGGCGGCCACGACATGGGCTGGACGTCGCCGTTCGTGCTCTCGATGCTGCTCGGCGGGCTGGCGCTGCTCGTCGTCTTCTGCGTCGTCGAGCTGCACGTCGAGGAGCCGATGTTCCACCTCGACCTGTTCCGGATCCGCGCGTTCGCCGCCGGCAACGTCGCCTCGCTGCTCGCGGCGATGGGCCGCGGCGGGCTGCAGTTCATCCTGATCATCTGGCTGCAGGGGATCTGGCTGCCGCAGCACGGCTACGACTTCGCGCGCACGCCGCTCTGGGCGGGGATCTACATGCTGCCGCTGATCGGCGGCTTCCTCGTCGCCGGCCCGGCGTCGGGCTGGCTCTCCGACCGCTTCGGCGCGCGCCCGTTCGCGACCGGCGGGATGGTGATCGCCGCGGTCAGCTTCCTGCTCCTGATCGTCCTGCCGGTGGACTTCTCGTACGTCTGGTTCGCGCTGATCCTGCTGCTGAACGGGATCGGCATGGGCCTGTTCGCGTCGCCGAACAGCGCGGGCGTGATGAACTCGCTGCCGCCGTCGCAGCGCGGCGCGGGCGCCGGGATGCTCGCGACCTTCATGAACACGGCGAGCGTGCTCTCGATCGGCGTCTTCTTCACGCTGATGATCGTCGGGCTCGCCGCGTCGCTGCCGCATGCGCTGCAGACGGGGCTCGTCGCGCACGGCGTGCCGGCCGCCGACGCGTCGCGCGTCTCGCACCTGCCGCCCGTCGCCACGCTCTTCGCGTCGTTCCTCGGCTACAACCCGATGGCGACGCTGCTCGGCCCGCACGTCCTGCACTCGCTGCCGGCCGGGCAGAGCGCGGTCCTGACCGGGCGGCAGTTCTTCCCGCACCTGATCACGCCGCCGTTCCACACGGCGCTCGTCTACGCGTTCGCCTTCGCGATCGTCGCCTGCGCGGTCGCCGCCGTCGCGTCGCTGCTGCGCGGCGGCAAGTACCACCACACGGAGATCACGACCGCCGAGCTCGTCGCCGCGGAGGAGGCGGCCTGAGCATGCGCGCCGGCTCGACGGGGCTCAGCAGGGGGCGGCGCTGCCGGCTCTGGCGGCGCCCGGAGCGGCAATGAGGATCGGCGAGATCGCGGAGCGGGTGGGCGTGACGCCGCGGACGATCCGCTACTACGAGGAGCTCGGCCTGCTCGGCGCCGGCGCGCGCGAGAAGGGCACGCACCGGATCTACACCGAGGCCGACGTCGAGCGGCTGCAGGAGCTCGTGCGGCTGCGCGACCTGCTCGGCCTCTCGCTCGAGGAGCTGATCGAGCTCGGCGAGGCGGAGGAGGAGCGCGCCGCGCTCCGCAACCAGTGGCACGGCGACCCGACCGACGAGGAGCGGCTGGCGATCGTCGAGCGGGCGCTCGAGCTGCGGCAGCGCCGCCTCGAGCTCGTCCACGCCCGCCGGGAGAAGCTCGACGCCCTCGCCGCCGAGCTGGAGGAGAAGATGGCGTCGCTGCGCCGGCTGCGCCGGGGCCTCGCCCGCAGCGCCCGGGTCTAGGCCGCCGCCTCGAGGTCGTGCGCGAGGCGGCGGAAGGTGCCGTCCTGGCGCAGCAGCTCGTCGTAGGAGCCGCTCTGGACGATTCGCCCGTGCTCGACGACGAGGATCTGGTCGGCGCGGCGGACGGTCGAGAGGCGGTGGGCGATGATGATCGACGTCCGCCCGTGCAGGAGCCGGTCGAGCGCGCGCTCGATCAGCACCTCGGTCGGCCGGTCGATGTTCGAGGTCGCCTCGTCGAGGATGAGGATGCGCGGGTCGGCGAGCAGGGCGCGCGCGATCGAGATCAGCTGCCGCTCGCCCGCCGACAGCCCCGACCCGCCCTCGCGCACGACGTGCTCGAGCCCGCCGGTCAGCCGCGCCGCGATCCGGTCGACGCCGACCGCGCGGGCGGCGCGCACGACCTCCTCGTCGGTCGCGTCCGGCTTCGCGAAGCGGATGTTCGACGCGATCGTGCCGCTGAAGAGGAACGGGTCCTGGAGCACGACCCCGAGCTGCCGCCGGTACGAGCGCAGCTCCACGTCGCGCAGGTCGACGCCGTCGACGCGCACCTCGCCCGAGTCCGGGTCGTAGAAGCGCCCGACGAGCTTCGCGAGCGTCGACTTGCCGCCGCCCGACTCGCCGACGAGCGCGAGGCAGCCGCCCACGGGGACGTGGATGTCGACGCCGTGCAGCACCGGCTCCTTGCCGTACGAGAAGACGACGCGGTCGATCGCGAGGTCGCCGTCCAGGCGCGGGAGCGCCCGCGCGCGCGGGCGGTCGCGGATGTCCGGCTCCTCGTCGAGGATGCCGGCGATCTTCACCATCGCCGCCGACGCGGACTGGAGCTGCCCGTACACGTCGGAGAGGTCCTGCAGCGGCTGGAAGACGAGCTGCAGCAGGTAGAGCGACGTGATCAGCGTCCCGATCGTCAGCGCGTCGCGGTGCAGCAGGAACGCGGCCGTGTAGAGGACGGCACCGGTCGTGATCACGCCGAGGAACTCGATCGAGGGGAAGAAGATGGCGACGATCTTCTGCGCGTAGACGTTCTGGCGCAGGTTCGCCTGGTTCAGCTCGTCGAACTCGCGCTGGAAGCGGCGCTCGCGGTTGAACGCCTGGACGACCGCCATCCCGGCCACCGACTCGGCGATCTGCGCCGTCACGGCGGCGATCCGGTTGCGCGCCTCCACGAGCGCGACGTGCGACGTTCGCTGGAACCAGCGCGTCAGCACGAGCGTCGGCGGCAGGATGCCGAAGACGACGAGCCCGAGCCGCCAGTCGGCGATCAGGAGCGCCGTCACCGCCGCCGGCAGCATGATCGAGCTCGCGACGATCGTCGCCAGGCCCTGCGAGAGCACGTCGGAGACGGCGTCCACGTCGCTCGTCAGCCGCGCGATGATCCAGCCCGCCTTCTGCTGCGAGAAGTAGCGGAGCGACAGGCCGGTCAGGTGGTCGAAGAGCTCCCGCCGCAGGCCGAGCACCATTCGCTGCCCGAGGCCGGCGAGCCCGCGGATCAGGACCGCCTGCAGGAGCCAGCCCGCCGCGGCGACGCAGAGGTAGATCGCCACGATCACCGTCAGGTGGCGCTCGTTGCCGGCCCGGATGCCCTTGTCGATCGCGTCGCGGACGAGCAGCCAGCCGCCGGTCTGCGCGACCGCGTTGCCGACGCCGACGAGCACGAGCAGGACCGCGGCGAGCTTCCGTCCCTCGAGGTACCGCCAGAGGCGCCTCACGCCGCCACCACCTCGTCGCCGAAGAGCTCGGCGAACGGCCCGCCGGCCCGGATCAGCTCCGCGGGCGGCCCGGACTCGGCGATCCGGCCGTCGAGGAGGACGACGGCGCGATCGGCGAGCTCGATCGTCGAGAGCCGCTGCGTGGCGACCAGCACCGTCCGGCCTCGCAGCGCGGGGCGGAGCCGGCCGACGAGCCGCCGCTCGGTGAGCGTGTCGACGGCGGAGAGCGGGTCGTCGAGCACCATGATCCGCGCGTCGGTGACGAGCGCCCGCGCGAGCGCGACGCGCTGGCGCTGGCCGCCGGAGAGGTTGACGCCGCGCTCCCCGATCAGCGTGTCGAAGCCGTCCGGGAGGTCGTCCGCGAACGCGTCGACGCCCGCCGCCTCGCACGCGGCGAGCACGTCCTCCCAGTCCGCGTCCTCGCGGCCGGCGGTCAGGTTCTCGCGCAGCGGCACGGAGAAGAGCACGGGCCGCTGGGTGACGAGCGCGACGTCGCGGCGCAGCTCGGCGACGGCGACGTCGCGCGTGTCGACCCCGCCGACGAGGACGCGGCCGCCGGTCGGGTCGTAGAAGCGCGGCAGCAGGTTGAGCAGCGACGTCTTGCCGGCCCCGGTCGGCCCGCAGACGGCGACGATCTCGCCCGGCTCGATCTCGAGGTCGAGGCCGCGGAGCACGTCGCCCTCGCCGCCGTAGGCGAAGTGGACGCCGCGGAAGGAGACGCCGAGCGGTTGGAAGCTGGAAGCGCCGGCGGCCGAGCCGCCACCGCCCGGCAGAATCGGGTCGCCTGCGGCGACCCGGGGCGGCAGCGGCTGCGGCGCCCTCGGCTCGGGCAGGGGCTCGATCCCCTCCAGCCAGGCGAACGACCGGCCCGCCGAGGCGAGCGCCCGCTGCGCGAGGTTCGTGATCCAGCCGAGCGCCTCCAGCGGCCAGACGAGCTGGAGCAGGAGCGTCTCGAAGAGGACGAACTCGCCGATCGAGAGCTGGCCGTGGATGACGGCGCGGCCGCCGAAGAAGACGACGGCGGCGATCGAGAGCGACGGCAGGTAGTAGAGCCCCGGCAGGTGCCGCGCCTCGACGCCGGCCTGCTTCAGCACGGTGTCGCGCACGGCCTCGGCCTTCGTGCCGAAGCGGCCGCGGACGTCGTCCTCGCGCCCGAACGCCTGCACCATCTCGATCCCGACGACCGCCTCGTCGGCGGCCTCGGTGACGTCGCCCTTGCGCGCCTGCACCTCGCGCGAGATCGGCGAGACGCGGCGGGCGAACCGCAGCGCGAGCACCGTGATCGGCGGCATCGCCACCGCCGTGTAGAGCGCGAGCCGCGCGTCGACGACGACCAGCACGATCGACGCGGCGACGATCATCATCACGCTCTGCATCCCCTGGACGAGGCCCCAGCCGATGAAGTAGCGGATCGGGTAGAGGTCGTTCGTCGCGCGCGAGAGCACCTGGCCGGTCGCGTGGCGGTCGTAGAACGCGCGCGGATAGCGCAGGTACGCCTCGTAGAGCAGCTCGCGCATCCGCGCCTCGATGCGGATCCCGATCCGCGCCGTCGTGTAGCGGCGCGTGAAGTTCGCGCCGTAGCGAATGCCGGCGAGCGCGACGATCAGCGCGATGTACGGCCACAGCGGGTGCCGGTCCGCGACGATCGCGTCGTCGATCGCGCGCTGCGTCAGCACCGGGATCACGATCGAGATCAGCGTGTAGCAGGTGGCGAGCGAGAGCCCGAGCACGCCGAGCCGCCACTCCGCGCGCCAGAGCCGGAGCAGCCTGCGGAACGTCGGCAGCAGGCCGAGGTCCGGCGGGTCGACGGGGTTGACGTACTCGGACATGGAAAAGGGCCCGCGGCAGGCGGGCCTCGGCTTCGATCGTAGCGGCGCTACCTGCCGCTGCGCGAGCGCACGAACGCGGCGAGGCCCTCGCCGAACCGCGGCGGCGCGAGCGGCGGCCCGAACGCCTGCCGCACCTCGACGACCTCGCGGCGGCGCAGCGTCCGCTCGCGCTCGTACAGCTCGTTGCGTTGCGCGTCGAGCCCCTGCCGCTGCAGCGCGAGCTCCCGCTCGCGGGCCTCGAGCCGCGACTCGAGCCGGCGCAGCTCCTCCTCCCGCTCCTCGTACGGGTCGGGCTGCGTGTCCTCCGAGACCGACGCGGCGCGGGCGGCGACCTCGCGCTCGCGCGCCGCGACCGCCTGCCGCTCCTGCTCGAGCCCGAGCCGCAGCGCCGCGAGCTCCTTCTCCGCCCGCCGCGCCTCCTCCAGGCGCTCCTCCAGCCGCTCCCGCTCGGCGGCCGCGAGCTGCCGGTCGGACTCCGAGCGGCTGAGCTCCTCCCGCGCCGCCGCGAGCTCCGCCGCGAGGGCCGCCTCGCGCGCGCCGAGCTGCGCCGACTCCCGCTCGAGCTCGGCCGCGCGCGCCTCGAGCTCGCGCTCCCGCGCCTCGACCGCCTGCAGCCGCTCCAGCGCGGCCCGCTCGCGCGCCGCGAGCGCCTCCGTGTCACGGCTGGGCGGGGGCGGCTGCTGCCTGCGGCGCTTGCCCGACTCGAGCCGCTGCTGCAGCTCCGCGAGCTCGCGCTCCCGCTCGGCGACGGCGGCCGCCCGCTCGCGCAGCGACTCCTTCAGCCGCTCGAGCTCGTCCCGCGACTGCTCCTGCTCGGCCCGCCGCTGCGCCGCGAGCTCGCGGGCGAGCCGCATCAGCTCCTCGCGGTCGACGTCGACGCTCTCCTCGCCCGGCGCCGGCGGCGGCAGGTCGCGGGGCGACCACGTGTCGAACCCCTCCTCCCAGCGCTCGCTCACGGCTCCCTCCAGCACATGCTCACCCAGTATGGAAGCCCGGCGATCTTCGTCTGCGTCGTCAGGAAGCGGATCTCGCCGCCGTCGAAGCGGTGCGTGCCCGCGTGCGGGCCGTGGTGGCGGACCATCTCCTCGAAGAGGGGCGACGCCCGGTCCGGCGTCCGCCCGCCCACGCGCAGGCGCAGCAGCTCCTCGCGCTCGAGGCCGACGAGCTCGCAGGCGGCCGCGTTGACGGCGACGTACGTCCGGTCGTCGTCCCAGACGAACACGGCGACGCCGTCCAGGCACTCCGCCGCCTCGCCGAGCAGCGCGAGCTGGGTGACGTCGATCTCGGTCACGAGAGCGCCCCGTTCGCGGGCAGGATCAGGCGGAAGGAGGCCCCGGTCGGCTGGGCGTCCTCGTAGACGAGGTCGCCGCCGTGCGCGCGCGCGTACGAGCGGGCGATCGCGAGCCCGAGCCCGGTGCCCGAGGCGACGGCCCGCGCCCCGTCGCTGCGCGAGAAGCGTTCGAAGAGGTCGGGGACGAATTCGGCCGGGACGCCGGTGCCGGAGTCCTCGACGGTGAGCCGGAAATGGCGGTCGGTCTGTTCGGCCGTGACGCGCACCGGCGGCTCCCCGTAGCGGAAGGCGTTCGTGACGAGGTTGCCGACGATGCGCTCGAGCGCGCTCTGGTCGAGGACGGCGACGAGGCTGTCGGGGACGTGCAGCTCGACCGCGTCCGGGTCGGGCGCCGCGGCGACGACGATCTGCTGCACCTCGGCCCGCACCGCGAGCGGCCGCGGCGCGATCGGGACGGCGTCCGCGTCGAGGCGGGAGAGGTCGAGCAGCTGCTCGATCAGCCCCGCCATCCGCTGCGTCTGCTGGATCAGCGCCTCGCGGAGCCGGTCCTGCTGCTCGTCGTCGAGCCGCTCGCCGAGGTGGTGGAGCGTCGTGACGAAGCCGTGGATCGTCGTCATCGGCGTCCGCAGCTCGTGGGCGGCGAGCGCGATGAAGTTCGACTTCAGCTCGTT
>DASSSR010000038.1:0-28449 GCA_035708345.1 Gaiellaceae bacterium
GAACTCCGACTCCTCCTCGTCGCCGACCGGCTTCTCGAGCGAGACGGGCGTCTGGGCGCTGCGCATGATCTGCTCGACCTCCTCGACCGGCAGGTCGAGGTCGAGCGCGATCTCGAGCGGCGACGGCTCGCGGCACAGCTCCGCGCGGAGCTTCCGCTCGGTGCGCACGATCTTGTTCAGCTTCTCGACGACGTGCACCGGCATGCGGATCGTCCGCGCCTTGTCGGCGAGCGCGCGCGCGACCGCCTGGCGGATCCACCACGTCGCGTACGTCGAGAACTTGTAGCCCTTGCGCCAGTCGAACTTCTCCGCCGCGCGCACGAGCCCGATCGTCCCCTCCTGGATCAGGTCGAGGAACGGCAGCCCCTGGTTGCGGTAGCGCTTCGCGATCGAGACGACGAGGCGGAGGTTCGCCTCGACCATCTCCTGCTTCGCGCGGTGGTCGCCGCGCTCGATCCGCTTCGCGAGCTCGACCTCCTGCGCCGCCGTGAGCAGGTCGACCTTGCCGATGTCCTTGAGGAAGAGCTGCAGCGAGTCGGTGGAGATCTCGCGCGCCGCCTCCTCGACCACCGCCTCGCGCTCCTCGACGACCGCCTCCACGGCCGGCACGACCTCGACGTGGAGCTCCTCCAGCGTGCGGTAGAAGTCGTCGACCTGGCCCGAGTCGAGATCGAGCTCGTCGAGCGCGAGCGCCAGCTCTTCCTGGCTCACCGAGCCGGAGGCCTGGGCCGCCTCCAGCAGGTTCCGCGCCTCGTCCGACTCGAGCCCTTCAACCCCTGGATTCCCTGCCATTCCTGGCTCCCCCTCCGTAGCGATGCCGCACTATGCCTGTGGGGATTACGTCACGCTATGGGCCGATCGGCTCATATTTTCTTTACTTGGTCCCATTCGTCACCAGCGCCGAGAGCAGCTTCTTCGCCTCGGCGGCGTAGACGGATCCGGGCTCGTCCGAGACGGCCAGCTTCAGCTGGGTCTCGGCCTTGCGAACCTGCTTCGTCCAGAGCAGCAGCAGGCCGAGGTGGAGACGGACGACGGAGGCCTTCGGGAAGCGGCCGGTCAGCGGCCCGAGCCGGGAGAACGCGTCCACGGGCCGACGCTTCGTGAAGTGCGCGACGGCGGCCGCGGTCAGCGTCGCGGGGTCCTGCGGCGCGAGCCTCGCGGCGGCGTCGAGCTCCCGCCGCGCAGAGACGCGGCGGTCGAGCTTCCAGAGCATGACGCCGTAGGCGAGCTTCGCCCGGGCGCTCGGCTTCGCGGCGGCGCGCTCGGCGACCGCCACCTGCCCGGCGAGCGTCGGGGCGCTCGGCAGCGGCACGGGAACGATGATGTAGGGCAGCCCCGGGATCGTGTTCGCGCCGTAGAGGATGTCCTCCGCGTCGACCGCCGACGGCGTGTCGGGAAAGCGGCTGTCGACGAGCCGGAACTCCTTGACCGCGTCCGCGTTCCGGCCCGACCAGTAGAGCGCGAGCGCGTAGTGGAGCTGCGCGACCGGGTCGGCCGGATGGGCGGCGACGATCGACTTGACGGTGTCGAGGCTGCCCTTCGGCCACACGGCGAAGGCGGCGCCGATCTGCGCCTGCACGTCGTGGTAGCGGGCGAAGAGGGCCTCCGCCCGTGCGCGCTTGCCCTGCTTCAGCAGCTGCGCGCCCCGGGAGAGGTCGCGGGCCTCGGCGTCGTCCCGGAGGCCGAAGTCGAAGAGGAGCGGCGGGATCCCCGGCCGCGGCTTCGAGGTCGCGGCGGCGGCGGTCGTCGTCTCCCCGTGCGTCTGCCAGAGCGTCACGCCGACGACGGCCGCGACGACGAGCGCGGCGGCCGCGGCGACGATCGAGAGAACGCGGCCCCGGTCGCCCATCACCGCCCAGCGTAGCCCTGTTCCACGTCGCTATATTCCTGAAAGTCATGCCGAGCTACCGCGACCTGCTGCAGCAGGTGAAAGCCGAGATCACGGAGGTCGACGCGCCGCGCGCGAGCGGGCTGCGCGACCACGTGTTCGTCGACGTGCGCGAGCAGGACGAGTGGGACGAGGGGCACATCCCCGGCGCCGTGCACGTCCCGCGCGGCTACCTCGAGTCGCGTATCGAGGGAGTCGCGCCGGACCGGACGCAGCCGGTCGTCGTCTACTGCGCCGGCGGCAGCCGCTCCGCGTTCGCGGCGAAGACGCTCGAGGAGCTCGGCTACGAGAGCGTCGCCTCGCTCGCCGGCGGCTTCACCGACTGGAAGCGCAGCGGCTTCCCCACCCAGCTGCCGCAGACGCTCGGGCCGGAGCAGCGCTCGCGCTACAGCCGGCACCTGCTGATCCCCGAGGTCGGAATCGAGGGGCAGCTGAAGCTGCTGCAGTCCCGCGTCCTGCTGATCGGCGCCGGCGGCCTCGGCTCCCCCGCCTCCCTCTACCTCGCCGCCGCCGGGGTCGGCACGCTCGGCATCGTCGACGACGACCGGGTCGACGCCTCGAACCTGCAGCGTCAGATCGCCCATTCGACCGAGGCGCTCGGAGAGTGGAAGGCCGACTCGGCGAAGCGCACGATCGAGGCGCTCAACCCCGACGTGAACGTCGTCACGTACAAGGAGCGGCTGACGTCGGAGAACGTCGACCGGATCCTGGCGGACGGGTGGGACGTGATCCTCGACGGCGCGGACAACTTCCCCACCCGCTACCTCGTCAACGACGCGTCGGTTTGGCACGACATCCCCGTCGTCCACGGCTCGATCTACCGCTTCGAGGGCCAGGTGACCGTCTTCAAGCCGCGCGCGGCTGGAAGTGCCGTCGGCAAAGCCGACGGCACCCGGCCCGAAGACCAGGGGGGGCCGTGCTACCGCTGCCTCTTCCCGCAGCCGCCGCCGCCGGAGCTCGCGCCGAGCTGCGCGGAGGGCGGCGTGCTCGGCGTGCTGCCGGGCATCGTCGGCTCGCTGCAGACGAACGAGACGATCAAGCTGCTGCTCGGGATCGGCGAGCCGCTCGTCGGCCGGCTGCTCCTGTTCGACGCGCTCGAGACGGAGTTCAGCGAGGTCAGGCTCCGCCGCGACCCGGCCTGCCCGGTTTGCGGAGAGCACCCGACGATCACCGAGTACGTCGACTACGTCGAGTTCTGCACCGGAGTCAAATCGACACTGTGAGGCCTGCACACGCATGACGACGACAGTCCGCATTCCCCCGACGCTCCGGCCCGAGGTCGGCGGCGAGCGCCAGGTGCCCGCGTCCGGCGAGACGGTCCGCGAGCTGCTCGACGACCTGATGTCGCGGTTCCCCGGCCTGCGCGAGCAGCTCGTGGAGGACGACGACATCGCGCCGTTCGTGAACGTCTACGTCGACGGCGAGGACGCGCGGACGCTCGACGGGATCGAGACGCCGGTCCGGCAGGGCGCGACCGTGATCCTGCTGCCGGCGATGGCCGGTGGAACGTTCGACCGTGACCACTAGCCTCACCGTCGCGTCGTCGCTGCTCGAGCTGGTCGGCAACACGCCGCTGGTCGAGCTGCGCCGGCTGACGCCGAAGGAGGGCGTCCGCGTCTACGCGAAGCTCGAGGGCCAGAACCCGACCGGCTCGATCAAGGACCGCGTCGCGAAGGCGATGATCGAGGCGGCCGAGGCGTCGGGCGAGCTGCAGCCGGGCCGCGCGCTGCTCGAGCCGACGTCCGGCAACACGGGCATCTCGCTCGCGCTGATCGCGAAGCTGAAGGGCTACCCGCTCACGTGCGTGATGCCGGCCAACGCGACGGAGGAGCGGCGGCGCGTGCTGAAGCTGTACGGCGCGGAGATCGTCGACTCCCCCGCCGACCAGGGCTCGAACGGCGCGGTCCGGCTCGCGCTGCAGCTGGCGGAGGCGGACCCTCGCTTCTACATGCCGTTCCAGTACGCGAACGACGCGAACCCGCGCGCCCACTACGAGGGCACGGGCGCGGAGATCGCGGCGGCGCTCGACCGCGTCGACGTGCTCGTCGCCGGGCTCGGCACCGGCGGGACGCTGATGGGAACGGGCGAGCGGCTGCGCGAGTCGTTCCCGGACGTCGTCGTCGCGGCCGCCGAGCCGCTGCCGGGCGACCCCGTGATGGGCCTGCGCTCGCTCGACGAGGGCTACGTGCCGCCGATCCTCGACGTCTCGAAGCTCGACCGGAAGGTGCTCGTCTCGAACGAGGAGTCGGTCGCCGCCGTGCGCGCGCTGCTCGACCGCGAGGGCATCTTCGGCGGCGTCTCCGCCGGCGCAGTCGTCCACGTCGCGCGCAAGCTCGCGGCCGAGCTCGAGGAAGGCGTCGTCGTCTGCGTGCTCGCCGACGCGGGCTGGAAGTACCTCTCCGCCGACTTCTGGGACGCCGACGACGTCACGGAGTCGATGGAACGCACGCTGTGGTGGTGATCCCGCCGGCCCTGCGCGAGCAGCTCGTCGCGCACGCGCAGGAGGAGGATCCGAACGAGTGCTGCGGGCTCGTCGTGCTGCGCGACGGGGTCGCCGAGCGCTACGAGCGCGGGCGCAACGCGGCCGCGTCGCCGTACCGCTTCGAGCTCGAGCTCGACCCGGAGCTGTGGTTCCTCGAGGACGAGGGCTACGAGCTCGCCGTCTTCCACTCGCACCTCTCGGCGCCGCCGCGGCCCTCGCGCACCGACGTCGAGAACATCGGCCTCTGGGAGGGCAAGCCCTACCTCATCTACTGCGTCAGGGACGACGACCTCGCCGCCTGGACGATCCAGGACGGCGAGATCGCGTCCCTCGCCGTCAGCTCGTGACCCGGAACGACCCCTTCATGCCGAAGGAGGCGTGCGGGTCGCACTGGTAGTGGTAGGTGCCCTTCCGCAGCGTGATCGTCCACGTCTGCTTCCCCTGGAAGGCGACGGTGGTCTTCTTGTTCAGGCCCGGCCCGAAGAGGTGGAAGTTGTGGATCGCGGCCTTGTCCTCGATCAGGATCCTGTACGTGCCGGCCTTGAGGGTCTTCACGTCCTTGCCCTTGAGGTTGACCTCGATCGTGTAGCCGGGGCCGACCTCGCCGACGAGCCCTGCGGAGGCGTGCGTGCGGGCCGCGGCCGCGGGCGCGGCGAGCACGAGCGCGGCGGCGGCGGTAAGTAGGAGGCTTCTGGGTGTCATACGGAGCGGTACGCCGCGACGCGCCGCCCGGTTTCCGCTCTTCGCCGTTTCGTACGCCGCTGCCCACGAGAGAGCGAGCTCCTGACGAAGCCGTTCCGCACGAAGCACGCCGGAGACCGCGCGCTCTCCGGCGTGCGTAGTTCCGTCGCAGCGGGCGGGCGCGCAGCGCCCGTTCGCTATTCCTCGTCGTCGGCGGCGGTCAGGTCGTCGTCGAGGTCGCGGCGCACCGGCCGCTCGTGGAAGGTGACCGCCATCCGCTCGATCCGCGACCCCTCGACCTCGAGCACGTCGAACTGGAGCCCGTTCCAGGAGACGTCGTCGCCGATCTCCGGCGCGCGGCCGAGCTGTCCGAAGACGAAGCCGCCGACCGTGTGGAAGTCCTCGTCCGGGAGGTCGGTGCCGAACTGCTCGTTGAAGACGCCGATCGGGAACATCCCGTCGAGCCGATACGTGTCGTCGTCGACCTGCTCGATCTGCACCTCGGCGATGTCGAACTCGTCCTCGATCTCGCCGACGATCTCCTCGAGCAGGTCCTCGAGCGTGCAGATGCCGGCCATGTCGCCGTACTCGTCGACGACGACGGCGAAGTGGTTGTTCGTCCGCCGGAACTCCTGCAGCAGCGGCGCGAGCTCCTTCGTCTCCGGGACGACGTAGGCGGGGCGCAGCAGCTCCTCCAACTTCACGCTCGCGAGCCCGCGCTCGTGCATCGCGGTGAAGAGGTCGCGGACGTGCAGGACGCCGACGATGTCGTCGAGCGTCTCCCGGTAGACCGGGTAGCGGGTGTACGGCGAGTCGAGCACGGAGGCGAGCGCCTGCTCGGGCGGCAGCGCGATCGAGACCGCCACCACCTCGGGGCGCGGCACCATCACGTCCGCGGCGTCCTTGTCGCCGAAGACGAAGACCTTGTCGATCATCTGCTGCTCCTCCTGCTCGATCTCGCCCTCCTCGCTCGAGCGCGACAGCAGCATCCGCAGCTCCGCCTCGGAGAGCGGCTCCCGCTCGGCACCGGGCGCCTCGAGGCCGAGCAGCGCGAGCACGAGCTCCGTCGCCTTGCGCAGCAGCCAGACGGCCGGCGCGAACACGGCGAAGAACGCCCGCACCGGCGCCGAGACCCAGAGCGCCGTCCCCTCCGAGTGCCCGAGCGCGACCCCCTTCGGCACGAGCTCGCCGAGCACGACGTGGAAGAAGGTGAGGATCACGTAGGCGAGGACGATCGCGAGGATCGTCGCCATCCACGCGTCGAACGCCGTCGCGAGCGCGTGCTCGCCGAGGGCGCCGATGCCCAGCGAGGTGAGCGTGACGCCGAGCTGCATCGCCGCGATGAACTGCGGCGGGTTGCCGGTGATCCGCAGCACCGCCCGCGCCCGCCGGTTGCCCTGGTTGCGCAGCTCGACGAGGCGCGTGCGACGCGCCGTCACGAGGCCGTACTCGGCTGCGACGAAGAACGCGTTCAGCAGGATCAGAACGCCGACGCCGACCAGCTCGAGGAAGAGTCTCACGCCCGGTCCTTCCGGGCGTCGGTACTGGAGGGGAGCTCGTCCACCTAGAGGGGCGCAGTATAGGCAACCGTCCGGTCGCCCTCGTGGCGCCGGGCACGACCGAGGACGACGAGCCGCTCCAGGTGCGAGAGCGTCTCGGCGATCGCGAAGCGCCGCTGGATCGGCGGCAGCTCGCGCCCGAACAGCTCGTACGAGACCTCGAACCCGGTCCGCGGCTCCCGCCCGAGCGCGGCGGCGGTGCGGTCGAGCCGCTCGTCGTGGTGGACGCGGATCGCGCGCGCCCGGGCGGGGGGATCGGGGATCGGGTCGCCGTGCCCGCCGAAGGAGACGCGCGGCGCGAGCGCCTCGAGCCGCGCCAGCGTCTCGTAGAAGTCGCCGAGCGGGTCGGGGCGGCTCTCCGGGTAGAGGCCGATCGCCGGGGTGATCGGCGCGAGCAGGCTGTCGCCCGCGATCAGCGTCCCGTCCCGGTGCAGCGCGAGGTGCCCGTCCGCGTGGCCCGGCACCCAGAGCACCTCCCAGCCGTCGACCGTGTCTCCCGGCGCCACGACGGTCGGGTTCCACGCGAAGCGGACGAAGTCGGCGAACACGTGCCCGGACTCGATCAGCTCCTCGGCGACCGCCGGCGCCGCCCCGTGGCGCGTGAACCACTCGGCGATCCGCTCCGGCCAGTCCTGCGAGCCCCAGACCCGCTCGCACTGCTCGTAGTCGAGCGCGCCCTGCAGCACCGGCGCGCCGGTCGCCGCCGCGGCCGCCTCGGCGCCGCCGACGTGGTCGGGGTGCATGTGGGTGACGAAGATCCGCACCACCGGCCCGTCCACCTCGGCGAAGATCTCCTGCCAGGGAGCGTCCAGCCCGAGCCCCGTGTCGACGAGCGTCCAGCCGTCGTCGCCGCGGAGGAAGTAGCAGTGGACGTGGCGCGGCCCGCTCGGCAGCGGCAGCGTCAGCCGGAGGATCCCCGGCGCCACGGCGAACACGTGTTCGGTAAGCTTCGTCGCTCCCATGCGCGTCGAGTATCGCGAAGAGCCGTGCCGCAGCGCGCTCAACCGCGTGCAGGGGATGGGCTTCTCCTGGTCGCTGAACCCGTACATGGGCTGCGTCCACCGCTGCACGTTCTGCTACGTGCGCGCCTTCGAGCGCCGCGCCGACCGGCCCTCGGACGACCGCTACGGCCGCTCGATCCGCGTCAAGGTGAACGTCGCCGACGTGCTGCGGCGGGAGCTCGCCCGGCCGTCGTGGGAGCGGGAGCAGGTCGCGATCGGCGCCGCCACCGACCCGTACCAGCCGGCCGAGGGCCGTTACCGGCTGACCCGGGCGTGCATCCGGGTGCTGGGCGAGGCGGCGTCGCCGTTCTCGATCATCACCCGCGGCCCGATGATCGTCCGCGACCTCGACGTCCTCGCGGAGGCGGCCCGGCGCGCGGAGGTCGGCGTCACCTTCTCGATCCCGACGCTCGACGAGGAGATCTGGCGGCGCACCGAGCCGGGGACGGCGCCGCCGCGCCAGCGGCTGCGCGCGCTGCGCGAGCTCGTCGGAGCGGGCATCCGGGTCGGGGTCGGGATGGCGCCGATCCTCCCCGGCCTCAGCGACCGGCCCGGGCTGCTCGCCGAGGTCGTGCGGGCCGCCCGCGAGGCCGGCGCGTGCGGGATCTGGGCGAACCTGCTCTACCTGAAGCCGGGCACGAAGGAGCACTTCCTGGCGGCGCTCGAGCGCGACTGGCCCGAGCTCCTGCCCGAGTACGAGCGCCTGTACGGGCGGCGCGCCTACGCGGACGCGGCGGAGGTTCGCGCCGCCGTCCGCGAGCTCGCGCGGGAGCACGGGATCCGCGACCGCCGCCGCGTGCGGCTCGCCCCGCCGCCGCCCGCGGAGCAGCTCAGCCTGGCTGTCTAGATGAGTCGCTCCACGAGAGCGCACGCTTCGGGGCGCGAGCCGGTGCGTCTGGGGCGCCGCGGCGAGACTCCGGCGAGGCCGGCGGCCTCGGTGGAGGCGCGACGCGGCGAAGCGCAGGCGCGGTGGAGGCCGGCTCCGCCGGCCGCAACCGGGCCGCAGCGGCCCAGACGTGCCAGATCGCGCAACCGGACGCGCGGGATCGTGGAACGACTCATCGAGGATCGGCGCGGTCGACCTGCCAGTGGCGGATCGTCGTCGTGTGCCAGGCGCCGTCCTCCTCCCGCGCGAGCAGATATCGCGAGATCGCGCGCTGCCCGCCCTCGAAGTCGCCGTAGAGGACGTCCGCCGTCAGCGTGCCGGCCCCGATCGCGGCGAGCGACGCCCGCTTCGCCTCGGTGTCGTCGCGGAACGCGATCTGCCAGTACCCGACCGCGCCCGGCGGGACGTAGATGTCGCGCGAGAGCCGGCGGAACGAGTCGAGCGGCGGCGCCTCCACGTCCGCCCGCTGCCGCTCCGGGCAGATGCGGCCGCCGTGCATGACGGCGATGCCGCTGCCGACGTTCCGGAGCGAGACGACGATGTAGACGTTGCCGTCGATCAGCTCGACGGCGGCCCGGCCGCCCGGCACGGCGACGCCGTGGACGTCGAAGAAGTTGACGCGGAGGATCTCGGCCGACTCGTTCGACTCCACGAGCAGCGGCCGGAGCCCTGCCAGGAGCGACATCTCCGCCACGCGGGCGGCCCGGTTCGCCGACCGGACCGAGGCGTACGTCGTCACCGCGAGGGCGAGCGTGCCCCCCGCCGTGGCGAGCGCGGAGATCGTGACCCAGTCCGCCATCAGGTGCCAACGATACGATCCGCAGACCGGGTTGAGCACAGACGGCGAATCCACGCACGAGATCACCTGCCTCATCGTCGACGACCACGAGGTCGTCCGCGAGGGTCTGCGGCTGTCGCTCTCGCGCGCGCCGCACATCCGTGTGATCGGCGAGGCCGGCGACGGGGAGAGCGCCGTCGCGCTCGCGGAGCGCCGCCGCCCGAACGTCGTGATCATGGACGTGCGCATGCCCGGCATGGACGGGCTCGAGGCGACGAAGCTCCTGACGGACAAGGTGCCGGACAGCGCCGTGCTCATCTTCACCGCGTACAGCGAGCGGAGCCTGCTCAGCCGCGGCCTCGAGTCGGGCGCGAAGGGGTACATCCTCAAGGAGGCGCCGCACGCGACGCTGCTGCGCGCGATCGAGAAGGTCGCCTCGGGCGAGGGCTACGTCGACCCGGCGCTGATGCCCGCGTTCCTGACGGGCCGCGACAAGGACGACATGCTGACGACGCGCGAGCGGGAGATCCTGCAGCTGCTCGCCGACGGGATGTCGAACGCCGACGTCGCGAGCAAGCTCTTCATCAGCCAGGAGACGGTGAAGAGCCACGTGCGCCACATCCTCGCCAAGCTCGAGGCCGACACGCGCACGCACGCAGTGGCGATCGCGCTGCGCGAGTCGATCATCGATTGAACGCCGAGGGCGCCGACCACCGCGAGCTGACCGAGCAGGTCCTCGCGGCGGAGCAGGACGAGCGGCGCCGCATCGCGCTGTTCCTGCACGACGGGCCCGTCCAGTCGCTCGCCGGCGTCGCGCTGCTGCTCGACGCGGCGCTCGACTTCAGCCGCCGCGGCGAGCCGGGGCGGGCGGCGGAGATCCTCGAGAAGGCGCTCGGGCGCACGCGCACGACGATCGGCGAGCTGCGCGACCTCTCCTTCAACCTGGAGCCGGTCGTGCTGCGCGACCACGGCTTCTCGAGCGCGGTCGCCGCGCTCACCGAGGACAAGGGGCTCGAGCACGGGATCCGGGTGGCGCTCGACGTCGCGGCGGCCGAGTCGCTCGGCGAGCGCACGCAGGCCGCGCTCTACCAGATCGTGCGCGAGGCGCTCGAGGGAGCGATCCGGCGCGGGCCGCCGCACACCTTCTCGGTGCGCATCTCGCCGTCCGCCGAGGCACTCGCGGTCGAGATCTGCGACGACGCGCCGGGAGAACGGCGGCGCCGTTCGATCGAGGTGCTGGAGGAGCGCGCCCGCACGCTCGGCGCGGCCCTCACGGTCGAGCACGACGACGGCGGCACGACGATGCGGCTGGTGCTGCCCGTCTACGCCGGCTCCGAGTAAGCTCGCACTGCAATGGACGGCGGCCATCTCCTCTTCGTCTGGAAGCCGTCGGGCTACGAGCTGCGGGAGCGCGAAGGCGACGTGCCGCAGGTCGGCAGCTCGGTCGAGCAGGACGGCGCCACGCTGCGCGTGGTCAAGGTCGCGCCTTCACCGCTGCCCGGCGACCACCGCCCCTGCGCCTATCTGATGGCTCTGTGAGCGAGTTTCCGGTCGGCGCGGCCTGCAGGGTCGACGCAGCCGTGGACGCCCCCTCCGTGACGCTCGCGGAGATCCCGGTCGGGCTCGACCCGGAGGGCGTCGCCGTCGACCCGCGCCGCCGGCGCGCGTACGTCGCGTGCTCGCGCGCCGACTACGTCGCGGTCGTCGACCTGGAGACGAACACGGTGCTCGCACAGATCACGGTCGGCGGCGAGCCGATCGACCTCGCCTACGACGCCGCGACCGACCGCATCTTCACCGCCGACGCGCACGCGGACTCCGTCTCGGTCGTCGACGCGGAGACGCTCGAGCTCGTCGCGACCGTCCCGGTCGGCATGTACCCCTCGGGGCTGACCGCCGACCACGAGTCGCGGCGGATCTACTGCGGCAACTCGCTCGGCTCGACGATGAGCGTGATCGACCTCGACACGCTCGAGACGATCGCGACGGTGGAGGCGGAGGTCGGCGCGGGCGCGATCGCGTTCGACCGCACGCGCGACCTCGTCGTCTGCGTCAACTTCATCGCCGCGTCGGCGACGTTCGTCGACACCAAGACCTGGCAGCCCGTCGGCCGCGTCGACGTCGGCTCGGGCGCGTGCGCCGTCGGCGTCGTGCCGGAGCGCGGCGACTGCTTCATCGTCAACTCGCTCGCGGGAACGCTCAGCCGCGTCTCGCTCGACGACTTCACCGTCCGCGAGGAGCTGACGGTCGGGCGCGCGCCGGTCGGGCTGACCGTCGCGCCGGCGCACGACCGGGTCTACGTGAGCAACCGCGGCGCGGGCACGCTCAGCGTCGTCGGCGTCGCCGACGGCGCGCACTGGGCGCAGCTGCCGGTCGGGGAGGGCCCGGGCGGCGTCGTCGTCGACGCGACCGACGGGCGCGTCTACGTCGCGAACGCGGGCACCGGGACGCTGTCGATCCTCGAGGACCGGCTCGCCGGCCCGCCGGCGACGGCGGCCGTGGAGGAGCGGCATCCGCTGATCGGGCAGAGGCTGCCGGAGTTCTCGCTCGTCGACTTCCGCACCGGCGAGCGGCGGTCGAGCGCCGAGTGGGCCGAGCGGAAGTACATCGTCAACTTCTTCGCCAGCTGGTGAGGCCCCTGCAACGCGGAAGCGCCGTTCCTCGAGGAGCTGCGCCGCCGCGAGGAGGCCCGGTCGGGCTTCGACGTGATCCTCGTGGACATCTGGGAGGGGACCGACCCGCACCCGGAGGTGGAGCGGTTCTGCGAGATGTGGGGCATCGAGGGGACGATCCTGCTCGACCCCGACGCCTCCTACGCGCAGGCGCTCGGGATCAGGGGCGTGCCCACGAACGTCCTCGTCGACTCCGACGGGACGATCGTCGACGTCGGGCTCGTCCGGATCGACGAGCTGGAGCGGGCGGTGAGCCGCCTGCTCCAGGAGTAGGGACTCGTCCGCAGAGCTCGTCGGGACGGGACCAGCGCGTCGCGCGACTAGCGCGAGACGCGCGCGAGCACGCGGGCGACGGCGAGGCCGCCGCGGGTGACCGACGCGTAGACGAGCACGCCGGCGCTGAGGATGTTCAGGAGATGGGCCACGTGCCCATCATCCCGGACGGAGGGCGGGTTGACCCATCGCTCGCGCGGTGGTTCTGCGGTGCGCTTCACCCGGACGCGGCGGCGCCCTCCGCCGCCGCGAGGCCGAGCACGAGCGCCTGCGCCAGCCCGCTCGCGTAGCCGCCCGTCGCGACGCCGCCGGCGTCGACGCCGGCCGCCCAGACGCCGTCCAGCCCCCGTACCCGCGCGGTCGCGTCGACGGCGAGCCCGCCGATCGTGTGCACGACGGCGGGTGCGACGTGCACGGCGATCCGGCCGTCCTCGCGGTCGACCACCGTCCCGCCGGCGGTGCGCGCCGCCTCGATCCGCTCGTTCGTCGCGTCGACGACGAACCAGGCGCGCGGCGGCAGCAGCTGCGTCAGGTCGCTCTCGTGCCACGCCACGTACGGCGGCGTGATGTCGTTGCCGTCGTCGTCGAGCACCTGCGCCTCGCGGCCGTACAGCTGCGCGAGCGGCACGTAGTCCTGCTCGCGGATCCGCGCCGGCGGCGCCGGCATCACGCGGCCGTAGAACTCGTCCATTCCGGCGGTCGTGTGCGCGCCGCGCGGCACCGCCCAGTCGAGCGCGGCGCCGTCGCTCCACGGGTTCGCGCGCAGCAGCAGGCCGCGCTCCTCGGCGAGGCGGCGGCCGAAGCCGCCGCACGCCAGCACGAGCGGCGGCTCTGCGTCGTCCGGCAGCGGCGTCTCGAGCTCGACGTCGCGGGCGAGCAGCGCGACGAGCTGCCGCGGGTCGAAGCGCTTCCCCGTCGTGCGCGGGTTCTCGGTGTCCTCCCAGACCGGCTCGGCGCCGAGCGAGACGAGCCAGGCGAGCGCGTCGTCGAGCCGCTCCCAGATCAGCCGCTGCAGCAGGGGGTCGCCGCCCGGGCACTCGGCGCGGAAGGCGTCGAGGTCGAGATGGCGGAAGACGACGCCCGAGGAGAGCAGCATCGAGCCGCCGGCGCGCGTGCCCTTCTCGACCAGGCGCGGCCGCTGCCCGAGCTCGCGCAGCCGGGCCGCGCAGACGAGCCCGGCCATGCCGGCGCCGGCGACGAGTGGCGTGCTCAGGTGAGGGAGAACGTCGGCTTGTGCTCGACGTACTCGATCCGGACGCGCTCCGGGCCCCAGACGAACACCGCGTACGTGTTGGCGGCGTCGACGACGTCGTCGATGTCGACGCCGAGGTCGTTCGCGGCAGCGACGTGCTCGTCCGCCGAGTCGACGAGGACGGCGAGGTGGTTGAGCAGCGGCTTCTCCGGCGCGCCCGGGTCGCCCTCGTGGAACTCGACGTACGCGCCGCCGACCTCGACCCGGGGCGCGCCCGACGGGCCGGGCTCGGCGCTGTTGAAGCCGAGCCGGAGGTAGGCGTCCGCCGTCTCCCGCGGCGTGCGCGACCGGAGCGCGACGTGGTCGAGGTCGTACTCGACGTCGGTCGGCGCCTCGACGAGGCCGAGCCGCACGCCCTCGGAGCCGACGTCCACGAACGGCCCGTCCGAGCCGAGCTCGGCGAGCGCCGCGTCGAGATTCGAGACGCGCAGCGCGACGTGCTCGAGCGCGCCGCGCTCGCGCGGGCCCTCGGCGTCGAAGAGGGTCAGCTTGCCGCGCCGGGCGTTCGAGCCGATCAGCGTGAACTTCGCGGTCCGGTCGATCACGTGCATGCCGAGCCGGGACGTGGCGAAGTCGGCGACCGCGTCGCGGTTCGCCACCCAGTAGGCGATGTGGTCGAGCTTCGTGGGGTTCACGCCGCTGACGTTACCCGCGCGCGCGCGCTTTACGCCGCCTATTCGAGGGGCTGGTTCTGGACGTTGTGCTCCGTCGCGTACTCGTCGGTGAGCTTGTTCACGACGTCCAGGCTCTCGTTGAAGGCGTAGTTGATCCGGACGAAAGGCTCCCACTTGTCCGGGAGCGCGTCCTCCGGGAAGATCGCCTCGACCGGGCACTCGGGCTCGCACGCGCCGCAGTCGATGCACTCCTCGGGGTCGATGACGAGGATCCGGTCGGCCTCGTGGATGCAGTCGACGGGGCAGACGTCGACGCACGACTTGTCTTTGATGTCGATGCAGGGCTCGGCGATGATGTATGTCACGCCGCCAACCCTATCGACAGCGTCAGCCGGAGGGCGTCAGTTCCTCGACGAGCTCGCGCGCGCGCTCGACGAGCGCCGACTTCGCGACGACCTGGTCGAACCCGGCCGCGTGCGCGGCGCGCAGACCGCCCGTGTCGGTGTGGTTCGTGTAGCCGAGGATCGGCACGTCGGCGTACGTGTCGGCGACCTCCTCCGGGTCGACGCGCGCGATGTCGACGATCACGAGGTCCGGTTCCTCGGCGCTCTCGACCGTGATGAAGCGGTGCTCCGTCAGCAGGGCCTCGAGCTTCCCCCGGAAGAAGAGGTCGACCCCACAGAGCAGGATCGTGGACACGGCGCGAACCTTAGAAGCAATGGCTGACTCGTACAAGCTCGGGATCGAGCACCTGCGGGCCGGCCGCTGGTTCGAGGCGCACGAGGAGCTCGAGCTCGCCTGGCGTGCGGCCGCGCCGAAGGAGCGCGACTTCTACCAGGGGCTCGTGCACGTCGCGGTCGCCTGGTACCAGCACGGGCGCGGCCGCCGCGTCGGCACCGAGCGGCAGCTGCGCAAGGCCCTGCTGCGGCTCGAGCCCTACGAGCCCGAGCACCGCGGCGTCGACGTGGCCGCCCTCCGCCGCCAGCTCGCGGCGCTGGCCGAGACGCTCGACCTACGGGGACGTCAGCCCGATGGCGTCTAGCGCCCGGTTCAGCGCCACGTGCAGCCACCAGTCGCGGTGGAAGAAGAGCAGCAGCCCCAGCGCGACGAGGATCGCGCCGCTCCCCAGCTCGAGGATCCGGTAGCGGTCGCGCGCCCAGCGGAACGCGCCCATCGCGCGGGTGAACGCGACGCCGGCGACGATGAACGCGACCCCGAGGCCGAGCGCGTACGCGGCAAGCAGCACGGCGCCCTTCAGCACCGCGCCCGTGTCGCTCGCGAGCACGAGCACGGCCGCCAGCACCGTGCCGATGCAGGGCGCCGCGCAGACCGCGAACGCGCCGCCGAGCAGCGCTCCCGAGCCGCGGTGCCGCGCTCCGGCGAGCAGCCCCGGCGCCACCGCCCGTTCCGGCAGCGGCAGCGCTCCCACGAACGCGAGCCCGAGCACGACGAGCACGAAGCCGGCGATCTCCGCCTGCGCCGTCGGCGAGACGACGCCGCCGATCGCCGCCGCGCCCGCGCCGAGCAGGACGAAGACGACCGTGAAGCCGCAGATGAACGGGATGCTCGTGCGCACGACGCGCCGCTTCCCGGGCCGACCGCCGCCCTGCATGTTCGAGAGCACCGACAGGTAGCCGGGGACGAGCGGCAGCACGCACGGCGTCACCACCGAGACGAACCCGGCCGCGAACGCGATCGGCAGCTTGACGCCCATCAGTCGTAGCGCGCGAGCAGCTCGTCGACGCGGCGGTCGAGCTCGGGGTCGAGCTCGGGCTCCTCGGCGTCGTCGGGCGTCCGCGCGTGCGTCCAGCGCCAGACGCCGACCGCGAGCAGCCCGGCCCCGACGAGGATCCCGCCCAGCGGCAGCCACCAGGCGAGCAGGTCGAAGCCCCTGTGCGGCGGCGCCGCGAGGATGCCGGCGCCGAAGTTGCGCACGAGGTCGGCCTTGATCTGCTTCGCCGTCCAGCAGCGGTCGATCAGCACCTGGATCCGCTGCTCGATCCGCTGCGCGGCCGGCGCATCGGACTGGTCGAGCGTCGTGTGGCAGGTCGGGCACATCACCTGCCCCTCGAGGAACGAGAGCGACGTCCTCGGCTGCGCGCACCCCGCGGCGGCGGGCGCGGCCAGCACCAGCGCCGCCACGACGACGGCGACCGCCCTCACGGCTTCAGCGCCGCCTTGATGCCGTCGAAGAAGGAGCTCTTGTTGTCCTTCAGGGTCAGCGTCCCGGCGATGTGCGTGAGCAGGCGGCCCTGCGCGTTGACGACGAACGTCTCGGGGACGCCGGTCAGGCCGTACTTGTCGCCGATCATCCCGGAGCCGTCGGCGACGGTCGGGTACGTGACGTCGTGCGCGCGCAGGAAGCGGCGGCCGTCGCTCGTCACGTCGTGGTAGTCGACGCCGACGAAGTGGACGCGCCCCTGGTACTGCCGCCACGCGTCCTCGAGCACCGTCGCCTCCTGCTTGCACGGCGCGCACCACGAGGCGAAGAAGTTGATCACCGCCGGCTTGCCGCGCAGCGACGCGAGCGAGAGCGTGCCCGCCCCGTCCAGCCGCCGCAGCGAGAAGTTCGGCACCGGCCCGCCCACCTTCGCGGGGTGGGACTGGTGCGTGAGCTTCCACACGAGCAACCCGAACAGGCCGGCGACGGCGACGAGCGCGGTCAGCTGGACGGCGCGGGTCACGTCGGGACGATGTAGACCGGCGTGCCGACGTCGACGTGGTCGAACAGCCACTCGGCCTGCGGCACGAGCATGCGGATGCAGCCGTGCGAGAGCGAGTAGCCGATCGACGCCGGCTCGTCGGTGCCGTGGATGCCGACGCCCGGAGAGCTGAGCCCCATCCAGCGCGTCCCGAGCGGGTTGTTCGGCCCCGGCGGCACCGGCTTCAGCCCCTTGGCCCACGACGACGCGGGCGGGTACCACCACGGGTCCTTCCACTTGACGACGATCTGGAAGCGGCCGAGCGGCGTCGGGTAGATGTTCTGGCCGGTCGCGACGCTGAACGTGCGCACGACCTTCATCCCGTCGTAGAGCGTCAGCCGGTTCGAGCCGCGCCTGATCACGATCACCGGGCCGATCGTCTTCGGCGTCACCGGTGGCTGCCGGAGCTTCGCCTTCAGCGGGATCGTGCCGCGCGTCGCGTGCACGAGCTGCGTGACGATGCTCTTGACGGCGCCGGCCTGGTCGACGGTGCGCCCGAGGACCGGCTTCGTCACGTACGGCTTCGACGCGCGGAAGAGCAGCCGCGACGAGACCGGCTTGCGGTCGAACCGCTTCGCGAGCTTCGCGACGAACGCCTTCACGAGCGCCCTGTCGTAGCCGGCGCGCAGCGCCAGCGAGGTCCCCGGCGCGACCGTGAGCGCACGGGCGACGGCCGTGTCGGCCGGGACGCGCAGCCCGAGCAGCGCCGGCGCGATGCTGATCGTCGTCGTCTGGAAGTGCAGGACGACGGGCAGCCCGAACGCCTGCTGGACGGCGGCGACCGCGTCCTCGGGCGCGAGGTCGCCGACCGGGACGCCCGCGATCGTCACGCCCGTCGGCACGACCTGCGCCGGCGTCGTCGTCGTGGTCGGCGTCGTGTCCGTGGTCGTCGTCGTCGTGACCGGCGGCGTGTCCGCCAGGACCGTGTCGGCCAGGACCGTGGCGGCGAAGACGCCCGAGGCGGCCAACGCGACGAGCAGTAGGGCGAAGCGCTTCACGTGTCGGTGATACCCCCGGGGACGCTGCGTGGATCGTCCGTGATGATAGCGTCGACCCCCTTTTCCACCAGCTCGCGGGCCGTTCTCGGGTCGTTCACGGTCCAGGCGTGGACGGCGATCCCGCGCCGCCGGCAGGCCTCGACCACCCGCCGCGTCACCACCGCCGACTTCAGCGTCGTCGCCGCCGCCCCGAGCTCCTCGAGCCACGCCGGCAGCCGCCGCGGCAGCAGCGGCGCGAGCAGCGCCGACGCCGGCCGCTCAGGGTAGGTGTACGAGCGCGGCAGCCACGGCGCCGCCTGCCGCAGCTCGGCGAGCGCCTGCATCGAGAAGGAGATCGCGAAGGCGCGCTCCTCGAGCGACGCGGCCTGCACTGCGCGCCCGATCTCGGCCGCCGCGCCGGTCAGCTTCACGTCGAGCTGGACGAAGACGCCGAGCCCGGCGACGACGGCGAGCGCCTCGTCGAGGCGGGGCGCGTCGGGCGGGATCTCCGGCCCGTGCGCGAGCACGAGGCCGCCGTCCGGCCGGCGCAGGATGTCCACCTCGACGCCGTCGACGCCGGCGGCGGCTGCGACGCGCAGGCTCTCGAGCGAGTTCGGCGGCGCGAGCGCGGCCGCGCCGCGGTGCCCGATCAGCAGCGGCCGGTCGCCCCGGCGGAGCTCGATCACCCGACGCGCCGGATCACGACGACGGCGAGGTCGTCCGACAGCTCGCCGCCCGACCACGCGCGTGCGTCGGCGGCGACGCGCTCCGCGAGCTCCCGCGGCGCCAGCGCGCGGTGCTCCGCGAGCAGCGCGTCCAGCCGCTCGACGCCGTACAGCTCGCTGTCGCGGCGCGCCTCGACGACGCCGTCGGTGTAGAGGACGAGCGACCCGCCGGGCGGCAGCTCGACGGTCGCCTCCTCGTACTCCTGCGCCGAGTCGATGCCGAGGATCAGCCCGTGCGACTCGAGCCCGTGCACCGTGCCGTCGGCGAGCACGACGCGCGGGGCCGGATGGCCGGCGTTCGCGCACGCGGCCGCGCCGCTGCGGCCGTCGACGGCGACGTACGTCATCGTGATGAACTTGCCGGGCGCGATCTCGTCGACGACGACGTCGTTCGCGCGCGCGAGGAAGTCCGCCGGCTCCGGGTGCTCGCGCGCGAGCGAGCGGAAGACGAACTTCGCCATCGCCATGTCGGCGGTCGCCTCGACGCCGTGGCCGGTGACGTCGCCGAGCACGACGGCGAGCCTGCCGTCGGGCAGGTCGAGGAAGTCGTAGACGTCGCCGCCGACCTCCACGCGCGCGGACGACTCGTACACCTCTCCCACCTCGAGCCCCTCGACCTCGGGATGCCCGCGCGGCAGCAGCGACCGCTGCATCGTGTCGGCGAACTCCTTCTGCTGCTGGTACAGGCGTGCGTTGTCGATCGCGAGCGCGGCCTGCGCGGCGATCGTCGACGCCGCGTCGAGCGTCTCCTCCGCGAGCGGGCTGCCGGGCTTGAAGGAGAGGATCGTCAGCGCGGCGATCACCTCCGGCAGCACGCCGACCGGGATGACGGCGGCGGTCCAGCCGCGGGCGAGGAACGGCTCGAGCAGCTCGTGGCCGCGCTCGATCCGGAACGGCTGCGCGCTGCGGAAGAGCCGCTGCACCTCGGCCGAGCCGAACGGCTGCGGGCGGAAGAGGATCACGCGCGTCGGGTCGGCGAGCGCCGGGTCGGCGACGTAGAGCGAGCGGGGCACGAGCAGCTCGCGGCGCCCGTCCGGCAGCGCGATCAGCGCCGCGTCGAGGTCGAGCACCTCGACGACCGTCTGCGCGAGCGCGTCGAGCGTATCGTCGAGCGACAGCCCTTCCGCGAACGAGCGCGAGATCTCGTAGAGCGCACGCTGGCGGCGCGCGGCCGCGCGCTCGGCCGCGAGCGCAGCCTCGCGCTGGCGGCCCAGCTCAGTCGCCTGCTCGTGCAGCTGCGCGTTCTGGATCGCGACCGCGAGCTGTCCGGCGAGCGCCGAGAGGAGCGAGTCGTCGGCGACGTCGCCGTACACCGCGAGCAGCCCGACGACCGCGTCGCGGACGAGCAGCGGCACGGCGAGCGCCGACTCGATCCCCGCTTCCCGCGCCGCGTCGCGCACGTCGCGCAGGCGGATGTCCGCGGGCACGTCGTCGACGCGCAGGGTCGCACGGGCACGGGTCAACGCGAGCTCGAGCAGCCGCTCGCCCACGCGCACGTGCGGGCCTGCGAGCCCCCGCTCGGCCGCGGCGACGAGCCGGTCCTCCTCCGCGCGCAGGTAGAGCGCGACGCTGCGGACGCCGAGCAGCTCGCCGACGAGGTCGACCGCCGTCTCGAGCGTGTGCGCGAGCGAGAGCTCGGCGGTCGTGTCGCCGACGACCGTGAGCAGCGCGCGCGTCCGTTCGAGCTCCCGCTCGAGCGAGCGCGAGCGCGAGCTGAGACGGAGCGCCTGCGCGGCGCGGACGCCGAAGGTCGTCAGGCGCGCGAGCTGCTCCGGGCCGGGCTCGTCGTCGGCGGCGAAGAGCAGCTGCAGCAGGCCCACCGGCGGCTGTCCGAGCGGCAGCCCGACCGAGATGCCGCAGCCGCCCGGCAGGTCGCCCGACCGCAGCGGGTGCACGGGCCCGGTGTCGGCGAGCGCCGCCGCCGCGAGCTCGCGCAGCGTCTCGTGGCCGCCGTCCGCGTCGAGGCCGTGGAAGCCGGCGAGCCGGAGCCCGCCGGCGAGGTCGCCCTCCCAGACCACGCCGACCGGAGCGCCGACGACGGTCGCCGCGACCCGCGCCACCTCGCCCGCGGTGTGCGTCGTGTCGAGCGCGGCGGCGAGCGCCTCGCCGGCGAGCTCGAGCGCCGGGCGCGCGAGCTGCGTCGCGGCGGCGCCCTCGACCGCCTCGAACGCGCGCAGGACGAGCGGCACGGCGCCGGCCACGACCTCCGCGGCCAGCCGGCCCTGCTCGTCGAACGCGTCCCCGCCGCGGTAGAGCTCCACCGTCGCCGCCCGCTCGCCCGGCACGGGCACGACGAGCAGCGAGCGGGCGGCCGCGCGCTCCGCCGCCCGCCGCACGCAGGGCGGCGCCTCGGCGGCGTCGGCCAGCGGCAGCGCGGGCAGCTCGTCGAGCCGCAGCCGCGTCCCCTCCAGCTCCGCCGCGAGCGCGGGCGCCCCGGCGACGGCCACCGCCTCCAGCCGCTCGGCGTCGACCTGCACCCGCACGAGCGCCACGTCCGCCTCCGCGAGCGCCCGGGCGGCGTCGGCCAGGTCGTGCAGCGCCGCGGCGATCCCCGGCCGCCCGCCGGCGCTGGCGAGCGCCTCGGCGAGCCCCTCGAGCGCAGCTCCATGCGTGGGCACGGCCATCCCCGCGAGAGTATGGCTGTCACAATTGGGGGCGTGGCGAACCCGGAGCCGAGCGAGGACCTCGTCGACGTCGACCCCGCGGCGATCGAGCTGCGCTACCGCTACCACCGCGCGCGCCGGCACGCGCGCGTGCGCGCCCGCGAGGAGAGCAGGCTCGCGCGCTACCGCTTCTGGATCGCGCTCGCGGTGCTCGTCGCGCTCGCGGTCGCGTTCATCGTCGCCGCGTGGCACGAGATCCAGCGGCTGTTCGGGCTGTAGCGCCGCTCAGTGCAGCGGCCGGCGCGGCGCGGGGTCGAAGAGCTGCTCCCACACCGTCCCGCCGCACATCGGGCAGGGCGGCAGCTCGCGGTGGATCGAGACGCCGTAGCTGCACTCGCTGCACTGGTACCGGCCGACCACCGCGTCGCCGGTGGCGAAGAACTCGATGTAGTCGATCTGCTGTTCCTGCACCGCTCGTACGTTTTCCCCATACTTGGGCCGGTGCAAACTCCGGAGCCCCTGCCGCCGCCGCGGCGCGATCCGTACGAGCCGCGGCCGGTGACGCGGCAGCCCGCGCCCGGGTACTGGGGGGAGCGCCTGGCGTGGATCGCCGGGCTCGTGCTCGCGATCTCGTCGTTCACCGACTGGTACTCCGGCAAGCAGGCGGACGGCCTGACGCTCTCGGTGATCGGCTGGCACACGGGCGCGCTCGGCGTGCTCGTCTTCTTCATCGGGCTGGCGGCGCTGATCCTCGAGGCGTTGCGCGAGGCCGGGGTGGAGCTGCCGGCGAGCGTGCCGGAGAGCCTCGTGCTGATCGCGCTCGGCTCGCTCGCGACGATCTTCGTGCTGATCCGCCTGATCTCGATCCCCGACACGTTCTTCGACACGGCCGGCCGCGGGATCGGGATCTTCATCAGCCTCGTCGCCGCGATCGCGGTGATCCTCGCCGGGCTGCTGCGCGCAGCAGAAGAGCTGTAACGACGCCGATCGCGATCCCGCCGGCGACGTCGAGCGGGTAGTGCACGCCGACGTAGAGCCGGGAGTACGCGATCGCCGCGGCGAGGACGATCCACGCGGCGGCTCCCCGCGGCGCGATCGCCGTCAGCATCGTCGCGGCCGCGAACGCCGTCGCCGTGTGCCCGGACGGGAACGAGCCGCTGTGCGGGATCGCGACGAGCGGATGCGTGCCGCGCGGACGGTGCTCGTGCACCGCGATCTTCACGAGCCCCGCGAGCCCGTCGGCGGCGAGCACCGCGATCGCGACGAGCACGAACGTCCGCACGTCGCGGCGCAGCAGCGCGAGCACGAACGCGATCGCGAACCAGATCGCGCCGTGCGAGCCGAGCCGCGTCAGCCAGACGAAGACGTCGTCCAGCGGCGGCCAGCGATGCTGCACCACCCACCGCTCGGCATGCCTGTCCCAGCCGGTCAGACGGGTGCGATCGCCTTCGTCTGGTCGATCAGCTGCTGCAGGTCGAACGGCTTGCCGACGAAGCCCTGCGCGCCCTCGGTGTCGGCCTGCGACCCGGCCTCGACCTGTCCGCTGAACATGACGACCGGGATCGCGCCCGCGCCGTAGCGCTCCTGCACGCGGCGCAGCATCTCCCAGCCGTCGACGTGCGGCATCATCACGTCGAGGAGCACGAGATCGGGCTTCGCCTCCTCGATCGCCGTCATCCCCTCCTCGGCGCTGCCGGCCTCGCGGACGACGTAGCCCTCGAACTCGAGGTTGACGCGCACGAGCTCGCGCACCTTCGCGTCGTCGTCGACGAGCAGGACGAGCGGGCCCGATTTCGGCCGTCCGGCCGGGCCGGAGCGGTCGAGGAACGACTCGAGGTCGGAGCGGCGGTAGCGCCGGTGGCCCCCCGGCGTGTAGAAGGCGGGCACCCGCCCCTGGTCCGACCACTTGCGGATCGTGCTCTGCGCCACGCCGAGGAAACGGGCGGCCTGCCCCAGGGTCAGCCATTCGCTGTCGTCGCGATGGGCCATCGGCCAATTCTGGCCAAACTTGCCGCTTGTTACACCTACGGAAGTAGCGTTTTCGTGTGCGTAACCGTCAAATCGGGCTTCGGGTTGTCGTGCAGCGCCTCCCCGACGGCGATCCCGAGCACGAACAGGAGCGCGGCCACGGCGACCGCGGCGAGGATCTTCATGCCTGGTAGTCGCTCGCGCCGCGCTGGTACGCGTGGAAGGCGGCCGCGAGCACGAGCGAGAGGTCGCGGGGCCAGCCCGCCGAGGGCGCCCGCTCCTGGACGACCTCGCGCGCCCAGCGCTCGGCGTCGCGGTAGGCGCCCGCCAGCTCGGCCAGGGTGTAGGTCTGGCCGACCTGCTTGCGCAGCTCCTCCGTCACCACCTCGATCTGGCGCAGCAGCGTCTCGTAGCGGCGGCGGTCTCCCCGCTCGCCCTCGAGGCGGCGGTCGCCCTCCTGCCACTCCTGCTGCACGAGCGTCGTCCCGTCGGCGGACACGACGGCGGATGCTAGTTACTGCCGCTGCAGCAGCGATCCGGCCACAGCGGCTCGACCTCGGCGAGGATCCGCTCGCCGAGGTCGTAGCCCGGCCGGGCGAGGGCGAAGGCGGCGTGGGCGTGCAGGCACTTGAGGCTGCCGGCGCCGGGCCGCTGCCCGCCGACGCCGAGCTCGAGTGACGCGCCGCCGTCGCGGCCGGTCTCCCCCGCCGCCAGCTGCTTCCGCAGCCGCCGGCTCTCGGCGTCCGCCCGCTCCCTGCTCGCTTGTAACAGCCTGTTACTTTCGGCTTCGGCGCTCCAGCGCTCGACGCCGCCGGCCGCCTCGAGCCGCGAGAGCTGGGCGACGAGGTGGCGGCAGGTGACGTAGTAGGTCGTCGGGAACGGCTCGCCGGTCGGGTCGTACGCGTTCTGCTCGGTCACGGCCGGGCGGCCGAAGGGGCAGCGGACGGCGACGCGGCGGAACGCCCGCGGCTCGCGGCCGAGCTGGCGGGCGACGGTCTCGCGGTCAGCGTCCATGCGGCGCAAGGCTACGCCGCGTCCGCTGCCGCCAGTCGTCGATCCCCTTGACGATGAAGAGGTGCTCGCCGGGGCGGACGTAGCCGAGTGCGCGCGCCTCGCGGGCGAGGACGTCGATCGAGCTGGCCTGCTGCAGCCGGTGCTCGAGGCGGGACTTCTCCTGCTGGAGCTTCTGCACGGCCGCCGCGCGCTGCGCCTGCTCGTGCCGGGCGTCGACGTACGCCTTCAGCGGGCGGTAGTAGAGCAGCCCGACGAGCGCGAGCACGCCGACCGCGACCCAGCGCCGGACGAGGGCAGAGCGAGCAGGACGACCACGCGCCACGCCGTGACATTCGCGTTGCGAAGGCGTGACCCTTTCGTTTGCGTACTTAGTACGCGAACGTCTTCGTCACGGCTCGGGCGATGCCCGGTTCGATCAGATCCGTCGCGCCGGGCGTGACGCTTTCGTTCGCGTACTAAGTACGCAAACGTCTTCGTCACGGCTCAGGCGATGTCCACTTTGATCACGTTCGTCGAGCCGGGGATGTTCACCGCCGTGCCCGCCGTGATCACGACCCGGTCGCCCGCCTCGACGAGGCCCGCCTCGCGGGCGGCGCTGACCGAGACGTCCCAGAGCTCCTCGACGTCCGGCGCCTCCGGGATGTGCACCGGCGTCACGCCCCACTCGAGCGCCATCTGCCGCTGCGCCCAGTCGACGTGCGTCAGCGCCACGATCGGCCGCCGCGGCCGCAGCCGCGCCACCGCCGACGCCGTCGCGCCGCTGAACGTCGGCACGAGGATCGCCGCCGCGCGCAGCGCCTCCGCGACGTCGCAGGCGGCGTTCGACATCGCGCCGCCGATCGTCGGGTTCTGGGCGGCGGCCGGGATCTCGTGCCGGTAGTCCATGCTCGGCTCGACCGCGCGCGCGATCCGATCCATGTACCCGACAGCCTCGACCGCGTACTCGCCGACGGCCGTCTCGCCGGAGAGCATCACCGCCGACGTGCCGTCGAGGATCGCGTTCGCGACGTCGCTCGCCTCCGCCCGCGTCGGCTCCGGCGACGAGATCATCGACTCGAGCATCTGCGTCGCCGTGATCACCGGCTTCCCGCGCTCGAGCGCCTTGTGGATGATCAGCTTCTGCAGCAGCGGCACGCTCGCGGCGCCGATCTCGACGCCGAGGTCGCCGCGCGCGACCATGACGGCGTCCGTCTCGGACAGCACGTCGTCGAGCACGTCGATCGCCTCCGACTTCTCGATCTTCGCGATCACGTGCGCGTGCGACCCGGCCTGCTCGATCAGCGAGCGCAGGTCGCGCACGTCGGCGGCGGAGCGCACGAACGAGAGCGCGACGAAGTCGACGCCGAGCTCGAGCGCGAACTGCAGGTCGGCCGAGTCCTTGCGCGTGATCGACGGGATCGGGATCGGGACGCCGGGCAGGTTGACGCCCTTGTGCGAGGTGACGCGGCCGCCGACGACGACCTGGCAGCGCGCCCGCGTCTGCTCGACGCCCTCGACGCGCAGCCGCACGCGGCCGTCGTCGATCAGGACGTCGTGCCCCGGCTTCAGCACGTCGCCGATCACCGCCGGCGCGATCGGCAGCTCGCCGTCCGTGCACTGCTCCTCCGGGCAGACGACGACGTGCTCGCCGCGCTCGAGCTGCACGGGCCGGTCGAGCGCGCCGATGCGCAGCTTCGGCCCCTGCAGGTCGGCGATCAGCGCGATCGGGCGACCGGTGTCCGCCTCGACCTCCCGGATGCGCTGCACGCGCTCCGCGTGCTCGTCGTGCGTCCCGTGCGAGAGATTCAGCCGCGCGGCGTTCATGCCTGCGGCGACGAGCGCGCGCAGTCGGTCGGGCGTCTCCGACGACGGCCCGATCGTCGCGACGATCTTCGTGCGACGCTGTTCGAGCATGCAGTCGAGAGTACCTACGGTGATCGCGGTCGAAGGAATCAGCGACAAGCTCGTGCTGGAGCGGATCGCGCAGCGTCGCGGCGACGACCTCGACGGCGTCGAGATCGTCGCGATCGGCGGCGCGCACGCGATCCGCCGCTTCGTCGGCGGTCTCGGATCCGACGTGCACGTGCGCGGGCTGTGCGACGAGAACGAGGCGTACCTGTTCCGTCGCGTCCTGGACGACGTCTTCGTCTGCACGCCGGATCTCGAGGGCGAGCTGATCCGCGCGGTCGGCGCCGAGCGCGTGCTCGAGCTCGTCGACCGCAGCTCGTTCCGCACGCTGCAGCTGCAGCCCGCGCAGCGCGGCCGCCCGCTCGACGCGCAGCTGCACCGGTGGCTGCGCTCGATCAGCGACCGCGCGCCGCGCTACCTGCCGCTGCTCGTCGACGCGGCCCTCGACGCCGGCCGCGTGCCGGCGCCGCTGGAGCGGGTGCTATGTGCGTAGAGAGCCACGGGGACACCGCCGGCAACGTGCTCGGCTCGACGGTCCTCGACCGGTCGGACGCGGCGGTCGCCAACCCGCTGCACGACCTGAACCACTACCTCCTCGACCGCGACCCCGGACAACGCGAGGAGCTGCTCGCGACGGACGCCGCGGCCCGGCCGGAGCACGACGTCACCGCCGAGGCGGCGGCGTGCGAGGCGGAGACCTACGAGTCCGTCGCCGGCGTGGAGGCGCGCCGGCTCGGCTCCGCTACCGACGTGCGCGCGGGAAGGCGTCCCAGCCCGGATACGTAGCGGCGGAGCCGAGCTCCTCCTCGATCCGCAGCAGCTGGTTGTACTTCGCGACGCGGTCGCTGCGCGCCGGCGCGCCGGTCTTGATCTGCCCGGTGCCGAGCGCGACCGCGAGGTCGGCGATCGTCGCGTCCTCCGTCTCGCCGGAGCGGTGCGACATCACCGCCGTGTAGCCGTTCGACTGCGCGAGGCGCACGGCCTCGATCGTCTCGGTCAGCGTCCCGATCTGGTTCACCTTGACGAGGATCGAGTTGGCGACGCCGCGATCGATCCCCTGCCGCAGGCGCTCCGGGTTCGTCACGAACAGGTCGTCGCCGACGAGCTGCACCCGGTCGCCGAGCTGCTCGGTCAGCGCCTTCCAACCCTCCCAGTCGTCCTCGGCGCAGCCGTCCTCGAGCGAGACGACCGGATACGCGTCGACGATCCCGCGCCAGAACTCCGGCAGCTCGTCCGAGCCGAGGTCGCGGCTTTCGAAGCGGTAGCGCCCCTCCGCGAACACCTCGCTCGTCGCCGGGTCGAGCGCGATCGCGACGCGCTCGCGGTGCCCCGCGCGCTCGGCCGCCTCGAGGATCGCCTCGATCGCAGCCTCGCTCGACTCGAGATCCGGCGCGAAGCCGCCCTCGTCGCCGACGCCGGTCGCGAGGCCGCGGTCGGACAGCACCTGCTTCAACGCGTGGTAGACCTCGGCCCCGATCCGCAGGCCCTCGGCGAACGAGCCGGCGCCGACCGGGACGACCATGAACTCCTGCAGGTCGATCGAGTTCGCCGCGTGCGCACCGCCGTTGATCACGTTCATCATCGGCACGGGCAGCGTCGACGCGCCCTCGCCGCCGAGGTAGCGGTAGAGCGGCCGGCCCGCCTTCGCCGCCGCCGCCTTCGCGACCGCGAGCGAGACGCCGAGGATCGCGTTCGCGCCGAGCCGGCCCTTGTTCGCCGTCCCGTCCAGCTCGACGAGCGTGCGGTCGAGCGCGGCCTGGTCGGTGCCGTCGAGGCCGCGGACGGCGTCCGCGATCTCGCCGTTCACGTTCGCGACGGCCCGCGCGACGCTCTTGCCGCCGTACTCGGAGCCGCCGTCGCGCAGCTCGACCGCCTCGTGGGCGCCGGTCGACGCGCCGGACGGCACGGCCGCGCGCCCGACCACGCCGTCGAGCTCGGCCTCGACCTCCACGGTCGGGTTGCCGCGCGAGTCGAGGATCTGGCGGGCGTGCACTGCGATCATCCGGTTCTCTCCTTGGCGAGGTCGAAGTAGCGGTCCTGCTGCTCGAGCGGCAGCGACGGCCAATCTTCGCCGTTCTCGCGCGCGAGCCGCTCCGCTTCGGTCACGCGGTCACGGAAGCGCGCCGCCGCGCGCCGCAGCTCGAGCTCGGGATCGACGTCGAGCTTGCGCGCGACGTTGACCGTCGCGAAGAGCACGTCCCCGAGCTCCGACGCGGAGAAGTCCTCCTTCAGCTCGCGCAGCTCGTCGTCGAGGTCGGCGACGGCGCCGTCGAGATCGGGGTACTCGAACCCGACTGCCTTCGCACGCTGCTGCACCTTGCGGGCGTAGAGCAGCCCGGGCAGCGTCTCCGGCACGTCGTGGAAGATCCCGACGCGGCCCTCCTGCTCGCGCTTGATCCTCTCCCAGTTCTCCTTGACGCGCTCGCCCGTGCGCGCCTCGACGTCCCCGAAGACGTGCGGGTGCCGGCGGACGAGCTTCTCGTGGAT
>DASSSR010000039.1:0-12289 GCA_035708345.1 Gaiellaceae bacterium
CGCGGCATCCGGAACCAGTCGTGGAAGGACTCGGAGAACTCGATGGTCTTCCGTGACGGGAGGCTCGCGGACGCCCCGATCACGCCGGTCGAGGTGCAGGGCTACGTCTACGACGCGAAGCTGCGCGTTGCGGAGCTGGCACGGAAGGCGTGGGGCGACCCCGAGCTCGCAGGGCGGCTCGAGCGCGAGGCGCGCACGTTGCGCGAGCGGTTCAACGACGTCTTCTGGCTGCCGGGCGGCTACTACGCGCTGGGCCTCGACCATGCGAAGCGGCCGATCGACGCGGTCGCCTCGAACATGGGGCACCTGCTCTGGAGCGGCATCGTCCCCGACGAGCGCGCGACCGCCGTCGCCGACCTGCTGCTCGGAGAGGGCCTCTGGTCCGGCTGGGGCGTGCGGACGCTGTCCGCTACCGAGGTTGCGTACAACCCGCTCGTCTACCACAACGGCACCGTCTGGCCGCACGACAACTCCCTCGTCGCGTGGGGGCTCGCGCGCGCCGGCCGCCCGCAGGACGCGGCCCGGATCCTGCGTACGCTGACCGAGGCGGCGGCGCACTTCGACTACCGGCTGCCGGAGGTCTTCGCCGGCTTCCCCCGGCACCGCATCCGCATCCCGGTCGTCTACCCGACCGCGTCGTCGCCGCAGGCGTGGGCGGCCGCGACCCCGGTGCTGCTGCTGCAGATCCTGCTCGGGCTCGTGCCCGACCGCGAGACGGGTGCGCTGCGCTCGGAGGGGGCGGACGTGCCGGCGTGGGCGGACGGCCTCGTCCTCGACGGCGTGCGTGCGTTCGGGCGGCGCTGGACGGTGCGGGCGCACGCCGGCGCCGTCACCGTCGAGCCGACGGACGGCTAGAGCAAGGCGTAGGCGGGGTCGACGGTGACGCGCCACGCGCGCGCCGGCCCGGCCATCACGTTCAGGTAGTAGAGGTCGGTGCGCGGGTCGCCGGCGACCGGGTGGTAGCCGCGCGGGACGAGCACGACGTCTCCGTCCTCGACCGCGAGCGTCACGTCGAGCGAGCGGTCGTCGGTGTACACCCGCTGGCACGCGAAGCCGCGGCCGCCGCGGAGGCGGTGGTAGTACGTCTCCTCCAGCAGCGCCTCGCCGGGCAGCGCGTCGACGTCGTGCTTGTGCGGCGGGTAGCTCGACCAGTGGCCGGCCGGCGTCACCACCTCGGTCACGAGCAGCGACTCGGCCGGCTCGCCCTCCATCAGGATGTTCGCGATCCGCCGCTCCTCCGTCCCCTCACCGCGCGTGAAGAGCTCCGGCGAGTCGAGCAGCCGCGGCTCGAGGTCGCCGCGCGCGGGCGCGGTGCAGATCCCGAGCTCGCACTCGCCCTCGGCCCACCACGCCGTGCGCGGCGGGACGTAGAGCGCGACCGGCGGGCCGTCGAAGGGCGTCGCCCGCGCGGCCTCGCCGAGCCCGTTCAGCGAGGCGCGCCCGGAGAGGAGGACGACGCAGGTCTCGCGCTCCTGCTCGCGCCGCTCGACGCGGCCGGCGACGCGGACCGCCTCGAAGCCGACGTACTCCAGCTCGACGCGGACGAGCGTCCCCTCGGCGCCGGGATCGTCGCTGCGGACGCGCAGGCTGGAACTCGGCACGCGCAGAGCATAGACTCGGGCGCGGTTTGGAACGTTCCGAACGGCTCACCGCCGCACAGGCGCTGCTGCGCTTCCTCGCCGCCCAGGTCGTCGAGCGGGACGGCGTCCGGCGCCGCTTCTTCGGCGGCTGCTTCGGGATCTTCGGGCACGGCAACGTCGCCGGCTTCGGGCAGGCGCTCTTCGAGCGGCCCGACCTGCTCCGCTACGTCCCCGCCCGCAACGAGCAGGCGATGGTGCACGCGGCGGTCGGCTACGCGCGGCAGCTGAACCGGCTGGGCGCCTGGGTCTGCACGAGCTCGATCGGGCCGGGCGCGACGAACATGGTCACCGGCGCGGCGCTCGCGACGGTGAACCGGCTGCCCGTGCTGCTCGTCCCCGGCGACGTCTTCGCGTCCCGGCTGCCGGACCCGGTGCTGCAGCAGCTCGAGACGAGCGCGCGCGGCGACGTCTCGGTCAACGACTGCTTCGTCCCCGTGTCGCGGTACTTCGACCGGATCGAGCGGCCCGAGCAGGTGATCCCGGCGGCGCTCGCGGCGATGCGCGTCCTGACGAGCCCGGCCGAGACCGGCGCGGTGACGCTCGCCTTCCCGCAGGACGTGCAGGCGGAGGCGTTCGACGTCCCCGCGTCGTTCCTCGCCGAGCGCGTCTGGCACGTGCCGCGCGCGCTGCCGGACGAGTCGTCGCTGCGCGCTGCCGCGGAGGCGATCCGCGCCGCGAAGCGGCCGCTCCTCGTCGCCGGCGGCGGCGTCGCCTACTCGGAGGCGACGGACGCGCTGCGGGCGTTCTGCGAGGCGACCGGCATGCCCGTCGGCGAGACGCAGGCCGGCAAGGGCTCGCTGCCGTACGACCATCCCTCCTGCCTCGGCGCCGTCGGTGCGACCGGCACGTCGGCCGCGAACCGCGTCGCGGCGGAGGCCGACCTCGTCGTCGGCGTCGGCACCCGCTACAGCGACTTCACGACCGCCTCGAAGACCGCCTTCCGCGACCCGGACGTGCGCTTCGTCAACGTCAACGTCGCCGACCTCGACGCCGTCAAGCACGGCGGGATCGCGCTCGTCGGCGACGCACGCGCGACGCTCGAGCGGTTGACGGAGCTGCTCGCCGGCCACGCCGTCGACGCCGCGTACCGCGCGCAGGCGGAGCAGCTCGCGCGCGCGTGGGACGAGGAGGTGGCGCGGCTGTACGGGCTCGACCGCGACCCGCCGGCTCAGAGCGCGGTGATCGGCGCGGTCAACGAGGCGTCGGCGCCGCACGACGTCGTCGTCTGCGCGGCGGGATCGATGCCCGGCGACCTGCACAAGCTCTGGCGCACGCGCGACCCGAAGGGCTACCACGTCGAGTACGGCTACTCGTGCATGGGCTACGAGATCCCCGGCGGGCTGGGCGTCAAGCTCGCCGCGCCCGAGCGCGAGGTGTACGTGCTCGTCGGCGACGGCTCCTACCTGATGCTCCCCGGCGAGCTCGTCACCGCGGTGCAGGAGGGCGTGAAGCTGACGGTCGTCCTCGTCGACAACGGCGGCTTCGCCTCGATCGGCGCGCTCTCGCGCTCGCTGGGCACGGAGGGATTCGGCACGGAGCAGCCCGTGCGCGTCGACCTCGCGGCGAACGCCGAGTCACTCGGTGCGCACGTGCTCCGCGCCGCCACGCTCGACGACCTGCGCGGCGCGCTCGAGCAGGCGAAGGCCGAGACGCGGCCGGTCGTGATCGTCGTTCGGACCGACCGCCTCGCCGAGGGCGTGCCGAGCTACGAGAGCTGGTGGGACGTGCCGGTCGCCGAGGTCGCCGAGACCGAGACCGTCCGGGCGGCGCGCGCCGAGTACGAGCGTGGGCGCGTCGCGGCGCGGAGGCACCTGTGAGCGTAGGCTCGACGGAGCTCATCACCGGCGTAGGCTCGCCGGAGCCGGCGACAGCGAAGACGCCGGCTGCGCCGGCGTCGAAGCGAACCTCAGAGCGGAGGTGCCGGCTCTGCCGGCACCGGGAGCGGGAGTGCTGAAGCTCGCGACGGCGCCGGTGACGTGGGGCGTGTGGGAGCGGACGGTCGGTCGCGACGACCTCGTCCCGGCCGAGCAGCTGCTGGAGACGTTCGCAGCGCTCGGGTACGCGGCGACGGAGCTCGGCCCGCCCGGGTACTTCTCGCCGGAGCTGCTGGAGCGTCACGGCTTCGCGCTCGTCGGCGGCTTCGCGCCGCTCTCCTTCTGGGACGAGCAGCTGTTCCGCGCCGACGTGCCGGTGTGGCTCGATCCGATCGTCGAGATCCTCGCCGCGACCGGCGCGCACGGGCCGGTCGTGCTCGCCGGCGCCGAGCTCGAGACGCACGAGCCGCCCGACGCCGCCTTCTTCGCGCGGGTGAACGAGGCGGCCGCGCGCTGCCGCGACGCCGGCGTCCCCGTCGTCTTCCACCACCACGCGGCGACGCACGTCGAGTCGCCGGCCGAGATCGAGATGCTGCTCGAGCAGACCGACGTCGGCATCTGCTTCGACACGGGGCACGCGCTCGTCGGCGGCGGCGACCCGCTCGCGGTGCTGCGCCTCTGCGGCGACCGCGTCGAGCACCTGCACCTGAAGGACGTCGACCCGGCGCTGCTCGCGCGCGTGCGCGCGGGCGAGCTGGCGCTCGCCGACGCGTGGGCGGACGGGATCTTCTGCCCGTTCGGCGAGGGCGCCGTCGACTTCCCGGCCGTGCTCGCGCAGCTGAACGGCTACGCCGGCTGGACGGTGCTCGAGCAGGACCGCGTCGCGGTGACCGTCGCCGACCTGCCGGACGTCGCCGCCGTCGAGCGGCGCAACCTGGAGGCCGTCGCGTGAGCCGGCCGACGATCCTCGACGTCGCCGAGCGCAGCGGCGTCTCGAAGTCGACCGTCTCGAACGTGATCCGCGGCGGTCCGCACGTGTCGCCCGCGGTGCAGCAGCGCGTGCTCGACGCGATCCGCGAGCTCGGCTACCGGCCGAACGGCCTCGCGCGCCAGCTCGTCCTGCAGCGGGCGAGCACGATCGGCGTCGTCGTCGGCGACCTCGCGAACCCGTTCTACGGCGAGCTCGTCAAGCTGCTCGAGCGGCACGCGAACGACGTCGGCTACACGACGATCGCGTCGAACACCGACGGCCACCCGGAGCGCGAGGCGGCGCGGATCGAGGCGCTGCTCGAGCAGCGCGTCGCGGGCATCGCGCTGCTGCAGTTCAGCGGCAGCGCCGCGCTGCTGGACGAGCTGCTGGCCGACGGCGTCCCGCTCGCGCTCGTCGGCTCCACGGACCCGCGGGTCGACTCCGTCGGCGTCGACGAGACGCGCGGGCTCGCGCTCGCCGTGCGCCATCTCGCCTCGCTCGGCCACCGCCGGATCGCCTACGTGACGAGCCGGCTCGTCGACCCCCGCACCGACGCGGCGCGGCGCGAGAGCTTCGCGCGCGCCTGCGCGGAGGAGGGGTGCGACGAGGCGACGCTCGACGACGCCACCGCGGCGGCCGCGGCGAACGACATCGTCGCGATCGAGCTGATCGAGCGGCTCGAGCGCGCGGGGCGCCGCGTCCCCGACGACGTCTCGGTCGTCGGCTTCGACGGGATCGACGCGGCCGGCCTCGCCCGCATCGGCCTGACCACGGTCGCGCAGCCGCGGGAGCGGCTCGCGGCGGCGGGGATCCGCCTGCTGCTCGGGCGGATGGAGGCCGGCGCGGCCGCGCCGCCGCGCGAGATCCTGCTCGAGCCGAAGCTCGTCGTCCGCTCGTCGACGCGAAAGGAGCCGTCATGGCAACGACAGACGTGAGGAGCCCGCTGCACGAGACGGTCGCGACGACGGCGACCGACTACTGGAACGACTCGTGCTCGCTCGAGGAGCTCGCGTACGCGATCGAGCGCGGCGCCGTCGGCGCGACCTCGAACCCGACGATCGTCGGCGAGGTGCTGCAGAAGGAGTGGGCGCTCTGGCGCGACCGGATCCTCGAGCTGGTCGCCGCGAGCCCGGCCGCGACCGAGGACGAGGTCGCGTGGCGGCTGATCGAGGAGATGGCGGTCAAGGCGTCGGAGCTGCTGCTGCCGGTGTTCGAGCGCGAGGGCGGGCTGAAGGGGCGGCTCTCGATCCAGACGAACCCGAAGCTGTACCGCGACGCGGCGCGGCTCGTCGAGCAGGGGCTCCACTTCGCGTCCCTCGCGCCGAACATGCAGGTGAAGGTGCCGGCGACGCGGGCGGGCGTCGAGGCGATCGAGGAGCTGACCGCGCAGGGCGTGAACGTGAACGCGACCGTGTGCTTCACGGTGCCGCAGGCGCTCGCGGTGGCCGAGGCGGTGGAGCGGGGGCTCGCGCGGCGCGGCTCGGCCGAGGGGATGAGCCCGGTCTGCACGATCATGGTCGGCCGGCTCGACGACTGGCTCGAGCTCGCCGCCGCGAAGGCGGGGACGCTGCTGACGCCGGGCGCCGTCAACTGGGCCGGGATCGCGTGCGTGAAGCGCGCGTACCCCCTCTACCGGGAGCGCGGCCACCGCACGCGGCTGCTCGCCGCGGCGTACCGCAACCATCTGCACTGGTCGCAGCTGATCGGCGGCGACGTCGTGCTGACGATCCCGCACAAGTGGCAGGTGCTGTTCAACGCGTCGGACATCGAGGTGCTGCCGCGCTTCGACAAGCCGGTGCCGCAGGACGCGCTCGACGAGCTGGCGGCGAAGGTGCCGGACTTCCGGCGCGCGTACGAGCCCGACGGGATGAGGGTCGACGAGTTCGACGCCTACGGCGCGACGGTGCGCACGCTGCGCGGCTTCATCGCCTCGTACCAGGATCTCGTGGCCACCGTGCGCGACGTCATGCTCCCGAACCCGGACTGACGCGTCCGCTCGTCACCCCAACGGGGTGATGAGCGAGCGGTACGCCGCACGCGAGCGCGGCTTCGTCGCGAGGTCCCAGACGGAGCCGGGCTTGCCCGCGAAGTACGCGATGAACTCCGTCCGCCGGTGCGTGCGCACCCACTTCGCCATGTCGCGGACGAACTGCGGGTCGTCGAAGCCCCACAGCCCCCACTCGGGGAACGCGAACGCCTTGCCCGGGTGCGCCCTGTACAGCGCCTCGGCCGCCTTCCACGTCGCCCCGTGCCCGCGGATGTCGTACAGGTCGTCGCCGACGACGTCGACGTACGCGTCGCCGGGGTAGTACGCCTGCGCGGAGTTGCCGGGCACGTCCGGCGCGCCGAAGCCCTGCGGGTTCCAGACGATGCGCAGCTTCGGCGTCGTGATCGCGAGGTCCTGGTGGATCCCGGGCAGGCCGAGCTTCGCGAGCTTGCGGTCGACGTCGCCCTCGGCGCCGCCGCGGAGGATGATCGCGATCCGCGCGAGCGCCTTCCGGTTCCAGGCGGTCGTGTGCGCACCGCCGCGCGGCGTGCCGTTGCGGTTGTAGGCGGAGTTGGCCTCCCACCACGCGTTCATCTCGGGGAACGGCCGCACGTAGAAGCGGTCGCCGCTCCAGTCGTTGACGACGCCGTTGAGCCGGATCAGGAACGCGTCGTTCCGGCCGAGCGCGATCCCGCGCGGCGTCGCCGTCTCGTGCGAGCCGTACGAGCCGGTGTTCAGCGCGAGCATCGGCACCGGGCCGGCGTCGGCGACGATCTTGCCGAGCGACGCGGTCTGCGCGAACGAGACGAACGTATGCCGGATCTGGGTCTGCTGGCCGGTCTGCCCCTGGAAGCGGCCGGGGTTTCCGTGCAGGCCGAGCAGGACCGCTGCGAGTGCGAGCAGGTGCATGCGGCGGGTCAGGGTAGCCGGATATCGTCGCCGTCGTGGAGTCGCCGAAGCAGCGGCACGACCGCGAGCTGATCGAGCTCCTGAACGAGCTGCGAGTGGCGCTGCCCGGGGTGCAGGTGCTCTTCGCCTTCCTGCTCGCCGTCCCGTTCTCGCGCGGGTGGCCGAACGTCACCGGCTTCCAGAGGGACGTCTTCTTCGTCGCGTTCCTCGGCGCCGCGGTCAGCTCGGTGCTGCTGATCGCGCCGAGCTCGATCCACCGGCTGGGCTGGCGGGTCGCCGACAAGGAGCAGATCGTCCGCGTGTCGACGGCGCTGACGATCGCCGGGCTCGCGGTGCTCGCCGTCTCGATCGCCGCCGTCGTGCTGCTCGTGACGGACTACATCTTCGACCGCTCGACCGCGATCGCGACGACGGCCTGCGTCGGCGGGCTCTTCGTCGCGACGTGGTACGCGCTCGCGCTCTGGGTGCGGGCGCGAAGCTAGACCAGCTCGACGCGCTCGATCACGACGTCCTGCCGCGGCCGGTCGGCGTTGTCGGTGTCGAGCTTCGAGATCGCGTCGACGACGTCCATGCCGTCGGTGACGCGGCCGAACACCGTGTGCTTGCCGTTCAGCCAGGGGCACGAGTCGGCGGTGACGATGAAGAACTGGCTCCCGTTCGTGTTCGGGCCGGCGTTCGCCATCGCGAGCGCGCCGCGGTCGACGCCGTGGTCGTTGAACTCGTCCTCGAACGTGTAGCCGGGGCCGCCGCGGCCGGTGCCGGTCGGGTCGCCGCCCTGGATCATGAAGTCCGGGATGACGCGGTGGAAGACGACGCCGTCGTAGAAGCCGTCGCGCGACAGCTTCGTGAAGTTCTCCACCGTCTTCGGCGCGTCGTCGTCGAACAGCTCGACCGCGATCACGCCGTGATTCGTGTGCAACGTGGCTGCGCTCATTCGCGCAGCCTATCCGCGAGCGGCTCGATCGCACCGGCGGTGGGCGCGAGCTCGCCCGACTCGAGGCCTTCGACGATCTCGCGCAGCAGCGACCGCGCTTCGCTGTCCTGGTCGACGCCGAGCACCGTGTTGACCGCGCCGAGATGCTCGCCGTCGTCGAAGATCTCCACCGCGACGGTGTCGCGCTCGCGCGCGGGGACGTACGAGTCGTCGGGGACGCCGACCCGGACGTGGACGACGCGCCCGTCGGGCAGCGTCGCGTCCTCCTCGATCGGGTTGCGAAGGCTCATGCCCTGTGATTGCGAGAGGAAGGCCGCCGCAAACACGGAACTCCCGTGCTCGTGGGCATCGACCGCATCGTCCACTTCCGTCCCCGGACGGTGTTCGGCGTGCTGGCGATCCTGCTCGGCGTCGCGATCGTCCTCTACGTGCTCTGGGTCGCGCGGCACGTGCTCAGCTGGCTGCTGATCGCACTCTTCCTCGCGCTCGCGCTCAACCCCGCCGTCGAGGCGCTGCAGCGCCGCGGGCTCGGGCGCGGTGTCGCCTCGGGGATCACCTTCGTCGTCGCGCTCGCGGTCGTCGGCGGTCTCGGCGCGCTGTTCGTCCCGGCGCTCGTCGACCAGGTGAACAGCTTCGCGAACAAGGTGCCCGACTACGTGCACGACCTGACGCACGGGCGCGGGCGGCTCGGCTTCCTCGAGACGAAGTACCACATCGTCGAGCGGATCAAGTCGGCGCTGGAGAAGAACGGCGTCAGCAAGCTCGCCGTCGGCGCAGGCGCCGCGCTCGCGGTGACGAAGAGCGTCATCTCGGCCGTCGTCGCGACGGTGACGATCGTCTTCCTTACCTTCTTCCTCCTGCTCGAGGGCCCGGACTGGCTGGAGCGGATCTACGCGCTCGTGCACGAGGACCGGCGGCCCCGCTGGCGGCGCGTCGGGCACGACGTCTACCGGACGGTCGGCGGCTACGTCACCGGCAACCTGCTGATCAGCCTGATCGCCGGCGTCACCTCCGGGCTCGTCCTCTGGCTCGCCGGCGTTCCCTACGCCGCCGCGCTCGGCCTGCTCGTCGCGCTGCTCGACCTGATCCCGCTCGCCGGGGCGACGATTGCCGCGATCGTCGTCGTGCTCGTGGCGCTGGCGGCGACGGGCGTCACGGCCGCGATCGTCGTCGGCGTCTTCTTCGTCGTCTACCAGCAGGTGGAGAACCATCTGATCCAGCCGCTCGTCTACGGGCGGACGGTCCAGCTCTCGCCGCTGGCGGTGCTCGTGGCGGTGCTGGTCGGCGCCGAGCTCGCCGGCGTCCTCGGCGCGCTCGCCGCGATCCCGGTCGCGGGCGCGCTCCAGGTGGTGCTCGTCGAGTGGCGGCGCGGCCGGGTGGAACGTGTCGTCACGCCGGCTTTATGACTTTCGGACCTGGGTCGTACGGCCCGCGCAAATCCTCCTTTCGGCCGATGTAGACCCGTCTCACAAGGCCGATTCTCGAAGAGTGATGCGCGCCGCCCGCATCCTCGCCGGGCTCCTCCTCGCCGCCGTGCTGCTCGTGCCGGCCGCCGCGGCCGCGCCCGTGCGGTCGGAGCGCGCCCTGACGCCGCTCGAATCGGGCGTCCTCGCCGACATCAACGCCTTCCGCCGCTCGCACCGGCTCGCGCCGCTGAGGCTGAACGCCCGGCTGACCGCGGCCGCGCGGGCACACACGGTGCAGATGGCGCACGACGGCTACTTCTCGCACGACTCCGCCGACGGCTCGTCGTTCTGGAAGCGGATCCAGGCCTTCTACGCCTCGAGCCCGTGGACGTACTGGTCGGTGGGGGAGAACCTGCTCTGGTCGTCGCCGAACGTGAGCCCGAAGCGGGCGCTGGCGATGTGGCTCGCGAGCCCGGAGCACAAGAAGAACCTGATGAACCCTGCGTGGCGCGAGATCGGCGTCGCCGCCGTGCACGAGGCGGCCGCCCCGGGCGTGTTCAAGGGGCTGGACGTCACGATCGTCACGACCGATTTCGGCGTCCGGCGATAGGACGACGTACCCTGGCGCCTACGCGCCGGTAGCTCAGGGGACAGAGCGGCGGACTTCTAATCCGCGGGTCGGAGGTTCGAATCCTCCCCGGCGCGTCGACCGTTCTCCATACGAAGGCACCCGAGACAGGGAGGTTTCCGTATGGCCGAGCGTAAGCTCGAAGGGAAGAAGGTCGCGATCCTCGCCGCCGACATGTTCGAGCGGGTCGAGCTCGAAGAGCCGCGCAAGGCGCTCGAGGACGCCGGCGCGACGACCGAGGTCGTCTCGATCCACGACGGCGAGATCCAGGGGTTCGACCACTTCGACCCCGCGAACACCGTCAAGGTCGACAGGACGGTCGAGGAGGTCTCCGTCGACGACTACGACGCGCTGCTGATCCCCGGCGGCGTCGGCAACCCCGACCAGCTGCGCGGCGACGAGAACGCGGTCAGCTTCGTCCGCGACTTCGCCGAGGCGAAGAAGCCGATGGCCGTGATCTGCCACGGGCCGTGGATGCTCGTCGAGTCGGGCGTCGTCCGCGGCAGGCGCGTCACCTCGTGGCCGACGCTGCAGACCGACATCCGCAACGCCGGCGGCGAGTGGGTCGACGAGCAGGTCGTCGTCGACGACGGCATCGTCACGAGCCGCAAGCCCGACGACATCCCGGCGTTCAACGAGAAGATGGTCGAGGAGTTCTGCGAAGGCAGGCATCCGGCCCGCACGAACGCGTAGCGTGGCGCTCCCGGCCGCGCTCCTCGACCTCGACGGGACGCTCGTCGACACGAACTACCAGCACGCGCTCTGCTGGTACCGCGCGTTCCGCGGCATCGGGATCACGATCCCGGTGTGGCGCCTGCACCGCCACGTCGGCATGGGCGGCGACAAGCTCGTCGCCGCCGTCGCGGGCGACGAGGTCGAGGAGCGCGCCGGCGACGACGTGCGCGACGCGTGGGAGCGCGAGTTCGACCGCCTGCTCGACGAGGTCGCCGCGCTCGAGGGGGCGCACGAGCTGATCGTGGCGCTGAAGGAGCGCGGCCACGACGTCGTGCTCGCGTCCAGCTCGATCGAGCGGCACTTCGACCACTTCGCCGAGCTCGTCGGGGCGAAGGAGCTCGCCGACGGCTGGACGACGAAGGACGACGTCGAGGCGTCGAAGCCGGAGCCCGATCTCGTGCACGCCGCGCTCGAGAAGACGAGCGCAGAGCGCGCGGTGATGATCGGCGACACGCCGTGGGACGTCGAGGCGGCGCGGAAGGCCGGCCTGCCGACGGTCTGCATCGTCACGGGCGGCTTCTCCGAGCAGGAGCTCCGCGACGCGGGCGCCGCCGCGGTGTACGAGTCGCTGCCGGAGCTCACCTCCCGGCTCGAATCCCTCGCTACCCTGTAGCCGCTCGCGGTGGCGGTAGCTCAGTTGGTAGAGCTCCGGGTTGTGGTCCCGGTGGTCGTGGGTTCGAGTCCCATCCGCCACCCTCCGGCTGTATGGTCGTGCGCCCACGGAAACGCTCCCGCCGCGGGCTCCGGCTCGCCGTCGCGGCCGCGCTGGTCCTGCTGATCGGCGCCGCCGCCGCCGTCTGGGCCTTCTCCGGCGTCCGCCTCGTCCCCGACGCGTCGTCGCTCGGCCGCGTCGAGCTGCAGCCGTTCGCGGGCTCGCTCGCCGGCGTCCACGCGACGACGGCCGACGGCTCGCCGGTCCCGCTCGCCGTCTCGCACGGCCGGCTGATCCCGCGCGGCCGCGTCGCCTCGGGCGAGCGGATCTCGGTCTCGGTGCTCGTCCGCCGGCCGGGCTGGGAGAGCTGGGCGCTCGGCGCCGAGCGGCGCGAGACGCTGACGGTGCGGACGCCCGTCGCGCACGTCCTCGACCGCTGGGTGACGGCGGACGCGGGCACGCGCGTCGTCGTGCGCTTCGACACGCCGGTCGACCGCGTCTCCCTCCGGGGCGCGACCGTGTCCGGACGCACCGTGACGGTGCCCGCGCGGACGCCGGCGGGCTCGATCGAGGTCGCGGCGGCGGCCCGGCCGTGGGAGCGGCTCGGCCCACCC
>DASSSR010000040.1:0-14402 GCA_035708345.1 Gaiellaceae bacterium
CGTGGGAGCGGGCCGTCCGTTCACGATCGCGCAGATCTCCGACCTGCACTGCGGGCAGCAGTTCTTCCTGCCCGACCTGCTCGAGCGGGCGATCGTCGAGATCAACGACCTCGAGCCGGACGTCGTCGTCTGCTCCGGCGACCTGACCTCGCACGGCTTCAAGGAGGAGTACGCGCTCGCGCGGCGCTACCTCGACCGGGTCGAGTGCGAGTCGGTGGTCGTCATCCCGGGCAACCACGACTCGCGCAACGTCGGCTACGTCCACTTCGAGGAGCTGTTCGGCTCGCGCAACTCGTGCCTGCGCGTCGGCGGCGTCACGGTCGTCGCGGTCGACTCGACCGAGCCCGACCTCGACAACGGGCAGATCGGCCGCGGCCGCTACGGGTGGATCGAGGAGCAGTTCGCCGACGCGGCCGCAGGCGCCGCCGGCGGAGCCGACGGCGCCCGGCCGGAGGACCCGGCCCCCGCGGCCCCCGGGGCCGAGCTGAAGGTCTTCGTGCTGCACCACCACCTGCTGCCGATCCCGGGCACCGGCAGGGAGCGGAACATCGTCAACGACGCCGGCGACGCGCTCGAGTGCCTGCAGCGCGCAGGAGTCGACCTCGTGCTTTCGGGGCACAAGCACGTCCCGTATGCGTGGCGCCTCGAGGATCTCTTCGTCGTCAACGCCGGCACCGTCTCCTCGTCCCGCCTGCGCGGGAACGGCCGGCCGTCGTACAACGTCGTCGAGATCGAGGGCTCGCACGTGAGCGTCTGGCGCAAGTACCCGTTCCACGGGCAGGAGCGGATCATCCAGTTCTCGACCGAGACGAAGTCGTACGAGAAGTACACGGCGCGGATCGAGGGCGAGGTGACCTCCAGCCGGTGAAGGCGTGCGCGGTCGTCGACGGCGAGCACTACCCGGCCGTGGTGCGCGACGCGCTGCGCGAGCTGCCGTACGAGTTCACGTGCGTCCTGCTCGTCGGCGGCACCGACAAGCTCCGCGACGAGCCCGACTACGGCGTGCCGCTCGTCGCCGAGCCGCCGGACGACGTCGACGTCGCCGTCGACCTGACCGACGAGCGGCGGCCGGAGCTCGTCGCCGCCTTCCTCGCCGCCGGGATTCCCTACGTCGGCTCCGACTTCCGCTTCGACCCGCCGCCGCTGCATCCGTTCGAGCTGCCCTCGATCTCGGTGATCGGGACGGGCAAGCGCGTCGGCAAGACGGCGGTGTCGACGCACGTCGCACGGCTGCTCGCGCGCGACCGCGCGGTCGTCTGTGTCGCGATGGGCCGCGGCGGGCCGCCCGAGCCCGAGCTCGTGCGCGAGCCGCCGACCGTCGAGCAGCTCGTCGCCCGCTCGCGCGCGGGCGGGCACGCCGCCTCCGACTTCCTCGAGCTGGCCGCGCTCGCCGGCGTCCCGGCGGTCGGCTGCCGCCGCGCCGGCGGCGGGATCGCGGGCGCGCCGTTCGTCTCGAACGTGCTCGAGGGCGCGCGGCTCGCCGCGTCGCTGGAGCCGGACGTCGTCCTCTTCGACGGCAGCGGCTCGGCGATCCCGCCCGTCGCGACGACGGCGCGGATCCTCGTCGGCCGGGACCCGTTCCGCGAGCGGATCAGCGACCTCGTGCTCGACGAGCTGGAGCTGCGGCTGGAGCCGATCGAGCCCGTCGAGGGCCGCGTGGCGGTCTTCACCGCGGCGCCCGCGCGCACGGAGCACCTCGAGCCGGTCTTCGTCTCGCACGACCTCGCGCGCCGCGACCGGCTGCACGAGCAGCTCGGCCGGCTCGACGCCGACACGTACGTCGTCGAGCTGAAGGCGGCCGCGATCGACGTGGTCGCCGAGCACGCGCTCGGACGCGGCGCACGCGTCGTGCTCGCGCGGAACGAGCTCGTGTCGCCGCGGATCGACGAGCAGGTGCTCGCCCTCCTGGAGCGGGTGCCCGCATGAGCGAGATCCGCCGGATCATGCCGCTGCCGCTCGGCGGCGAGCACGGGCTCCCGTACTCGCGCGGCCTGATGGCGCGCGCGCTGATGGTCGTCGGGATCGCACCCGACCGCGCCTACGCGCTCGCGCGCCGCGTCGGCGACGACCTCGCCGCGCGGGGCAGCGACGTCGTCGAGCTCGACCGGCTGGAAGCGCTCGCGGTCGAGTCGCTCGGCGAGCGCGAGGGCAGCGAGGCGGTGCGCCAGCTGCGCCGCTACAACGAGCTGCGCGAGCTCGACCTGCCGGTCGTCATCCTCGTCGGCGGCGCGACCGGCACCGGCAAGTCGACCGTCGCGACCGAGATCGCGTACCGGCTCGGGATCACGCGGGTCACGTCGACCGACTTCATCCGGCAGACGATGCGCGCGTTCTTCTCGCACGAGTTCATGCCGTCGATCCACCATTCGAGCTTCGAGGGCGACCCGTTGATCGAGACGTTCATGGAGCAGTCGCGGACGGTGCTCGTCGGGGTGCGCGCGTCGATCGAGCGCGCGCTGCAGGAGGGCTGGTCGATCGTGCTCGAGGGCGTCCACCTCGTGCCCGGCCTCGTCCCGCTGGAGCTGGAGGAGGCGGTGGTCAGCTCGTGCGTCCTGCGCATCTCCGACGAGACGGCGCACGCGCAGCACTTCTTCACCCGCGAAGCGGGCACGCGGCGGCCGATGGCGAAGTACCTCGACCGGTTCGACTCGATCCGGCGGTTGCAGGACCTGCTCGTCGCGCGCGCCGTCGCGACCGGGACGCCGGTGGTCGAGAACGAGAATGCCGAGCTCGCGACGCGCGCCGTCGCGGAGCTCGTCCTCGCCGCCGCCGAACGCCGCTGACCGTGGCCGTCTGCGAATGTCAGTCGTATCTGCGTGCGACCGAGCACGCGGCGCTGCGGGCGGCGCGCTGGCTCGGCCGGGCCGACCAGGAGGGAGCGGAGGAGTCGGCCGCCGAGGGCATGCGCTACTCGCTCGAGCAGCTGCCGATTCGCGGCCGGGTCGTGATCGGCACGCTCGCCGAGGAGGCGGGCCTCGTCGCCGGCGAGGTCGTCGGCGAGGGGGAGCAGGAGGTCGACCTCGCGCTCGACCCACTCGAGGGCCGCGGCGTCGTCGCCCGCGGCGGCAACGGCGCGATGTCGATGATCGCCGTCGGCGAGGCCGGCAAGCTGACGACGTTCCCGAACATGTACATGCGGAAGCTCGCCGTCGGGCCGCTCGCGCGCGGCTCGATCGACCTGGAGCGGCCGGTGGCCGAGAACGTGCAGGCGATCGCGGACGCGTTCGGGCGGCGCGTGAACGACGTGACGACGATCGTGCTCGACCGCCCGCGGCACCACGACCTGATCGAGGAGATCCGCAACGCGGGCGCGCGGATCAAGCTGATCCAGGACGGCGACGTCACCGCGTCGATCTCGGCGGCGATCCGCGGCACCAACGACCATCTCTCGATCGGGATCGGCGGGACGCGGCAGGCCGTCCTCTCCGCCGCCGCGCTGCGCTGCCTCGGCGGCGAGCTGCAGGCGCAGTTCTGGCCGACGACGCGCGGCGAGATCGAGGAGCTGCGCGCGCTCGGGATCGACGACTACCGCCGCGTCTTCATGACCGAGGATCTCGCGCCGGGCGAGATCATCGTCGCCGCGACGGGCGTCTCGAACGGCGACCTGCTACGCGGCGTCCGCTTCCTCGCCGACAGCGCCCGCACGCACTCGCTGCTCATGTGCACGCGCTGCAACTGGGTGCGCTTCGTCGACGGCATCCACTTCTTCGCGCGCGAGCGGCGCGAGGAAGTGCGGCTGCTCGGCTACTGAGCCGCCGGCCGCGCGAAGCGGCAGTTCGGCAGGTGCTCGCCGGCGAGGACGAGCAGCAGCCGGTGCAGCGTCTCGCGCTCGTCCGGCTCGAGCGCGGCGAGGAACTCGTCGTCGAGCCGTGCCGAGAGGGCGCGCAGCTTCGCGAGCGCCTTCCGGCCGGCCGGGGTCAGCCGCACGACGTGGCGGCGGCGGTCGTTCGGGTCGCGGTTGCGCTCGACGAGGCCGGCGTCCTCGAGCTCGTCGAGCAGGCCGACGAGCTGGCCGCGGTCGTAGCCGAGGGCGTCGGCGATCGCGCCCTGCGTCTCGCGCGAGCCCTCGTCGAGCACGGCGAGGATCGCGTGGTGGTACGGGTGCAGCCCGGCCGCGTCGTAGGCGTCGACCGAGCGCTCCTTGGCGGCCATGCCGAGCCGCTTGAGCAGGAAGAGGGCGGAGGAGACCAGCTCCTCGGGCAGCTTCGCCGGCGCCGCGACGTTGTTCACGAGAAGAAGTGTAGCGCAGCCCATCGTTGATGTGCTAGAACGTTGACATCATCAACGATCGGAAGGATCAATAGGTGCTACGGACTACGAATAACGGCAGATCGAGGGCCGTCCTGCCGCTGCTGGTGACCGCGCAGTTCATGGTCGTGCTGGACGTGGCGATCGTGAACGTCGCGCTCCCGTCGATCCGGGCCGACCTCGGCTTCTCGGACGCCGGGCTCCAGTGGGTGGTCTCGGCGTACGCGATCGTCTTCGGCGGCGCGCTCCTGCTGGGAGGCCGGCTCGCCGACCTGGTCGGGCGGCGGCGGCTGTTCGCGGCCGGCCTCTCGCTCTTCGCGCTCAGCTCACTGCTCTGCGGGATCGCCTGGTCGGCCGGCTCGCTGATCGCCTTCCGGGCGGTGCAGGGGCTCGGCGGCGCCCTGCTGGCACCGGCTGCGCTCTCGCTGCTCATGACCTCCTACGCCGAGGGTCGCGAGCGCAACCGGGCGCTCGGGATCTACGGCGCGGCCTCGGGCAGCGGCGCGGCGGTCGGCGTCCTGCTCGGCGGCGTCCTGACGAGCTACCTGAGCTGGTCGTGGATCTTCCTCGTCAACGTCCCGGTCGGCGCGGCGGCCGCGCTGCTGACGCCGTTCGTCCTGCGCGAGAGCCGGGCGGAGCTCGGGCATCGCCACGTCGACTTCGCCGGCGCCGCGACCGCGACGGGCGGGCTGATGCTGCTCGTCTACGCGCTAACCCGCGCGACGACCGACGGCTGGGGCGCGGCCGCCACCGTCTGGCTGCTCGCAGCGTCGGCGGCGGTGCTGGCGACGTTCGTGCTCGTCGAGCTGCGCTCCCCGTGGCCGCTCGTGCCGCTGCGGATCTTCCGGCTGCGGTCGCTGTCGGCGGCGAACGCGACGATGACGATCCTCGGCGCGGTCACGTTCTCCGAGTTCTTCCTGCTGACGCTGTACCTGCAGGGCGTGCTCGGATACGGCGCGCTGAAGAGCGGTGCGGCGTTCACCGCCTTCGCCGGCTCGGTCGTGGTCGCCTCGAACGTCGCGCAGCGGGTCGTGGCGCGGCTCGGGATCCGGACGACGCTCGTCACCGGCGTGCTGCTCTCGGCGGCGTCGGTGGCGTGGCTGACGCGGCTGCCGCTGCACGGCAGCTACGTCGTCGACCTGCTGCCGGCCTTCGTCGTCGGCGGCTTCGGCCTCGGGCTCTCGTTCGTCCCGGTGACGATCGCGGGCCTGCAGGGCGTGCCCGCGGCCGATGCCGGCGTCGCGTCCGGGCTCGTGAACACGAGCCGGCAGATCGGCGGCGCGATCGGCCTCGCGGCCGTGAGCGCGATCGCGGCGCTGAACGGTGCCGGGCACGAGTCGCTCAGCGCCCTCGACGGCGGCTTCCGCAACGGGCTCTACTCGCTGACCGGCCTGCTCGTCGTCGCCGCCGTCGTCGCCTTCGTCTTCCTGCGGCGGCCGCGCCCGGTCGTCGAGGCGTCGCCGGCGGTCGAGGCCGCAGTCCTGCGGGAGGCGGCGTGACCGGCGAGCGGCGGCACCGCGTCGAGCTGGTGGACGAGCTGCTGGCGGAGCTGGCGGAGGCGCGGCGGCGCCTCTACCGGCTCCGCGCCGGCGGCGCGCTGCCGGCGGGGCTCCGGGACGCCGAGGAGGAGCTGGAGCTCGTCCGGCGGCGGCTCGCCGAGGCGGTCTGAGTATCCTGACGGTGATGGCGAGCGAGAACGAGGTGCTGGAGGTGCTCCGGCAGGTCGAGGATCCCGAGCTCGGGATGGACGTGGTCGACCTCGGCCTCGTCTACGACGTCGCCGTCGAGGGCCCGAAGGTGAAGGTGATCTACTCGCTCACCTCGATGGGCTGCCCGGCGGGGCCGCTGATCGCGCAGGACATGGACTCCGCCGTCCGCCAGGTCGAGGGGGTCGAGGACGTCGAGCTCGAGCTCACCTTCGACCCGCCGTGGACGCCCGACAAGATGTCGGACGACGCGAAGTTCATCCTCGGCTTCGGCTAGAAGCCGGCAGGAGCCGGCTCGCGGCGGCCGAAGGAAGCTCGCGTGGAGCTCGCGGACAAGGTCCGGCGGCCGCGCATCTTCTCGGGACGGAGCGGCCCCATCTCGCTCCGGGCGCAGGCGGCGCTCGCCGCCTCGGCCTTCCTGCTCGGGGCGGTCGCGAGCGGCCTCGTCTTCGTCGGCGTCTGGAAGCACACGGCCGCGCAGGGCGACGCCGCGACCGCGGCGCTGACGGCGACGAAGCGGCAGCTGGGCTCGGTGCAGGCGTCGCTCCGGCAGGCGCAGGCCGACCTGACGGCGGCGCGGGCGTCGATCCGGGCGCTGCGCACGTCGTCGACCTCGCTCGCGGCGCGCGCCCGGAGTGCCGAGGCGCAGCTGCGCTCGACGCGGTCGGCGGTGCTGCCTGCCGCGGCCGCCGCCGCCTCGCAGGCCGGCTCGGTCGCCCGCCGCAGCGCGCAGCTCCGCTCCGAGCTGTCGGCGCTGCACCAGTACGTCGGCAACGCGCCCGGCGGCGTCGACGCCGGCTACGTCGCGGCGCAGGTCGAGTACCTGATCCGCTCGAACGAGGCGCTCGCCGCGGGCGCGGCGGCGATCGAGCGCTCGGCGCAGGCCGCCCGCACCGCAGCCACGCAGCGGCCGCACCATCCCTGACACACGCACGAGAACGGAGAACGACATGCACCAACCGCTTCAGCGCTGGCTCGCCGGCGCCACCGGCTTCGCCTTCGTCGTCACGTGGGCGAGCCTCGGGGCGACGACCGCCGTCGTCGCGGTCGCCGTCGCGGCCGCCGCGATGAACCACCGCGAGCTGCAGGCGCTGCTCGGCCGCGGCCTCGCGCTCGGCGGCCACCGCGCGCGCGGCCGGAACGCCCGCCGCCGGCGGAGCCGCGCCGCCGGCCCCGCGGACGACTACCAGCTCGTCCCCGACGACCCGTCGCTGGTCGTCTCGGTCTACTCGTAGCCGCACGCACGAGGGGCCGGCAGGCGCCGGCCCCTCGGTGCTTCGTCGGCCTTCCGGGTCGTTACGGACGCGCGATCGCGAACGTCGGCGTCGTGAACGTCTCCCAGTCGGAGGCGTTGTTCGGATCCCCGAGCGGCTTCAGGACGCTCATCTTGAGCATGTAGGTGCCGTTCGGGAGCGCCTTCGTCTTCGTGTTGCCGTTGTCCTGGCCGCGACTGCCGTCCCACGCGAACGTGAAGAAGCCGCCCGCCGAGCCCGCGCTCGGCAGGAACGACTCGCGGTCCGCGTAGTTGAACACCGGGTGGACGAACGACCCGTCCGCGTTCTCGATCTGGACGTTGAACTGGCGCGCCGGCAGGTTCAGGTGGAACACCAGCGTCGGGAAGTCCGTGCCCGTCATCGTGAACACGTGCCCGGCCTGCGTGACGTGCGTCAGGTTCGTCCCGTCGTTCGAGGCGAGCCACGGGAACCCGTTCGCCGTCGGCGTCAGCACCTGCTGCGCCTGGTAGTCGCCCGCGTACCCGGCGTACGGCACGGTCAGCGTGTCGCCCTCGCCCCGCGGGGTCAGCTGGATGTAGCCGCCGTACAGGTCGCCGGCCGGCGTGCTCGGGTCGACGTTGATCGCCGCCGTCACCGTCGCCGTCCCGTGGGCCGGCACCGTGACCGACGGCTGCGAGAACGTGACCGCCTCGTCGAAGACGTCGAAGCCGAACGCGAACGGCCACCCGGCCGCGACGCTCGGCTCGATCGCCGGGGCCTGCGACAGGTCGTACGTGACCGCCGTCGAGCCGGTGTTCGTCACCGTCAGGATCTGCGACCCGCCGAGGCCCTCGCCGAGCGAGAGCTTGCGCGGCGAGACCGTCGTCGTGCCGGCGATCGCCTTCGCGACGTTGATCAGGCCGGCGCCGTCACGCAGCGGGGACTCGTAGAACCCGATCCCCGGGTTGCCGTTCCAGAGCGCCGGTGCGGCGTAGTTCGAGAGCAGCGTCGCCACCTGCGACGGCGCCTTGCCCGCCGCGAGCAGCAGCGCGGCCGCCCCCGCGACGTGCGGCGACGCCATCGAGGTGCCGCTGATCACGTTGTGCCCGCCGAACTGCGTCACCGGCCACGTCGAGCGGATGTTGCCGCCCGGCGCGCTGACGTCCGGCTTCAGGTCGAGCTCGGCCGACGGGCCCCACGAGCTGAAGCTCGAGATCAGGCCGCCGGTCGACTGCGGGATGTAGCCGCCCTTCGACGTCCAGGTCAGGGTCGCCGGGGCGATCGCCGCGATCGCGTTGCCGTCGGCGAGGCCGGTCAGCACGACCGGGATCGTGACCGGGGCCGTGGCGGGCGCGACCGGCGCCACGGTCGGCGTCAGGAAGCCCGCCGTGTTGTTGTAGAGGACGACGCCGATCGCGCCGGCGTCCTGTGCGTTGATCGCCTTCACGTAGAAGCCGCAGGTGCCGCGCCTGATCAGGGCGATCTTGCCCGTCAGGCTGCCCGGCGCCTCGGCGGCGCAGCCGATCGTGTCCGGCACGGTCACGATCGGGGCCGAGCCGCTCGTCGGAGCGGTCGGCGCGGCGGCGGCCTGCACCTGCGGGTGCAGCGTGCCGTTGACGTCGAACTGCGGGAAGAACGCATTCGCGTTGTCGACCGAGCCGACCGCGATCACGTCCTTGCCGACGCCCGGGTCGCCGCCCGAGAAGAGGTTCGTGCTGACGCTGCCGGCGTTGCCCTCGGCGGCGACCACGACGACGCCCTTCTTCACGAGCTCGTCCGACGTCTGCGCCGTCGGCTCCTCCGGCCACGACGCGTAGTCGTCGCCGATGCTCATGTTGACGACCTGCGCGCCGTCCTTGTAGGCCCGCTCGAGCGCGGCGACGATGTTGTCGTTCGCGGTCGAGCCGACGCAGCCGAACACCCGGTACGCGAGGAAGCTGACGTCCGGAGCGACGCCGGTGACGCCGTCGGGACCGGCCGCCTTCGCGCCGATGATGCCGGCGACGTGCGTGCCGTGCCCCGCCGCCGCGCCGCTGGAGCCGCCGGCCGAGACGATGGCGTCCGCCTTGTTCGGGTCGCACGGCGCCGGGTCGTTGTCCGGCTGGGGAACCGGCTGGTACGCCTTGTCGGCCGGGTTGTCGTCGTACGAGTCGCCGACGAAGTCGTAGCCGCCGATCACGCGGCAGTTGCTGTCGCCGAAGTGCGCGCAGCCGCCGAGATCCGGGTTGGTGTAGTCGATGCCGGAGTCGATCACGGCCACCTTGATGCCCTTGCCGGTGTCGCCGGCGACGCCGCCCGCGGTCGGGTCGACGCCGATCATCGGATTGGAGCCGAGGTCGGTCGGGTTGATCGTGCCCGTCTGCATGGGCGGCAGCGAGAACGGCCGCACCGGGAACACGCCGGTGACGCCCGCCACCGACGAGAGGCTCCCCGCCTGCTGCAGCGGCACGTTCACGGAGACGCCGTTCCACAGCGTCCCGAAGCTCTGGCGCTTCGTCACGTTCAGGCCCAGCGCCTTCGCGCCGGCGAAGAACGCGTCCTGCGCCGACTTGACGTTGGCGGCGCTGTTGCCCTCCGCCGTCGGCTTGCCGGCGAGCTGGACGAACCAGGCCGTCGGAGTGTGGTTGTCCGGGCTCGACAGGGCGACCGATCCTGTCGAGTCCGCTCCCGCACTCGGAACGATGAAGGCCACGGCAAGCGCACACAGCGCCAGCGGCAGCCAGAAAGCCCTTCTCAAGTTGTTCTCCCCTCCCAGTCGAGTCGACCAATCGGAGCCCGGCATCCCCGCCGGCTCCGGCCCTCTCGCGGCTTTATCTCCCGAAAGCGAGGTTCATGTCAAGCGATCGAGAGGACGATCTTGCCGAGCTGCTCGCCGGCCTCGAGCCGCGCGTGGGCGGCCCTGATCTCCTCGAGCGGCAGCACCTCGTCGACGACCGGCCGCGCCCGGCCCTCGGCCACGAGCGCGTACGCGCCGGCGAAGTCCTCGTTCGTGCCCATCGTCGAGCCGAGGATCGTCAGCTGCTTCCACCAGATCCGGTGCAGCGCGGCGGGCGGGTTCGGCCCGGTCGTCGCGCCGCAGACCGCGACCCGGCCGTCGCGGGCGGCGACGTCGAGCGACGTCCGCCACGTCGCCTCGCCGACGTGCTCGACGACGACGTCCGCGCCGCGGCCGCCCGTCGCCTCCTTCACGGCCGCCTTCACGTCGCCGAGCTCCCGGTGGTCGACGGCGACGTCGGCGCCGAGCTCGCGCGCACGCTCGAGCTTCGCGGCGCTGGACGAGGTGACGATCGTCCGCGCGCCGAGCGCCTTCGCGATCGCGAGCCCGGCGGTCGAGACGCCGCTGCCGATCCCCCAGAGCAGCACCCACTCGCCCGCGCGCAGGTGGGCGCGCGTGACGAGCATCCGGTACGCCGTCTCGAAGACGAGCGGGAACGCCGCCGCCTCCTCGAACGAGAGCCCGTCGGGGATCGGGTGGACGTTCGTCGCCGGCACGGCGATCAGCTCGGCGTTCGTGCCGTCGCCGTGCTCGCCGATCACGTGGATCTCGCCGCCGGGCGCCTCGACTCCCGGGTTGATCACGACGCGCTCGCCGAGCTCGAAGCCGGCGACGCCGTCGCCGAGCGCCTCGACGACGCCCGCGCCGTCGGCGCCGAGGATGCGCGGCTTCGGCACCGACGGGAGCCCCTTGCGGACCCAGACGTCGAGGTGGTTGAGCGCCGACGCGCGCAGCCGCACCAGCACCTCGCCCGGCCCGGCGACGGGGTCGTCCACCTCCTCGAGCACGAGCACCTCGGGCCCGCCGTCCTCGTGGATCCTCACGGCGCGCATCGCGCGGCACACTACCCGCGTGACCGGGGCGGATCTGCAGCAGCTCGCCGAGGAGCTCGGCATCGACGTCGTCGGCGCGGCGCCCGCCGTGCCGTACGAGGAGACCGAGCGGCACATCCGCGAGCGCCGGGCGCGGGGACTCTTCGCCGACATGAAGTTCACGATGGCGCGGCCGGAGACCTCGTGCCATCCCGAGACGCTGCTGCCCGGCGCGCGCACGGTCGTCTCGGCCGCGCTCTGCTACTACGCGCCGGAGCCGGACCGCGGACCGGGGGAGGGGCGGCTGCCCCGCTACACCTGGCGTGACGGGTACGCCGAGCTGCGCCGGAAGCTGGACGAGCTCGGCCGCCGGCTCGGCGGCGGCTACCGCGTGCTCGTCGACGCGAACCAGCACGTCGACCGCGAGGGAGCCGTGCGCAGCGGCGTCGGGTTCTACGGCAAGAACACGATGCTGATCACGCGCCGGCACGGCTCCTGGGTCGTGCTCGGCACGCTCGTCGCCGACGTCGAGCTCGAGCCGACGCCGCCGCTTCCGACCGACTGCGGCGACTGCACGCTCTGCATCGACGCCTGCCCGACCGGCGCGCTCGACACGCCGGGGACGCTCGACGCGACGCGCTGCCTCTCCTACTGGACGCAGGCGCCGGCGCCGGTGCCGGAGGAGTACCGCGCGCACGTCGGCGCGCAGGTGTACGGCTGCGACATCTGCCAGGACGTCTGCCCGTGGAACCGCGGCGTCGAGAAGCGGCGCGCGGACGCCGCCGCCGGCGAGGCGCACGTCTCGCTCGTCGAGTGGCTGACGCTCGACGCCGACGAGCTGCGCCGCCGCTACGACCGGCTCTACGTGCCGCGCAACGACGGCCGCTGGCTGCGCCGCAACGCGCTCGTCGCCGCCGGGAACGTCGGCGGCGAGGGTGTGCGCGACGCGGTCGAGCCGTACGCCGAGGACGAGGACGAGCTGCTCCGCGAGCACGCCCTCTGGGCCCTGGAGCGGCTGCCGGCGTGAGCTACCGCGCCTCGACCGAGCGCTGGATCGCCTGGGTGCGCCTCGGCGGCGCGCTCTTCGCGCTCGTCGAGGTGGCGCTCTTCAGCCCGCATCCGCGCACGGACTACCGCCCTGCCGAGTGGTCGCTCGCCGGCGCCTTCCTCGCCGGCGCGCTCGTGCTGCTCGCGCTCGCGTACGCGGCGAAGCCCACGTGGCTGACGCCGCTCGGCCTGGCCGCCCTGCTCTTCGACTTCGCCGCCGTCGGCGCCTACGGGATCGTCTACGCCTACGAATACGGCAACCAGACCCGCTGGGCGCTGATCCTCGTCGTCGTCGAGGCCGGGCTCCGCTACGCGTTCGTCGGCGCCGTCGCGACGGCCGCCGCGGCGATCCCGTACTACGCGCTGAACGAGTGGTGGCGTGCCCGCGAGTTCGGCGGCCCCGGCTTCATCGCCGACCGCGTCACCTTCCCCTCGGGCGTGACGCTGCTGCTCGGGATCATCGTCGGCCGGCTCGTGCTCAGCCTGCAGCGCGAGGCGTTCGCGGGCTCGGAGCGGCTCAGCGAGGCGGAGCGGCTGCGCGACGCGCTCGGCCGCCGCGTCGACGCGCTCGAGGCCGCGAACCGCTCGTCGCGCGCGCTCGCGTCGTCGCTCGACCTCGACCAGGCGTTCGCCGCGTTCATCCGCGAGGTGGGCGGGCTCGTCCCGTTCGACCGCATCGCGATCGTGCTGGTCGAGGGCGACCAGGCGCGGACGATCGCGACGGCCGGGCGCGGCGCGGGCGAGGTCTTCCCGCCGGGCAGCGCCGGCCCGCTCGAGGGCTCGGTGCTCGGCCGGGTCGTCGGCGGCGAGGTCGTCGTGCGCGCCGACCTGGCCGACGAGGAGTTCCCCGAGGACCGGCAGCTCGTCGCGCTCGGCCTGCACAGCGAGCTGCTCGTGCCGCTGCTGCTCGGGCCGCGGCCGATCGGGATGCTCTCGCTCTCGCGGACGGCCGTCGACGCCTTCACGCAGGAGGAGGTGGAGCTCGTCGCGCTGCTCGGCCGGCTCGTCGCCTCCGCCGTCCAGAACATCCGCGCCTACGAGGCCGAGCGCAGCACCGTCGAGGAGCTGCGGCGCCTGTCGGCGCTGCGCGCCGACTTCGTCTCGCTCGTCTCGCACGAGCTGCGCAGCCCGATGGCCGCCGTGATCGGCGCCGCCCGGACGCTGCAGGAGCGCTGGCGGACGCTCAACCCCGACCAGCGCGAGGCGTTCCTCGCCCTGATCGCCGACGAGACGAATCGCCTCGCGGCCCTGATCGGCGACGTGCTCGACACGTCGCGGATCGAGGCGGGCACGTTCACGTACCGGTTCAGCGACGTCGACCTCGGCCGGCTCGTCTCCGAGGCGGTCGGGACGGCGCAGGTCGGGCAGGACGAGGTGCGCGTGCGCGCGGACGTCGCCGACCGGCTGCCCGTCGTGCGGGGCGACCGCGAGCGACTGCGGCAGGTCGTCTCGAACCTGATCGACAACGCGGTCAAGTACTCGCCGGCCGGCGACGAGGTGGCGGTCCGGGCCCGGCCCGACAACGGCCGCGTGCTGATCGAGGTGCGCGACCACGGGCCGGGGATCCCGCTCGAGCAGCAGCGCGTGATCTTCGAGAAGTTCGGCCGCGCCGACGTCGGCGGCGGCTCGAAGCCGGGCACCGGCCTCGGCCTCTTCATCGCGCGCTCGATCGCCGAGGCGCACGGCGGCTCGCTCGACGTCCGCTCCCGGCCGGACGCGGGCTCGACGTTCGTGCTCTCGCTGCCGCTTCCCGGGGCGGTGCCTACGCCTTGACGCGCATCCGCTCGACCCCGAGCTCCTTCGCGAGCGCACGGGCGCGGGCGGCGATGCGGCTGCGCAGCTCGGCCGGCTCGAGCACGACCGCCTCGCCGCGGCGGGAGAGGATGTCGCTCTCCAGCCACTCGTAGCTGCCGACCGAGAGCTCGCGGAGGGCGCTGCCGTCGGCGAGCCGGCGGGCGCCGCGCTCGATCTCGAAGCGCGCGATCTCGGGCGAGTAGAGGACGCGCGCGCTCCCCGCGCCGCGCAGCCGGGTCGGCTCGAAGCCCTCGCGCGGCGTGAAGCGCTCCTTCGTCAGCCGGGCGCTGCGCATGCGGTCGAGTCGGAACGAGCGCTCGGCGTCGCTCGTCCGGTCCCACGTGTGCACGTACCAGCGCGGCAGCTGCCGCTCGAGCTGGTACGGCTCGACCAGCCGCAGCGACGGCGACGTCTCGCTCTCCTTCAGGTACTCGATCTCGACGAGCCGGTGCTCGCGCAGGCCCCGGGCGAGCGTCGAGACGAGGTCTTCCTCCTCGCGCTCGACCTGCGGCTCCGGCGTCTGCGTCAGCTCGAACTGGCCGAAGGTCTCCTCGAGCTTCTTCCGCACCTTGCCGAGGGGCGTCTG
>DASSSR010000041.1:0-9657 GCA_035708345.1 Gaiellaceae bacterium
TCCAGAGCGCCATCACCCGCCCGCGCAGCGCGGGCGCCGCGCGCAGCTGGACGAGCGGGGCGGCTACGTGGACGAGTTCGACCTCGCCGGCCGGCTCGTCTCGCGCGTCGCCCGGGGCGCGCCGCTCGCGCAGCCGTGGGGCCTCGCGGTCGCGCCGAAGGGCTTCGGCGGGCTCGGCGGCGCGCTGCTGGCCGCGAACTTCGGCACCGGCCGAATCACGGCCTACGCGCGCGCCGGCGACGGCTGGACGCTCCGCGGCGTGCTCCGGGACGACTCCGGCGAGCCGCTGACGGTGCCGGGCGTCTGGGGGATCGCCTTCGGCCGCGGCGGGATGAGCGGCCCGCGGACGACGCTGTTCGCCGCCGCCGGGCCGCACCGCTGGCATGGTTCCTCCGAGGAGTCCGTGCACGGCCTGCTCGCCGCGATCGCGCCGGTCGGCTAGGCGCCGGCGAGCGGCACGTCGCCGTTCACCGAGCCGGCGCGCTCGATCACGACGCTCGGGATCCGCGCGCGCGGGCCGAGGCGCAGACACATCCGCACCACCTCGGCGCAGTCCTCCGGCTGGATCATCTCGTCGCCCGCGAGCCCCGACCACTCCGCCATCGGCGTGTCGACGAAGCCGGGGCAGATCGCGACCGCCCGCACGCCGTCGGCGTCCAGCTCCTCGTTGAGCGACCGCGTCAGCGAGATCACGGCCGCCTTCGTCGCGCCGTAGACCGACAGGCCGGGCGTGGGGAGCGTGCCCGCGATCGAGGCGAGGTTGACGATCCAGCCGCGCGCCTCCTTCAGCAGCGGGATCGCCGCCTGCGTGACGAGGAAGAGGCCGCGCAGGTTGACGCCGAGCTGCAGCTCGAGATGCTTCGCCGGCAGTTGCTCGACCGTGCCGGCGATCCCGATCCCCGCGGAGTTGACGAGCACGTCGAGCCGCCCGTGCCGGTCGCGGTGCTCCGCGACGAGCGCGGCGCACGCCTCCGGGTCGCCGACGTCGGCCGCGACCGCGTGCGCGCCGAGCTCCTCCGCGGCGGGCCGCACCTTTTCCGCGCGCCGCGACGCGAGCGTCAGCGCGTACCCCTCGTCGCGCAGCATGCGCGCGATCGCGAGCCCGATGCCCGACGACCCGCCCGTGATCAGTGCCGCGCGCTCCGCCATCTGCGCTCTCTATACAGGAAGGGCAACGGCGGCGCAGCCCGAACACCGCCGGGAGGAAGCCCATGTGCTCCCTCTCTCTCCCCTGAAGGCGGCGGCGCGAGCCGCCGTCTTCCTATGCTGGGAGCGTGTCGACGCTGACGCGCCTGAGCACGGGAGGCGGCTGCGCCGCGAAGTACTCGGCCGCGCGCCTGCAGGAGCTGCTCGCCGGCTTCGTGCCGGTGGAGGAGGAGAACCTGCTCGTCGGGCTCGCGCCCGCGGACGACGCGGCCGTCTACAGGCTCGACGAGGAGCGTGCGCTCGTCTTCACGCTCGACTTCTTCCCGCCGCTCGTCGACGACCCCGCCGCGTTCGGCCGCATCGCGGCGACGAACGCGCTCAACGACGTCTTCGCGATGGGCGGCAAGCCGCTGCTCGCGCTCTCGATCGCCGCCTTCCCGGAGGAGCTGCCGCTCGAGGTGCTCGGAGCCGTCTTCGCGGCCGCGGACGAGCAGGTGCGGGCCGCGGGCGCGCTGCTCGCGGGTGGGCACACGATCCGCGACGACGAGCCGAAGTACGGCCTCGCCGTCGTCGGCACCGTGCACCCGGACGGCGTCTGGGCGAAGAGCACCGCACAGCCGGGCGATGCGCTCTTCCTGACGAAGCCGGTCGGCACCGGGCTCGTGCTCGCCGGGAAGGGCGACGCCGGCGAGGCGGTCGACTGGATGACGACGCTGAACGGCGACGCGGCCGACGTCCTGCGCGCGTTCGCACCGCACGCGGTCACCGACGTCACCGGCTTCGGGCTGTTCGGGCACGCGCACGAGATGGCGGAGCGCAGCGGCGTGCGCATCCGGATCGAGGCGAGCGCGGTCCCGGTGCTCGGCGACGCGCTCGAGCTCGCGCGCCGCGGCGTGCGCACCGGCGGCGACCCGCGCAACCGCGAGTTCGCGCCGGTCGAGGCGGAGGGAGTGCCGGAGGAGCTGCTCGCGCTCGGCTACGACGCGCAGACCGCGGGCGGGCTGCTCGTCGCGCTCCCGGCCGACAAGGCGCTCTCGCTGCAGGCCGAGTTCGACCGGCGCGGGCTCTTCCTCGCCCGCGTCGGCGCGGTCGAGGCGGGGGCGGGCGTCGCGGTCGACTACCGCGTCGCGTAGACGAGCGCCAGGCTGCTCGCCGCGACGCCGGCCCAGACGAGCGCGCCGAGCAGCAGCGGCCGCACGCCCGCGCGGCGGACCTCGCCGAGCCGCGTCGCGAGCCCGACGCCGGCGAGCGCGACGGTGATCAGCGCGACGCCCGCGGTCGAGGCGGCGTGCGCCGCCTCGTGCCCGACGACGCCGCTCGTGTTCAGGGCGGCGGCGCCGACGAACAGCACGAGGAACCACGGGATCGAGCGCCGCACCGACGACGAGCCGCCGCGGGCGCTGCGCGCGGCGAGCACGAGCACGATCGGCACGATCATCGTCGTCCGCGTCAGCTTGACGATCACCGCGTACGCGCCCGCCGCGTGGCCGTAGGCGTACGCGGCGGCGACGACCGACGACGTGTCGTTCACGGCCGTCCCCGCCCACAGCGCGTACGCGTGGCTGCCGAGCCCGAGCAGGTGGCCGAGCAGCGGGAAGAGGATCACGGCGACGACGTTGAAGGCGAAGATCGTCGAGACGGCGTAGGCGACCTCCGCCTCGGCGGCGCCGACGACGCCGGAGACCGCGGCGATCGCGGAGGCGCCGCAGATGCCCGTGCCGACGCCGACGAGCGTGCGCAGCCGCGGCGCGACGCCGAGGAGCCTGCCCGCGAGCGCCGCGACGCCGAGCGCCACGGCGAGCGACCCGAGCATCACCGGCAGCGAGCCGGCGCCGACGTGCACGACGCGCGACAGGCTCAGGCTCGCCCCCAGCACGACGATCGCCGCCTGCAGCACGTACTTGCCGACGACCGCCGCGCCCGGGCGCATGCGGTCGCCGGCGGCCGCGCCGAGCGCGGCGCCGAGCACGAGCGCGAACACGGGTGCGCCGACGACGGGCACGAGCCGGCCGAGCGGCGTGGCGACGACCGCGACCGCGATCGCCGCGACGAGCCCCGGTAGGAAACCGGGCCGCCGGCCGGGCAGGACCTCGCCGAGGGCGCTCAGTCCTCCGGCAGTCACCGCCTCCCACGGTAGCCGCAGATCGAATCCGTAGAAGTCCCCGATGGAGCCGCGACGCGGGCCTCCTACCCTGCCACGCATGGATCGGACTGCGAATGCCGTGCTGGGGCTCGTCCAGCTCCTGCTCGCCTACGAATGGCTCTCCTCGGGCGTCACGAAGCTCGTGCACGGCGACTTCCCCTCCGGGCTCGCCGCCGACCTGCGCGAGCGCGCCCACGGCGGCTACGGCGGCTTCCTCCGCGACGTCGTCATCCCGCACGCGACCGCGTTCGGCTGGGCGATCCAGGTGGGGGAGATCCTCGTCGCCGCCCTGCTGCTCGCCGGCGCCGCCTGCACGTTCGCGGGGCGCTCCCGGCTGCTCGGGCTCGCCGCGACCGGGCTCGGGGCGCTCGGCGGCGGCTTCCTCACGCTCAACTTCGGCCTCTCGGACGGGGCGCGCTTCTTCTCGCTCGTCTCCCCCGACAGCTTCGACGAGGGGGTGCCGCTCGACGTGCTCGCCACGTGGCTGCAGCTCGTGCTCGTCGGGGCCGCGCTGACCGCGCTCGTGCCGCATGCTCGCCGAGCTGCGTGAGCTCGCGGAGGCGATGCCGGTGCCGCAGCCGGCGTGGCACCCGCACGTCCGCCTGATCGTGCGGGTGCGCGACGAGCTGCTCGCGGGGATCGACCGGCTGGAGGCGCTGCCGGACGGCGAGGAGCGCGCCGAGCGCCTGCTCGGGGTCGAGCTGGAGCCGCAGCCGGGCAGCGCGCTCGCGGAGCTGCCGGTGCCGGAGGGCGAGCACCCCTTCCTCGGCGAGATCCTCGCCGTGCTCGAGGCCGGGCGCCTCGTGCAGACGGCGCTCGCCGCGGCTAGCCTGACCGTGTGAGCACGGCCGCCGGCGCGCTTCCGCGCCGCTTCGAGCTTTCGAGCACCTTCTTCCGCCGCCTCGCGTGGTTCGCGGTCGGCATGCTCGTGCTGATCGTCGCCACCGGCGCGACGGTGCGGTTGACCGGCTCGGGGCTCGGCTGCGAGCACTGGCCGGGCTGCACGCCGCACCGGTTCAGCCCGCGCGGCTTCCACTCCGACGTCGAGTTCGGCAACCGGATCGTCGCCGCGACGACCGTCGTCGTGACGCTGCTGCTCGCGATCGCGTCGCTGCTGGCGCGGCTCCCGCGCTGGACGCGGGTGCTCGCCTGGGCGACGTTCGTCGGCACGCTCGCGCAGGCGCCGCTCGGCGCGATCACGATCCACTACGACCTCAACCCGTACCTCGTCATCTCGCACCTGCTGCTGTCGCTGCTCGTGCTCGGGCTCGGCACCGTGATCGCGGCGTGGGGGACGGGCGCCGCGCTGCCGGTCCGCGCGCGTGCGCTCGCCGGGGTGCTGCTCGCGGCGGTGACGTTCCTCGTCGTCACGGGGACGCTCGCCACGGCGGCCGGGAAGTTCCCCGGCTCGAGCGGCGACAAGTACGTGCAGCGGCTCGGCCGGTTCGAGCCGTCGGTGGCGCTGCACGTGAAGGCCGTGGCGATCTTCGGCGTCGTCTTCCTGCTGCTCGCCGCCTGGGCGCTGCGCCACCGCGTGCGCTGGCTCGTGCGCGGCTGCGCCGGGCTGCTGGCGATCCTGCTCGCGCAGATGGCGGTGGGCGAGTCCCAGTACCGGATGTACGGGACGATCCCGTGGTGGGTGGTGCTGCTGCACGTCACGATCGCGGCCGGGCTCTTCGCGTGGACGGTCGGGCTCGCCGTCCGCGTGTGGCGGCCTGCCGCGTAGACTCCGGAGATGTCCGAGCTGCAGGTCTCGTTCCGGCCGGAGCTGCGGAACCCCGTCCTCGTCGCCGCCTTCCGCGGCTGGAACGACGGCGGCCAGGGCGCGTCGCTCGCCGCCGGCTATCTCGCGAAGACGTGGGCCGCCGAGCGCTTCGCCGAGATCGAGGCGGAGCAGTTCTACGACTTCCAGGCGACGCGGCCGATGGTCTCGCTCGAGGACGGGATGACGCGCCGGCTCGAGTGGCCGGACAACGGCTTCTTCCACGCGGCGGTGCCGGGCGCCGGCCGCGACGCGGTCATCCTGATCGGCACCGAGCCGAACCTCCGCTGGCAGACGTTCTCCGGGCTCGTGCTCGGGCTCGCGCAGGAGCTCGGCGTCGAGCGGATGGTCACCTTCGGCTCGCTGCTGGCCGACGTCCCGCACACGCGGCCGGCGCCGGTGACGGCGGCGGCGACCGACCCGGAGCTCGTCGAGCAGTTCGGGCTGGAGCCGTCGCGCTACGAGGGCCCGACCGGGATCGTCGGCGTGCTGCTCGACGCGGCGCGGCGGCAGAGCATCCCGTCGCTCAGCCTCTGGGCGGCCGTCCCGCACTACGTCTCGCTGGCGCCGAGCCCGCGCGCCGCGCTCGCGTTGGTCGACCGCTTCGGCGAGCTGCTCGACCTGGAGGTCGACACCGAGGAGCTCGAGACGGCGGCAGCCGAGTACAGCGACCAGGTGAGCGAGGCGGTCTCCACCGACGCCGAGACCGCCGCGTACGTCGAGGAGCTCGAGCACCGCGTCGACCTGCTCCACGCCGAGGAGGACATTCCGTCCGGCGACAGCCTCGCCGCCGAGCTGACGCGCTTCCTGCGCGAGCGCGACGAGCAGGAGGAGCGCGACGACGGCCCCGACGGCCCCGCCTCCTGACGGCTCCACGACCGGTACCTATTACCGTCACGAGACTGTGAATCTTTCGGCCGCGATGGCGCCGTGACGGCGCGCGGCTCGGCTCGGCCGCGATGAAGCTGCTGCACCTCGCCCGGCGGACGGAGTGGCATCCCGGGCATCTCGACGAGCTGCGCGAGATCGACCCGGACGAGTACGCGCCGCTAGCCCTCGGCGGCCGGCTCTTTCGCCGGCGCGTCGGCGACGACCTCGGCGGCCTCGGCGGCCTCGGCGCCTCCGTCCGCGCCGCCGTCGGCTGACGCCGGCTTCCGCCGCCGCCGGCGCTTCGGCTTCGGCGCCTCCTCCGACGCCGCCGCCGCCTCCGGCGCGGCGTCGTCGCCCTCCTGCTGCGTCTCGGTCGCGGCGGTCGCCGCGGCCTCGGCCGGCTGCTTCTTCTTCCGCCGCCGGCGGCGCCGGTTGCGCGACGCCTGCTGCTTCGGCGCCGGCAGGTTCTCGCTCAACGCGAGCGCGACGGCCTGGATGTCCCCGAGCTCCTCGCGCGCCTGCTCGATCAGCTTCGTCGCGCGCGGCGTGTAGCCCTCGGCCGACGCGAGCAGCGCCGCGCCGACCTGCAGCGGCTGCTCCTTCGCGAGCTTGACGAGCTTCGCGGCGTTCTCCTCGTGCCGGTGCCCGCGCGAGTTGGCGAGGGCGCCGAGCAGCCGCTTCGCCTCGGGGTACTCGGAGGAGGCGCGGCGGTCCTGCACCTTGCGCGTCGCGCGCGCGAGCCGCCAGGTCCAGCGCGCGAGGATCTGCTCCGGCGCGTCCGGCTTGCCCTCGGCGATCGCGCGCAGCAGCACCCGGATGCCCTGCTGCCGTTCCTTCTCCCACGTCGGCGCCTGCGTCACCAGCGTGACGAGGTCGTCGAAGTCGGCGCGCTCGACGCGCATCGACACGCGGTCCTGCAGCGCCATCATCCGCAGCCGCCGGTTCGGGTTCTCGGCCGCCGCCGTCGAGAGGAACGTCTCGAGCGCGCCCTTGGACGCCTTGCCCTCGGTCAGCTTCTGCACGAACGACGCGCGCTCGTCGAAGCGGATCTGCCGGCCGGCGATCGTCGCCCAGTAGCGCTGCTCGTCGTCGTCGAGGAAGCGCGGGTCGACGCGCTGCCACTCCCGCTGGATGACGGCGATGCGGCGGCGGACGTCCGGCGTCACCGGGACGAGCCACGGCGCCGGCGTCAACCGGCGGCGTGCCCGCCGCTGCGAGCGGCGCCGCGGCGCCGGCGTGACGCGCGCGCCCTCGCGGTAGAAGTCCGCGTCGAGCAGCGAGTGCAGCGAAACGACGCGCTCGTTGTGCGTCGCGCCCTTCGGGACGAAGTCGACGACGATCCCCGCCTCCTTGCGCGGGTGCAGGCGCATGATCCGGCCGATCCGCTGCTGGTACACGCGCTTCGACGCCGTCGGCGCCAGGTGCATGCACACCGTCGCTCGGGGCGAGTTCCAGCCCTCGGCGAGCAACTGCGCGTTGATCAGCACGTTGATCTCGCCGCGCTCGTACGCCGCCAGCGTCTCCGCGAGCTTGACCGGCGGCGTCCGGCCCGACACGGCCTCCGCCTTGATCCCGGCGGCGCGGAACTCCTGCGCGAGGTTGTACGCATGGTCGACGCCCGCCGCGTAGACGATCCCGGGCGTGTTGTCGAAGCGGTCGCGGTAGAGCGACGCCGCCGCCTGGTTGAGCGCCTGGTGGTCGAGGGTCTTCGCGAGGATCTCCTGGTCGAAGTCGCCGCCGACGATCGGCACGGAGTTGATCGCCGCCACCGGCGGCACGCGCAGGCAGCGCAGCGGCGCGATCAGGCCGCGCCGCGCCGCGTCCTGCAGCGGCAGGTCGTCGACCGACGCGGGGAAGACGTCGCTGACCTGCTTCGCGATCAGCTCCTCCGTCGCGGTCATGCCGATGTAGATCGGCTCCGGGAAGGAGCGGATCGCCGCCGACGTCTTCTCGCCGAGCGCGGTATGCGCCTCGTCGCAGATCACGAGCTGGTAGGCGTCGCGGCTGAGCGAGTCGACGTGGCGCGCGAACCACGCGTACGTCTGGATCGTCAGCGGGTTCTGCTTCGCCGGCTCCTTGCCGCGCTCGATCGCGTCGTTGAAGCGGTCGCCGTACCCCTCGGTCGTCAGGTCGCGCGTGAACTGGGAGACGAGCAGGCGGCGGTGGGTGAGGATCAGCACGCCGAGCGTCCGCGCCGCCTCGACGAAGCCGGCGGCGGCGATTGTCTTCCCGGACGCGGTCGGGTGCCGGAAGCGGTAGCGGCGGACGGCGCCCGGGTCCTGCTCGAGCGAGAGCGGCTCCGGCAGGACGTCCTCGTCACCGGCGGCGTCGTCCGCCAGCAGCGCGTCGTCCTCGTCGTCGTCCTCGTCGAGCACCTCCACGAGCTGATGGCCGTTCTCGTCCGAGCGCTGCACCGCCGCGATCAGCTCCGTCAACATCCCGGCGAGCGCGTCGATCTGGTGGCGGCGGAGCGTCGTGCCGGCGGCGGTCTTCGGCTCCGCCTCGGCGAGCACCCGCTCCAGCCCGAGCATCAGCCCGTAGCGCACCCGCCACTGCGGGCTCGGCGTGCGCCGGCCCGCCTCGATCTCGAAGAGCGCGTCGTCGAGCGCGCGGCGGCGCGCGGTGCCCGGCCCCAGCACGACCGCGACCTCCTCGCCGGCGCGCAGGAACGGCTCGCCCGCCCACGCCTCGGCGCGGAGAGCGGCGGCGGCGAGTGGATCCGTCGCCTCGAAAAGAGTGGTCGACTGGGTGGCTTCTTGCATGTGCGCAGCACGTCGGCGTGCTGCAAGTCCTTCCAAAGGTGCGCCTTCCGCGAGTCCCCTTGTGGCGAAGCGGCGCTGCCCGGAAGCATACCCCTCGGGGCCGGGGCGTCAACCTCGTATTACGGCGTACCGGAGCTGCCCATGCCGCCGAAGACGGCGAAGGGATTGCCGGGCATCGTCTGCCAGACGACCTCGCCGCCCGGCTCGACCGTCCCGTGCAGCCGGGCCGCGAGCGCGTCCGCGTCCTCGCGCGAGGCGCAGCCGACGATCAGGAAGCTCCACTGGCGGACCGGGCGGTAGCCCTCGCCCTCCAGCTGCTCCGCGAGGTCGCGCGCGGCGTGGCGGGAGCCGCAGTCGACGCGCACCTCCCACGGCGCGTAGCCCTCGTCCAGCTCCTCCGCCTCCCACGTCTCGCTCGGCGGCTCGTCGTCCCAGCGCTCCTCGTCCTCGAGCCAGCGCTCGACGCGCGTCTCGCCGCCGACAAGCTCCGCCGCCCGCTGCGCGTCGGCGTAGGTCGAGGCGTAGACGAAGACGTCGTCGCCGTCGCGCGACACCGCGAAGCGGCCCCGGTCGGCGTCGCGCGTCTGCTCGAGCCGGCGCAGCAGCGCCTCCGGGTCGTCGGTCCTGACGTGGATGCGGAAGTCGTCTATGCCGGGATCTTGCCGAAATCGGCGAGGCCGGTCTGCTCGAGGTGCTTCGTGATCCCGCCGAGGAAGAAGGGGTAGCCGGCGCCGAGGATCAGGCAGGCATCGATGTCGGCAGGCGAGTCGACGACGCCCTCGGCGAGCATGTGGCGGATCTCGTCGGCGGCCGCCTCGAGCACCGCGCGGCGGATCTCCTCGACGCTGCGGCGGTCGTCGCCGGCCGGCGTCGGCTCCTCGCCGTTCGCGATCGCCTCGAGCGCGGGCGAGAGCGGGAAGCGGTCCGGGTAGGCGGCGTGCATCGTCTCGAGCACGTGCAGCGCGACCTTCGGC
>DASSSR010000042.1:0-44325 GCA_035708345.1 Gaiellaceae bacterium
CTGCACCATGTGCTGCTCGTCGAACGTCGAGCGCAGGCCGTCCCAGATCATCAGGTCGAGCAGCGTCGCGTCGCCCATCTTGTAGCCGAACCGCGCCTTCGGCACGGCGTACGGCGCGTTCGACATCGACTCCATCCCGCCCGTGACGACGACCTCGACGTCGCCGGCGCGGATCATCGAGTCGGCGATCTGGATCGCGCGGATCGACGACGCGCACACCTTGTTGATCGTGTCCGCCGGCACCTCGATCGGCAGTCCCGCCCCGACTGCGGCCTGGCGCGCGGGCGCCTGGCCCGCGCCGGCCTGCAGCACCTGGCCCATGATCACGTACTCGACCTCGCGCCCCTCGAGCCCGATCCGCTCGAGCGCGGCGCGGATCACGGTCGCGCCGAGCTCGGTCGCCGGATGGTCGCGCAGGCCGCCGCCGAGACGGCCGAACGGCGTGCGGACGGCGGAGACGACGACGGTGCGGCTCATGCCGCTCAATCTAGCCCGCGGTCTTCACGGCGCGCTGGTGCAGCCGCAGGATCCCGTGCGCGTAGTCGATCGTGACGACGTCGAACTGGCTCAGCATGTCGGAGCCGAGCAGCCCCTGCACGCCGCCGCTCGCGTTCCCGAACGGCAGGTTCGCCTCGACGACCGTCGTCGCCGGCAGCCGCACGTCGCCGACGCTCCAGCGCTTCACCTCGATCGTGTGCACCTTCGTCACGTTCGTGATCCCGGCGACGCGGTGGCTGCCGCCGCTCTTCGGCACGCCGAGGTCGCGCGCGACCGCGGAGTCGACTAGCGACTGCGACGCGCCCGTGTCGAGCGCGAACGTGTAGGGCCCCTTGCCGTCGATCGTCACCGGCACGAGCGCAATCACCTGCGCCCCGTGCTTCAGCACCTTGATCGCGACGTCGAGCTGTCCCTTCGGCGCCGACGCCGTGTGCGACCCGCCGCAGCCCGCGAGCAGGAGGACTGCCGCGGCGAGCGCGAGGAGCAATGCCTTCACGCTCGTGGAACGCGTCAGCGCGCGAACGAGATACCCGGCTCGAGCCGGCGCGCGAACGCGACGAGCAGCCGGACGACCTGCTCGACGTCCTCGAGCTCCACGACCTCGACGGGCGTGTGCATGTAGCGGAGCGGGATCGACACGAGGCCGGTGGCGACGCCGATCCGCGAGAGGTACATCGCGTCGGCGTCGGTGTTCGTGTGGCCGCGGGAGACCTCGACGGAGACGGCGATCCCCTCGGCCTCCGCGGTCTCGTAGAGCAGCTCGAAGAGGGCCGGGTGCATCGACGGGCCGCGCATCAGCGCCGGGCCGCCGCCGAGGCGGTGGTCGCCCTCGTCCTCGGGATCGGCGCCGCGGACGTCGGTCGCGTGCGTGACGTCGACGGCGATCGCGACGGCGGGCTCGAGCCCGTACGCGGCGGTGCGGGAGCCGGCGAAGTCGCCGACCTCCTCCTGCACGACCGCGACGCCGGCGACGTCGCCGGGCGCGCCCCCCTCGGCCGCGACGCGGCGCGCCACCTCGAGCGCGACGTAGGAGCCGAGCCGGTTGTCGAGCGAGCGCGACGCCACGCGGCCGTTGCGGAGCTCGAGCGGGGCGCCCGCGACGATCGCGGCGTCGCCGGGACGGACGACCTGCGCCGCCTCCTCCCCGTTCTTCGCGCCGATGTCGACGAAGAGGTCGGCGAACTCGTACGGCTTCGGATCCTCCCCGCGCCGCGTCTTCTGCTTGCGCACGCCGACGACACCGGGCACCCGCCCGTCGCGGGTGAGGATCTCGACGCGCTGCGCCGCGACGGTGCGCGGGTCGAAGCCGCCGAGCTGCCGGATCGCGAGCAGCCCGTCGTCGCCGACGTGCGTCACCACGACCGCGATCTCGTCGATGTGGCCGACGACCGCGAGCAGCGGCCCGCCCTGCGTGCCCGGCACGCGCACCCACGACGAGCCGAGCACATCGCCCGACACCTCGCCGAACGCGCGCGCCGCGTCGCGCCACACCTGGGCCGCGAGCTCCTCCTGCCCGGAGGGCCCCGGCGCCGTCAGCAGCCGCTCGAGCGTGTCGGGAATCGCCATTGCGACGGACCTTACCCGGGCGCCTGTAGCGTCCCGCCGTGCAGCTGTACGTGCTCGACGATCTCTATGCGATCGTGCGGCTCGAGCCAGACGCGGAGTTGCCGGACTGGCTGCGCGGCGGCGCGCTGTGGTCGGCGACGCGCACCGACAACGAGCTCTCGCTCGTCTGCCGCGCCGAGGACGTGCCGCGCGACGCGAGCGCGGAGCGCGGCTTCGTCGCGTTCGAGGTCGCGGGGCCGCTCGACTTCTCGCTCACCGGCGTCCTCTCGTCGCTCGTGACGCCGCTCGCGGACGAGGAGATCCCTCTCTTCGTCATGTCGACCTTCGAGTCGGACTACCTGCTCGTTCGGGAGCACGACCTGCACCGCTCCGTCGAGGCGCTCACCTCTGCGGGGCATTCCGTCGACGGCTGATCCGCGCTAGGCTCCTGCCGATGACCGACCTCTCCCGCACCTGGTGGTGGCGCCACGAGCAGTGCGGGAGCGTGCGCTGACAGTCGGCGCCCGAACAGCCCGCATTGCTCCGAACCCGGCTCCGAGAGGAGCCTTTTTCATGTCCTCGACCACCGAGATAGCGACCGACCTCCTCACCCCGCTCGGGGCCTACCTCCGCCTGCGCGAGGGGGCGGCCGGGGCGTTCCTGCTCGAGTCGGTCGAGCGCGGGCGGCTCGGCAACCACTCCTTCGTCGGCCGCGGCTCGCGGCTCGTCAGCTTCGACGAGGCGGAGTCGCTGCAGCTGCCGGTCGTCGGGTACCTCGGCTACGACGTCGTCTCGCGGCTGGAGCCGACGGTGCCGCTGCCGGCCGACGGGCCCGGCTTCCCGGAGAGCGTCTTCGTCGTGCCGGAGCTGCTCGTCCGCTTCGACCACGCGCGCGGCGTCGCGGAGGTGCTGTTCGGCGACCCGGCCGCGCTCGAGGGCCCGCAGCCGGAGCTGCCTCGCGGCGCCGGCGCGCGAGGGGAGCTGCGCCGCTTCCCGACCCGTGCCGAGCACCTGCGCCGCGTCGAGCGGGCGCAGGAGCACATCCGCGAGGGCGACGTCTTCCAGGTCGTGATCGCGCAGCGCGCGGAGCGGCCGACCTCGGCGAGCGCGCTCGAGCTCTACCGGGCGCTGCGGCGCGTCAACCCGTCTCCCTATCTCTTCCTGCTCGAGCTGGCCTGGGGCGCCGAAGGCGACCCGATCCTCCGACCGGGCGCCGGCGGTTCGGCCGCCGGCGCTTCCAGCCGGCGCCTGGCCCTGGTCGGCAGCTCGCCCGAGACGGTGGTGAAGTGCGAGGGCGCGCGGGCGGCGCTGAACCCGATCGCGGGGACGATCGCGCCGGGCGAGGGCGACGCGGCCGCGCTGCTCGCCTCCGAGAAGGACCGCGCCGAGCACGTCATGCTCGTCGACCTCGGCCGCAACGACCTCTCGCGCGTCTGCGTGCCGGGCAGCGTGCGCGTCGAGCGGCTGATGGAGCCGGAGCGCTACTCGCACGTCACGCACCTCGTCAGCGAGGTCGTGGGCGAGCTGCGCGGCGAGGTGACGCCGTTCGAGCTGCTGCGCGCGTGCTTCCCGGCGGGAACCGTCTCCGGCGCGCCGAAGGTGCGCGCGATGCAGATCGTCTCCGAGCTCGAGGGCTACCGCCGCGGCGTCTACGCGGGCGCGGTCGGCTACGTGCTGCCCGAGCAGCGGGCGCTGGACACGTGCATCGCGATCCGCACGCTGGTGCTGCGCGACGGCGTCGCGTATCTGCAGGCGGGCGGCGGGATCGTCGCCGACTCCGACCCGGCCGCCGAGCACCAGGAGTGCCTGAACAAGCTCGCCGCGCTCGAGCAGGCGATCGAGCTCGCGGAGGCCGGGACGTGATCCTGCTGGTCGACAACTACGACTCGTTCACGTACAACCTCGCGCACCTGTTCGGGGCGCTCGGCGCGGAGGTGCGGGTGGTGCGGAACGACGAGATCACGGCGGACGAGGCGGAGCGGCTCGCGCCGTCCCGGCTCGTCGTCTCCCCCGGCCCGGGCCGGCCCGCCGGCGCGGGCGCGAGCGAGGAGATCGTGCGCCGGCTCGCGCCGACGACGCCGACGCTCGGCGTCTGCCTCGGCCACCAGGCGATCGTCGAGGTCTTCGGCGGCGAGGTCGGCTACGCGCGCGAGCTGCTGCACGGAAAGGCGTCGCCGGTGCGACACGACGGCACCGGCCTCTTCACCGGCCTGCCGCAGCCGTTCGAGGCGGGGCGCTACCACTCGCTCGCGGCGACGCACGTCCCGGACGTGCTCGAGCCGACCGCCTTCGCCGACGACGGCGAGGTGATGGCTGTGCGGCACCGCGAGCTGCCGGTCGTCGGCGTGCAGTTCCATCCGGAGTCGGTGCTGACGCCGGACGGCCCCGCGCTCGCGCGCAACTTCCTGGAGGGCAGGCTGTGATCCAGCAGCTGATGGCCCACGTGCTGGACGGGCACGACCTGACGCGCGCGGAGGCGCGCGAGGCGATGCAGCAGATCATGGAGGGCGGCGCGACGCAGGCGCAAATCGCCGGCTTCCTCGTCGCGCTGCGCGCGAAGGGCGAGACGGCGGACGAGATCGCCGGCTGCGCCGAGGCGATGCGCGAGCACGCGCTGCCGGTGCGGCCGCAGCGGGACGACCTCGTCGACACGGCCGGCACCGGCGGCGACGGCAAGTCGACGCTGAACATCTCCACCGCCGCCGCGCTCGTGGCGGCCGCCGCGGGCGCCGGCGTCGCGAAGCACGGCAACCGCGCCGCCTCCTCGCAGACCGGCTCCGCCGACGTGCTCGAGGCGCTCGGCTTCGAGCTCGAGCTGCCGCCGGAGCGGATCGCGCGCTCGATCGACGAGCTCGGCTTCGGCTTCATGTTCGCGCAGGCGCACCATCCGGCGATGAAGCACGCTGCGCCGGTGAGGCGCGAGCTCGGAACGCGTACGGTGTTCAACGTGCTCGGCCCGCTGACGAACCCGGCCCGCGCCCGCGCGCAGGTGGTCGGCGTCTACTCGCCGTCGCTCGTGCGGCCGGTCGCGGAGGCGCTCGCGCAGCTCGGCGCGCGGCGGGCCTTCGTCGTCCACGGCGCCGGCGGCATCGACGAGCTCTCACCGGTCGGCCCGAGCGAGGTCTCCGAGGTCGTCGACGGCGGCGTGCTCGACCGCGTCATCGACCCCGCCGAGCTCGGGATCGAGCGGACGTCGCTCGACGAGCTCGCCGGCGGCGCGCCGGCCGAGAACGCGGCGGCGATCCGGCGCGTCTTCGGCGGCGAGCGCAGCGGCGCGCGCGAGGCGATCGTGCTCAACGCGGCCGGCGCGATCGCGGCCGGCGGGCACGCGGACGACCTGCGCGAGGGGATCGAGCTCGCGCGGGCGGCGCTCGACTCCGGCGCGGCGGCGGCGCGCCTCGACGAGCTGGTGGAGTTCACCCGTGCCTAGGTTCCGCGACGCGCTCGCACGGCCGGGGCTCGGCGCGATCGCGGAGGTGAAGCGGCGCTCGCCGTCGGCGGGCGACCTGCGGCCCGACGCCGACCCGGCGCAGCTGGCGGCGCAGTTCGCCGCGGCCGGCGCCTCCGCGGTCTCGGTGCTCGTCGACGAGCGCTTCGCGGGGACGGTCGACGACCTGCGCGCGGCTAGGGCGGCGACCGACGTGCCGCTGCTGGGGAAGGGCTTCTTCTCGACGGAGGACCACCTGCGCGAGCTGCGCGAGGCCGGCGCGGACGCCGTCCTGCTGATCCTGCGCGACCTCGACGACGGGACGTGCGCACGGCTGCTCTCGCACGCGGGCGAGCTCGGGATGGACGCGCTCGTGGAGGCGCACGACGCCGACGAGCTGCAGCGGGCGCTGGCGCTCGACGCGCCGGTGATCGGGGTCAACGCGCGCGACCTGAACACCTTCGAGATCGACCGGCGCGCGCAGCTGGGGCTCGTGGCGCGCGCCCATGTCTCCGCGGAGCTGGGCGACCGCGTCGTGATCGCCGAGAGCGGCGTGCACACGCGCGCGCAGGGCGCCGCGGCCGAGCTCGCGGGCGCCGACGCGATCCTCGTCGGCTCGGCGCTGATGCAGGCGGCCGACCCGCAGGCGAAGCTGCGCGAGCTGCTCTCCCGGCCGCTCGTCAAGGTGTGCGGGCTGACGCGGCAGGGGGACGTCGACGTCGCGGTCGAGGCGGGCGCCGACCTGGTCGGGTTCATCCACGTCGAGGCGAGCCCGCGGCGCAGCGACGTCGTGCTCGACGTCCCGGAGACGGCGCTCGCCGTGTCGGTCTTCGTCGAGGAGACGCACGAGACGTCCGCGGACCTCGTCCAGTTCTATCCCGACCGCGGCGGCGGCGTGCGGGGGCGCGAGGCGATGCTGCTGCGCGACGCCGTCGAGGTCGCGCGCGTCCTCGACCAGCCGTGGCAGGAGCGCGACGCGCTGCACTGGACGCGCGCGGCGGCGGCCGAAGGGCGCGTGATGCTCGCCGGCGGGCTCGGGCCGGAGAACGTCCGCGACGCGATCGCGGCCGTGCGCCCGTGGGCGGTCGACGCTTCGTCGTCGCTGGAGCGCGAGGCCGGCGTCAAGGACCACGACCGCGTACGCGCCTACGTGGAGGCCGCGCGTGACTCGTAGACTCGGCGGAGCGCCCCAGGAGCGGAGGCGCCGGCTTTGCCGGCGCTGGAGCGGGAATGCGTGACTTCGGCGGCTACGGCGGCCGCTACGTGCCCGAGACGCTGATCCCGGCGCTCGACGAGCTCGACCGCGCCTGGCAGGAGGCGAAGGGGGACGACGCGTTCCGCGCCGAGCTGCACGCGCTCGGAACCTCCTACGTCGGGCGGCCGACGCCCCTGACGCTCGTGGAGCGGTTCGCACCGGGCAAGAAGATCTGGCTGAAGCGGGAGGACCTCCTGCACACGGGCGCGCACAAGATCAACAACGCCGTCGGGCAGGCGGTGCTCGCGAGGCGGCTCGGCAAGCGCCGGATCGTCGCCGAGACGGGCGCCGGCCAGCACGGGGTGGCGACGGCGACGGTGTGCGCGCGCTTCGGCTTCGAGTGCGTCGTCTACATGGGCGTCGAGGACATGCGGCGGCAGAAGCCGAACGTCGAGCGGATGCGGCTGCTCGGGGCGGAGGTGCGCGGCGTCGACTTCGGCACGCAGACGCTGAAGGAGGCGACGAGCGAGGCGATCCGCGACTGGATCACGAACGTCGAGACGACGCACTACCTGATCGGCTCGTGCGTGGGGCCGGCGCCGTACCCGGAGCTCGTCGCCGAGCTGCAGTCGGTGATCGGGCGCGAGGCGCGCGAGCAGTTCCTCGCGGCCGCCGACGCGCTGCCGGAGGCGGTGGTCGCGTGCGTCGGCGGCGGCTCGAACGCGATCGGGCTCTTCCACGGCTTCGTCGACGACGTCGCGGTGCGGCTCGTCGGGGTCGAGGCGGCCGGCGCGGCCTCGCTCGGGACCGGCCGCCCGGGCGTCCTGCACGGCGCGCGGTCGTCGATCCTCGCCGACGAGGACGGGCAGGTCGCGGACGCGCACTCGATCTCCGCCGGGCTCGACTACCCGGGCGTCGGCCCGGAGCACGCCTTCCTGCGCGACAGCGGCCGCGCCGAGTACCGGGTCGCGACGGACGAGGAGGCGCTCGCCGCCTTCGCCGACCTGGCCCGGACGGAGGGGATCATCCCGGCGCTCGAGCCGGCGCACGCGCTCGCCCGCGCGCGCGACCTCGACGTCGACCTGATCCTCGTCGGCCTGTCGGGGCGCGGCGACAAGGACCTGGCGGAAGCGCTCGACCGCCTTTGAAGACGCTCGTCATCTACCTGATGGCCGAGCCGGAGACGCCGGAGCTCGCCCGGGCCGCCGTCGAGGGCGGCGCCGACCTGATCGAGCTCGGCTTTCCCTTCTCCGACCCGCTCGCCGACGGCCCGGTCGTCCGGCGCGCGGGCGAGCGCGCGCTCGCGCGCGGCATGCGCACCCGGCAGTGCCTGGACGTCCTCGCCCGGACGCGCGAGCTCGTCGGCGACGGCGTGCCCGTGGTCCCGATGACGTACTCCTCCCTCTTCGAGGCCTACGGCTGGGAGCGGCTGGCCGAGGAGATCCACGCCCGCGGCGGGACGAGCATGATCGTCGCAGACCTTCCGGCGGGCGAGCGCGCGGACGTCCGGCGCGTCCAGATGGTCGCCCCCACCTCGACCGACGACCGGATCGCGCTCGCGGGGCGCCAGACGGACGGCTGGCTGTACCTCGTGACGCTGACCGGGACGACCGGCGCGCGCGACGACGTCTCCCCCGCGCTCGGCGGGCTCGTCGAGCGCGCGCGCCGGCTCGTCGGCGTGCCGCTCTACGCCGGCTTCGGCATCTCGACGCCCGACCACGCGCGGGCGGTGGCGGAGCTCGCCGACGGGGTCGTCGTGGGCTCGCGGGCCGTGCAGGTCGCCGAGGAGGGCCCGGACGCGCTCCGGACGTACGTCTCGAGCCTGCGCGCGGCGATCGACGGAAGCTAGAGGCCGACGGGCCGGCTGAGCGGCGGCTCCTGCGGCGGCTCGACGAGCCGCGGCAGGTCGGCGACGGGCGCGAACTGCGCCGGCGCCGCGGGGGCGGGCTGCGGCTGCTCGGCCGCCGGCAGGGACGGGGCCGGCTCGGGAGCGACGACCGGCGGCACCGGAGCCGCGGCCGGCGCGGGCGCCGCGAACGGCACGGGCGCCTGGGCCGGAGCCTGCACGAGCAGCGGCGCCGGCGCGGCTGCGGGAGCCGGAGCGACCGGCGCCGGCGCGGCGACCGGAGCGGGGGCGGCGGCCGGGGCCGGAGCGACGGGAGCGACCGGAGCCGAAGCGGCAGGAGCAGGAGCAGGAGCGACCGGAGCGGGAGCGACCGGGGCCGGAGCGACCGTGGCCGGAACGGCGGCGCGGCGGATCAGGCTCTGCTCGACCTGCGCCTGGTGCAGCGCGAGCCGCGCCTGCATCCGCGGCTCGACCGCCTTCCGCTCGCCGGTGGTGTAGCCGAGGTAGGCGCCCGCGATCGCCCCGAGCAGGAGCGTCGCGAAGCCGAGCCGGGACGGGACGAGCCCGTGTGAGAAGTGGGCGAGCGGGAAGGCTCCCAGCAGGGCGCCGACGAACCCGAGCCCGAGCGTCCACTTCGTCACGAGCCCGGACGCCTTCCGCTCGAGGTGCGCCGCGTACTGCTGGATGATGCCGTCCTCCACCATGCCCTCGCTCACTCCATCGGCGGAAACCCGGGGAGGCTTTAACCAGTCCTCACCGTCCTCTCATCACTCTCCTAGGAACCGCGGGCACGCTGACCCTCGAGCAATCATGGAACCCAGGAGAGACACGTGAACAGGGACACACTCGTTCGCCGCGGAGCCCCGATCGCGGCAGCGCTCGCCCTCGGCGCGGGAGCCGGCGCCGGGATCTACGCGGGCGTCGACTCCGGCTCCCACTCGGCGGCGGCGACGACGACGGTCGTCTCCTCGGTCGTGTCGCAGCCGGCGGCCGCGACGTCGGAGCTGTCGCTGCCGCAGATCTACAAGGACGCGACGCCGGGTGTGGTGGACATCACCGTCAACACGACGACGACGGTGAACAACGGCTTCTTCGGGCCGACGCAGCAGCAGGGTCAGGCCGAGGGCTCGGGCTTCGTCTACGACGACGCGGGCCACATCATCACCAACGCGCACGTCGTCGACGGCGCGACCTCGATCAAGGTCCGCTTCAAGGACGGCACGACCGCGAAGGCGACGCTCGTGGGCAAGGACGTCTCGAGCGACCTCGCCGTCCTGAAGGTGGACGTCGGCTCCTCGGAGCTGCACCCGCTGGCGCTGGGCGACTCGTCCGCGATCGAGCCGGGCGACTCCGTCGTCGCGATCGGCAGCCCGTTCGGCCTCGCCGAGACGATGACGGCCGGGATCGTCAGCGCGATCGACCGCTCGATCAGCGCGCCGCCGCCGAGCAAGTTCGCGATCGCCGGTGCGATCCAGACCGACGCGGCGATCAACCACGGCAACTCGGGCGGGCCGCTGATCGACACCTCCAACGGCAAGGTGATCGGGGTCAACGCGCAGATCGACAGCACCTCGAACGACAACGCCGGCGTCGGCTTCGCGATCCCGTCGAGCCTCGTCAAGTCGGTCGCGGGCGCGATCATCTCGGGCGGCAAGGTCGAGCACGCGTACCTCGGCGTCCAGGTCGGCGACGCGCCGAACGGCGCGGGCGCGCTCGTGAGCACGATCGTCGCCGGCGGGCCGGCCGACAAGGCCGGGCTGCAGCAGGGCGACGTCGTCACCTCCATCGACGGCAAGGCCGTCGCGAGCTCCGACGACCTGACTGCGGCCGTCGCGAGCTACAAGCCGGGCGACAAGGCGACGTTCACCGTCGACCGGAACGGATCCACGAAGACGATCACCGTCACGTTCGGATCGCGTTCGTAGACGCCGTCGCAGAGTTCCCTCCGGAACCCGGCGGCGCCTCCCACTCCGGGTGGCGCCGCCGGGCCCACTCCTCCTCGACCGTCCCGAGCGTCATGCCGCGCAGCGCGTGGCGCGTCGCCGGGTTGAGCACGGCGAGGTAGAGGTGCCCGACGAAGAGGAAGAGCGCGACGTACATCAGCCCGTCGTGCAGGAGCACGGTGCTCGCGAACCGGAAGCTCGTGTCGCGCTCGCCGAGCCAGAGCAGCACGCCCGAGACGGCGAAGAGCACGACGAACGACGCCTGGACGATCGCGTTCACCTTCTGCGCGACGTCGAAGCGGTCGTCGCGGAGCACCTCGAGCTCGCGCGCCGTGCGCACGAGCCGGCGCGTGTCGCCGAGCAGCGCCACGAGCGCGAGCGCGCAGATCCACCCGATCCCGCCCCAGAAATGCAGGTTCTTCAGCAACGGCCGGCGCCCGACCGCCTCGGAGAGGCGCGGCACGTAGAGGATCAGCCCCGTCGCAGCGAGGTGGAGGAAGAACGCGGCGTTCACCCAGTGCAGAGCGCGCTCGGTACGCGTGAAGCGGACGACGTAGCTCACTGGATCCACGCGTCGCGGTCGTAGCCGCGCAGCTCCCAGTAGCCGTCCTCCGGCTGCCGGACGAGGTCGACGCGGGCGACCCACTTGACGCTCTTGTAGCCGTACATCTCGGGCATCACGAGCCGCAGCGGCGCGCCGTGCGGGCGCGGCAGCGGCGCCCCGTCCAGCTCGTACGCGAGCAGCACGTCGGAGCGCCGCGCCTGGTCGAGCGTCAGGTAGTCGACGTACGGGATCTCCGCCGACGTGAAGCGGACGGCGTGCGCGGAGGCGGCCGGCCGCACGCGGTCGAGCAGGTCGGCGAGGCGCACGCCGGCCCAGCGCACGTTCGGGACGCTCCAGCCGGTGACGCAGTGGAAGTCGCGCACCTCCTCGGTGCGCGGCAGCGCGAGCAGCGCCCGGTGGTCGAGCGTCAGCGGCTGCTCGACGAGCCCGCCGACCTCGAGCCGCCACGTCGCGGGGTCGAAGACCGGCATCGTCGCCGCGACCGTGTAGATCCGCCACCCGCTCGGCACGAACGGCACCGACGGCACGGCGCTCGACAGCCCGCTCCACACCGTCTTGCCCCAGACGAGCGAGGACAGCCCGCCCGCGACCGTCGCGAGGAAGAGGCCGCGGCCGTACCGCTTCGGCTCGTCCACGTCACCTGAGATGGTGCCTCACGTGCGGGTGTCTGCGCGACTCACGCTGGTCGGGACGATCCTCGGCTCCTCGATCGCCTTCATCGACATGACCGTCGTGAACGTCGCCCTGCCGCGGATCCAGCACGACCTCGGGGGCGGGCTCGCCGCCCAGCAGTGGGTGGTCGACGCCTACCTGCTGACGCTCGGCTCGCTGATCCTCGTCGGCGGCTCGCTCGGCGACCTCTTCGGCGAGGTACGCCTCTTCACGCTCGGGGTGGCGGCGTTCGGCGTCGCCTCGATCCTCTGCGCCGCCGCACCGAGCGTGACGGCGCTGATCGTCTTCCGCGGGATCCAGGGCGTCGCCGGCGCGCTGCTGACGCCGGCCTCGCTCGCCGTGCTCACGGCGACGTTCTCGGGCGACGAGCGCGGCGCCGCGATCGGCACGTGGACGGCGTGGAGCGGCATCTCGACCGTCGTCGGGCCGCTGCTCGGCGGCTGGCTGATCGGCGTCTGGTCGTGGCGCGTGATCTTCGTGATCAACGTGCCGGTGGCGCTCGCGACGGTCGCGATCGCGCTCGCGTTCATGCCGCGGCGCGAGGCGGGCGGCCGGGCGGCACGGCTCGACCTCGTCGGCGCCGCGCTCTGTGCCGTCGGTCTCGGCGGGATCGTCTTCGGGCTGATCGAGCAGCCGCGGCTCGGCTGGGCGCACCCCGCGATCGTCGCGGCGCTCGCCGGCGGCGCCGCCTGCTTCGCGCTCTTCCTCGTCTGGGAGGCGCGGACGCCGGCGCCGATGCTGCCGCTGCACCTCTTCGCGCGCCGCAACTTCAGCGTCACGAACGTCGAGACGCTCGCCGTCTACGGCGGCCTCTCCGCCTGGGGCTTCTTCCTCGCCCTCTTCCTGCAGCAGCTCGCCGGCTGGTCGCCGCTCCAGGCCGGCGCCGCGACGCTGCCGGTGACGCTCGTCCTCTTCGCGCTCTCGCGGCACACGGGCCGCCTGTCCGCCCGTTACGGCCCGCGTCTGTTCATGGGCGCCGGGCCGCTGCTCGGCGGCGCGTCGCTGCTCGCGCTCGCACGGCTGCCGTCGGGCCTCGACTATTGGGTCGACCTGCTGCCGCCGCTGCTCGGCTTCGCGCTGGGGCTGGCGCTGACGGTCGCGCCGCTGACGACGACCGTGCTCGCGGACGCCGGCCCCGGCGACGCCGGCATCGCCTCCGGGGTGAACAACGCCGTCGCGCGGGTCGCAGGCCTCGTCGCGATCGCCGGCATCGGCGTCCTCGCCTCGGGCGGATCGCACAAGCTGACCGAGCACGGCTTCCACCTCGCGATGCTCTGCGTCGGCGCGCTCGTCTGCGCCGGCGGCGCGATCGGCGCCGTCGGGATCAGGAACCCGCGCAAGTAACAGCCTGTTACTTGCGGCCGTTCGTAACAGCCTGTTCCTAGCGGCCGTTCGTCGAGAAGTGCTGGTAGTCCGGCGAGCCGCGCCAGCGGCCGCCCCAGCCCCACCCGACGCGGTCGAACGCGCGCACGAGCGCGCTCCCCTCCACCGCCATCCCCGCCCGGACGCGCGCGCGGTCGACGAAGCGCACGCCGGCGGGCGGGATCACCCGCGCTCCCTCGAGGTACGGGTTCTCGACGTCGTTCACGTCGATCGCGAGGCCGTACGCGTGCATCGACCACGACGGCGTCCCCGGCGCGACCGCCCTCCGGCAGTTGAACGCCGACGTGTTGTCCGCCGCCGCGGAGCGGTCGTCGCTGCCGCGGTAGGCGTCGATCGGCCGCATCCGGCGGATCGGGAAGCGCTCGCGGTAGAGCGAGCCGAAGACCGAGACGACGTCGCGCACGACCCGCTCGTTGACGACGAGCGCTCCGACGTGCGCGCGGCCGTCGAAGCCGACGTAGCGGAGCCGCACCCGCCGGAGCTGCGCCGGCGGCACCGGGCAGCCGCTGTGCCACGAGTACGGCAGGTCGCGGGCCGTCACGCGCTCGACGTGCGCGACGAAGGGCGGGATCGCTGCAACCATGGAGCGGTGGCCAGCGTAGCCTCGCTCCTCGCCGCCGTCGCCTGCTTCGCGGGCACGCACGGCTCGACTCAGCTCGTCACCGTCTCGGCGCCGCCGCATGCGACGACGGGGTCGCTCTCGGTGTGGACGCGGCAGGGCGCCTGCTGGCGGCGCGTCGCCGGACCGTGGACGGCGCACCTCGGCCGCACCGGGATCACGACGCACAAGCGCGAGGGCGACGGCGCCACGCCGGCCGGGACGTACCGGCTCGGCACGACCGTCTACGGGATCGCCCCCGACCCGGGTCTGCGCCTGCGCTACCACCGGCTCGTCTGCGGCGACTGGTGGGACGAGGATCCCGGCTCGACGTCGTACAACCGCTTCCGGCACGTCCGCTGCGGGACGGCGCCGGCCTTCGGCGGCGACAGCGAGGCGCTCTGGCGGGTCTCGCCGCAGTACCGCTACTTCGCTGTCGTCGACTACAACGCCGGCCCCGTCGTCCCCGGCCGCGGCTCGGCGATCTTCCTCCACGTCGCCGTCGGCGCCACCGCCGGCTGCGTCAGCCTGCCCGAGCCCCGGCTGCTGCAGGTGCTCCGCTGGCTGCGGCCCGCCGCACGGCCGCTGATCCACATAGGCATTGCCTAGGTATATGATCGGGCGGTGGCCAAGGCCAGCTACACCGCCCGCGAGGCCGCCCAGGCGCTCGGGATCAGCCTCGACACGCTGCGCCGCTGGGACCGCGAGGGCCGGATCCGCACCGAGCGCGACGCCGGCAACCGCCGCGTCGTCGCCGCGGACGAGATCGCACGGCTGCGCGGCGGCGACGACGCGCACCTGAGCGCGCGCAACCGGTTCACCGGCACCGTGCGCTCGGTCGAGGTGGACGGCCTGCTCGCGCAGGTCGAGCTGCTCGTGACCGAGCCGGCGCGGATCGTCGCGATCGTGACGCGCGACGCGGTCGAGGAGCTCGGGCTGCAACCCGGCGTGCAGGCGACGGCCGTGGTCAAGTCGACGTCGGTGATGGTGCAGACGTGATCCTGACGATCCTCGCCGCCGCGTCGCTGACGAACGTCTTCCCCGCGATCGACCGCCGCGAGCGCTACTCGTTCGGCGGCTCGAACGCGCTCGCGGCGCAGATCCGCCAGGGCGCGCCGGCCGACGTCTTCGCCTCGGCGAACACGGCGCTGCCGCAGCAGCTCTACCGCGCACGCCTCGTCGAGAAGCCGGTCGTGTTCACGCACAACGCGTTGACGCTGATCGTGCCGAAGTCGAACCCGGCGCACATCCGGAGCGTCGCCGACCTGCGCCGCAAGGGCGTGAAGCTCGTCGTCGCGGCGCCCGGCGTCCCCGTCGGCGACTACACCCGCACCGTCCTGCGCAGGCTGCACCGGACCGGCGTGCTGCGCAACGTCGTCAGCGAGGAGAACGACGTGCGCGACGTGCTGGCGAAGGTCGCGCTCGGCGAGGCCGACGCCGGCTTCGTCTACCGGACGGACGCGCGCACCGTGCGCGGCAAGGTGCGGACGCTCTCGCTGCCGCGTCGCGCACAGCCGCGCGTCGCCTACGCGGTCGCGGTCGTTCGGGGCGGCCACGCCGCCGCGGCGCGCCGCTGGATGCAGCGGCTGCTCGGCAAGGCGGCGCAGGCGAAGCTGCGCGCCGCAGGCTTCCTGCCGAGGCGATGATCCGCCGCCTGCTCGTCTTCGGCGCGACCGCGACGGCGCTCGCGTTCCTCGTCCTCCCCGTCGTCGCGATCTTCGCGCGCGTGCCGCCGGGCCGGCTGTTCGCGCAGCTCGGCAACGGCGCCGTCGTCGACGCGATCCGCGTCAGCGCCGAGACGAGCGCCGCCGCGCAGGCGCTCGTGCTCGTGCTGGGGACGCCGGCGGCGGTCGTGCTCGCACGCCGCTTCCCGGGGCGCGGGCTGCTCGTCGGGCTCGTCGAGCTGCCGCTCGTGCTGCCGCCGGCGGTGGCGGGGATCGGGCTCTTCGCCGCGTTCGGCCGCTTCGGGCTGCTGCACACCTCGATCCCCTTCACGAGGCTGGCCGTGGTGCTCGCCGTCGCGTTCGTCTCGGGCCCGCTGTACGTGCGCGCGGCGATCGCGGCGTTCGAGGGCGTCGACCCGAACGTCGTCGCGGCGTCGCGGACGCTCGGCGCCGGCCCGACGCGCACGTTCTTCCGCGTCGTCCTGCCGCTCGCGCGCCCCGGCCTCGCGGCGGGCGCCGCACTCGCGCTCGCGCGCGGGCTGGGCGAGTTCGGCGCGACGATCATGTTCGCGGGCAGCCTGCGCGGCGTCACCGAGACGCTGCCGCTCGCCGTCTACTCCGAGTTCAACGTCGACTTCGACACGGCGCTCGCGATCAGCGCGCTGCTCGTCGCGCTCAGCGCCGCGCTGCTCCTGGCACTCAAGTGGCGACCCTCGCTCTCGACTTCGCGCTTCCGCTTCGCGGCTTCGAGCTGACGCTCGCGCTCGACGTCGAACGCACGGTCGCGCTCGTCGGGCCGTCCGGCGCCGGCAAGAGCTCGGCGCTGCGGGTCGTCGCGGGGCTTGCCCGGCCGCGGCGCGGCTCCGTCCGCTTCGACGGCGAGGACTGGACGCCGCTGCCGCCCGAGCGCCGCCGCGTCGGGCTCGTCTTCCAGGACTACGCGCTCTTCCCCCACCTCGACGTGCTCGCGAACGTCGCCTACGGCGGGCGCGAGCGTGCACGCGAGCTGCTGGAGCGGCTGCGGATCGCGCACCTTGCGCGCGCGAAGCCGGGCGAGCTGTCCGGCGGCGAGCGGCAGCGCGTCGCGCTCGCCCGCGCACTCGCGCGCGATCCCGCGGTGCTGCTGCTCGACGAGCCGCTCGCGGCGCTCGACGCGCACACGAAGTCGGAGGTGCGGCACGAGCTGTCCGAGCTGCTGGGCGAGCTGCGGCTGCCGACGCTGCTCGTCACGCACGACTACGAGGACGCGGCCGCGCTCGCCGACCAGGTCGGGGTGCTCGTCGACGGGAGGCTCCGCCAGCTGGCGCCGCCCGCCGAGCTCGTCGCGCGTCCGCGCGACGGGTTCGTCGCCTCGTTCACGGGGGCGAACCTCCTGCACGGGCACGCGAGCCCGACGATCGGGCTGACGCAGGTGACGCTCGAGGGCGGCGCGTGCGTGTACTCGACCGACGCCGCCGACGGCGCCGTCGGCGTCGTCGTCTATCCGTGGGAGGTGTCGCTCGCACGCGAGCAGTCGGCCGACTCGGCGCTGAACGTCGTCCACGGCGAGGTCGGCTCCGTCGTCGAGGTCGGCAACCGCGTGCGCGTGCGGGTCGGGCCGCTGACGGCGGAGGTGACTGCCGCGTCGGCGGAGCGGCTCGGGCTCGCGCGCGGCGGCCGCGTCTACGCGACGTTCAAGGCGACGGGCACGCGGCTCGTCCCCCTCTAGCGGGGAGCGGCCTCGGGATAGCGCGGGATCCCGTCGTCCGGGATCGGCTCCCACGTCGCGGCGTACGCGACGTACTGCCGGTGCGTCGGCGTCAGCCCGGGATCCTCGTCGAGCGCGCCCATGCGCACGCTCCAGATCGTGCCGTCGGGGCCGCGGCTGAACAGCTGGCCGCCGCAGTTCGAGCAGAAGCACTTCTCGAACCCGTCCTCCGGCTGCCAGCCCTTGACGAGCTCCGCGCCCCGGACGAAGCGCAGCGAGCCCGGGGCGATGCGCGCCTGCGCCGACGCCGCCGTCCCGGTGCGCCGCTGGCAGCGCGTGCAGTGGCAGTACGTCAGTGAGACCGGCGGCTTCGTCAGCTCGAAGCGGACGCCGCCGCAGAGACACCCTCCGGTCACGCGGCGAGCATACGCACAGCGTTCTCTCAGGCGCGTCACACCGCCCTCGCACCGGCCGCGGGAACGATGGACGCATGACCACGACCACGTACATCATCGTGAACCTGCTCCTCTCGCTGACCGCGCTCGCCGCCGTGGCGGGCGCCCTCCGGCTGGCGCACCGCCTGCCCTCCGCGGTCCCGCTCAGCGACGAGCGCTGGGGCACCGGCGGCGACCCGTACGTCCCCTCCGAGCCGCTGCCGCTGCACCAGGTGTCCGCGCACGAGGACGAGCGCAAGCTCGCCCGCGCGGCGTAGGGACGCCCTACTCCAGCGCCGGATCCGGGGCCGGCAGCGCCGGCTCCGGATCCCACGCCGCGGCTGCCGCGGGCGCGGCGAACGCGGGCAGTCGCAGCGCGAACGTCGTGCGTGCGCGCGTCGAGCGCACCGTGCACCTGCCGCCGTGCGCCCGCGCGACCGCGTCGACGATCGCGAGCCCGAGCCCCGCGCCGCCCGTCGAGCGCGTGCGCGCCTCGTCGCCGCGCGCGAACCGCTCGAAGATCCGCTCGACCGCGTCGGGCGCGATCCCGACGCCGGTGTCCGACACCTCGATCACGAGCCCGAAGTCGAGAACGTGCGAGCGCAGCTCGATCGTGTCGTTCGCGTCCGTGTACTTGACCGCGTTCTCGAGCAGCGCGTCGAGCGCGTCGCGCAGCGCTTCCTCGTCGGCGCGAACCGTCCCCCGCACCAGCCGCCCGAGCCGCCACGCGCGCGGCGCGACCTCGCTCCAGCGCATGAAGACGTCCTCCAGGAACGACGCCGCGTCGAGCGGGCGGAACGCGAGGAACTGCGGCTGCCCCGCCGTCGCGAGCAGCAGCAGCCTCGAGACGATGCGGTCCATCCGGTCGAGCTCGTCGACGGCGATCTCCACCTCCGGCAGGGCGCCCTCGTTCCGGCGCAGCAGGTCGAGATGCCCGCGCGCGATCGCCACCGGCGTGCGCAGCTCGTGCGACACGTCGTGCAGGAAGCGCTCCTGCTGCTCCAGCAGCACCTCCACCTCGCGCTGCGCGGCCTGCCGGCGCCGCGCGTGCCACACCATCGCGAGGAACATCGCCGACATCAGCGGCACCTCGAACAGCTCGCCCCAGAGCTGGATCCCCTCGAACGCGTCCATGAAGATCGAGGCGCCGGTCGCCGCCGCGACACCGGCGAGCACGAGCGAGGTCGCCCGCGGCGACCAGACCCGGAAGCCGTAGACGAGCGTGAGGCTGATCCAGACGAAGTGGAACGGGATCGTCTCCCAGCTCGGCCAGGCGACCATCGCGAGCAGGTTCGCCGCGGCGAAGACGCCCCAGAAGAAGTCGACCCGGTGGCTACGCAGCCAGCCGGTACCCGGCATGCCGAACCGTCTCGATCGGGGCGTCAGGGCCGAGCTTCTTCCGCAGCCGGCGGATGCAGACGTCGACGACGTTCGAGCCGGGGTCGAACCGGTAGCCCCAGACGTCGGCGAGCAGCCGCTCGCGGCTGATCACCTTGCCGGCGTTGTCGACGAGGTGGCGCAGCAGCCGGAACTCGCGGTCGGAGAGCTCGCACACGACCTCGCCGAGGCGAGCCTGGCGCCGCGCGACGTCGAGCTCGAGCCGCCCGCAGCAGACAAGCCCGTCCTCCGCGCTCTCGTGGCGCCGCAGCTGCACGCGCACGCGCGCCAGCAGCTCGTCGAGCGCGACCGGCTTCGACACGTAGTCGGACGCACCGAGCTCGAAGCCGCGCAGCTTCGTCTGCAGGTCGGCGCGCGCCGACAGGATCAGCACCGGCAGCTCCGGCCGCCGGCGGTGCAGCGCGGCGAGCACGTCGAGCCCGTTCAGCGACGGCAGCAGCAGATCGAGGACGACGAGATCCCACGGCTGCTCGACCGCGAGTGAAAGGCCCTGCCTCCCGTCCGTCGCCCACTCGACCGTGTAGCCCTCCGCAGCCAGGCCGCGCGCGAGGAAGGAGAGGATGCGAGCCTCGTCCTCGATCACCAGGATCCGCATCGGATTCCGCCCAACCGTAACGCGGCGGGGATGACGTGTAAATGACCGCGAGATGACAACTTCGTCATCTTCGTCGCCTCTCGCGCAACGGGCCTGTATATCCGCGTCGCATGTCCGGGCGGCTCGGCATCAAGATCGCGGGCGTCGTCGCAGGCGTCGCGGCGGCGGGGATCCTCGTCGGCTTCTACATCGGCGGCTGGGTGCAGCCGGGCCTGACGCCCTACCGGCCGGCCGCGCAGACGACGGGCGCGACGCCGACGGTGCACCTGACGCTGGAGACGGTCGCCGCGGTCGGGCCGACGCTGTCGCCGAACCCGGACTGGGTCTCGTATCTCGTGCGCGACTCGCAGGGGCAGTGGAAGCGCAACACGATCTTCAACCTCCCCGCCCACGCGCTCGTGCACGTGACGATTTACAACTTCGACGGGGCCAGCGGCCTGCGCAACCCGTTCCTCGGGCGGCCGCAGGGGCTCGTCGGACCCGAGCTCGTCGACGGGAAGCCGCTGACGGTGATGCCTCCCGACCAGCCGTCGCATACGTTCGCGGTGCCGCAGCTCGGCGTGCTCGTGCCGATCGCGCCGGTCGGCGACAACGCGAAGAACCAGTGCGGCTACGCGCCGTGCTCGCTCTCGATGGCGCACCGCACGATCGAGTTCACCTTCCGCACCGGCGAGCCGGGCACGTACCGCTGGCAGTGCTTCGTCCCATGTGCCGCGGGCACCATCGACGGGTTCGGCGGCCCGATGCAGACCGTCGGCTACATGGACGGCTTCCTCAACGTCGTCTGATGGCCACCGGCGCAGCAGACCACGCCGCAGTCGCGTCCGAGCCGAACCACGGCAGGCGCTTCCTGGCGCTCTGGATCGGGGCGAGCATCGTCGCGACGCCGCTCGTCGCGATCTTCCTCGGCCCCGCCCTGCCGCCCGGGAACGGCAGCGCGCAGGGCAAGGAGCAGGTCTTCGACAACCAGTGGATGCTGACGATCGTCACGCCGGTCTTCCTGTTCGTCGTGATCCTGCTCGGCTACGTCGTCGTCGCGTTCCGCAGCCGGACGCCGGAGCTCGTCGACGGGCCGCCCGTGCGCGGCAACGCGCGGATCCAGCTGCTCTGGCTCGTGATCACGCCCGTCGTCGTGCTCTTCCTGGCCGGCTTCGGCAGCTACGAGCTCGTGCAGTCCGGCGCCGGCGGCGGCCAGGGGCCGACCCCGGCGTTCCAGCCGGCCGGCTACCAGCAGGCGCTCGACGTGCAGGTGATCGGGCAGCAGTGGGAGTTCACGTACCGCTTCCCGACGTACGGAGGCGTCGAGACGCCGCACCTCGTCCTGCCGGCGAACACGCTCGTGCGGCTGCACGTGACGTCGCTCGACGCGATCCACTCCTTCTGGGCGTACCAGCTCGGCGTCAAGGCCGACGCGAACCCGGGCGTCGACAACGTCGTCTACGTGCAGACGAAGAAGCCGATGGCGTTCGACATCCACTGCGCCGAGCTCTGCGGGCTCTGGCACGGCTACATGTTCGACACCGGTCACGTCGTGCCGAGCTCGCAGTTCGCGGGCTGGATCAAGCAGCAGCAGTCGTACTTCGCGCCCGTGACGAAGCTCCTGCCCAAGTACGCGACCACCTACCTGCCCGAGCCGTCCCGCCGCGCGGGTTGACGAGAGGAGCCGTGTGAGCGCACTCGCAGTCGAGACGTCACCCCCGGTCTGGCGCCGGCTGATCGGCTTCAACCTGCTGACCGCGATCCTGCTCGGGATCGGCGGCTGGTACCTGGGCTGGTTCTGCGCGCACCAGATCACCGGCGCGAGCCTCGACTACTTCGGGGACATCGACCAGAACGACCTCGCCGTCTTCATGGGCTACTTCGTCGGCGTGCTCGGCTTCCTCGTCGGGCTCGGCTTCGGCGTCTACCCGTGGGCGCGGCTGCGCGGCTATCCGCCGTCGCTGCGCGAGAAGGAGACGGAGGGCATCGGCCGCTACTTCGGCCTCTGCACCGACCACAAGGTCGTCGGCATCCAGTACCTGGTCGGGATCGGCGTCTTCTTCTTCGTCGGCGGGCTGAACGCGATGCTGATCCGCACCGAGCTGCTCAGCCCCACGAGCCACGTCTTCCCGGCGAACAACTACCTGACGCTCGTCGGCATGCACGGGACGATGATGATGGGGATGTTCACGAGCGGGATCCTCGGCCCGTTCGCGAACTACTTCGTGCCCCTGATGATCGGCGCGCGGCGGATGGCGTTCCCGCGCATCGAGTCGCTCACCTTCTGGCTGCTGATGGCGGCGGGGACGATCCTGACGACGACGCTCGCCTTCGGGGGCTTCCCCACCGGGTGGACCGGCTACCAGCCGCTGAACGACCAGGCGAACGCCGGCATGGACGCGTACATCGCGTTCTTCGCGCTCGTCGGGATCTCGATGTGCCTGCTCGGCCTGAACATGATCGCGACGATCGTGACCATGCGCGCGCCGGGGCTGACGTGGTCGCGGCTGCCGATCTTCTGCTGGGGCGTCCTCTCGACGGCGATCCTGATGCTGCTCGCCGCGCCGGTGCTCGTCGCCGTGCTGCTGATGTCGATGCTCGACCGCACGGCGCAGACGAGCTTCTTCATCCCGGCGGCGGGCGGCAGCCAGTACCTGTACGAGAATCTCTTCTGGGTCTTCGGGCACCCGGAGGTGTACATCCTCGCGCTGCCGGGCTTCGCGATCGTGCTCGAGCTGCTGCCCGTCTTCTCCCGCAAGCCGCTGTGGGGCTACCGGCTCGCAGTCGCCGGGCTGCTCGGCGTCACGCTGCTCAGCTGGCTCGTCTGGCAGCACCACCTGTTCGTCAGCGGCATCAACGCCGACCTGCGCCCCTTCTACATGCTCTCGACGGAGCTGATCTCGATCCCGACCGGCTTCACGTTCATCTGCGGGCTGATGACGATGTGGCGGGGCAACCTCCGCTTCACCGTGCCGATGCTGTTCTGCCTCGCCTGGTTCTTCAACTTCCTGATCGGCGGGCTCTCGGGCGTCTTCCTCTCCGACGTGCCGAGCGACGTGACGACGCACGGCAGCTTCTTCTCGATGGCGCACTTCCACTACACGATCATGGGCGCGCTGATCTTCACCTTCTTCGCGGCGATCTACTACTGGGTGCCGAAGATGACGGGCTTCGAGCTGAACGAGCGGCTGGGGAAGATCCACTTCTGGCTGATGTTCGTCGCGTTCAACTCGACCTTCGGGCCGCTCTTCGCGGTCGGCTTCCTCGGCCAGCCGCGCCGCGTCGTCAGCTACCCGCACAACCTGATCTTCCTCAACCGCTGGGTCTCGATCTCCGCGTTCGTGCTCGGGTTCTCCCTGCTGATCTTCCTCGCGAACTTCGTCTGGTCGCTCGTCTTCGCCCGCGTGCCGGCGCCGCAGAACCCGTGGGGCTCGCGCTCGCTCGAGTGGCAGCTGCCCTCGCCGGTGCCGGTGCACAACTTCGACCGGATCCCGCACATCACCAGCGACCCGTACGACTACGGCGAGCCGGCGCCCGGCCCGGTCGCCGTCCCCGCACCGTCGCCCGCAGGAGGCATGCGATGACCGAGCTCGTGCAGGAGGCGACCGCCTACGACGTCGTCGAGGGCGAGCCGCCCGAGCTGCTCGGGCGCAACCTGAACTCGGGCGCGCACCTGTTCGCGAGCGCGACCGCGTTCTTCTTCCTCGCGTTCGTCTTCGCCTACTTCTATCTGCGCGCGCAGAACAACGCCGGACTGTGGAAGCCGAAGAAGGTCGACCCCTCCGTGGCCTGGGGCACGGTCGTGATGGCGCTCGCGGTCGCGAGCGCGCTGCTCGTCCGCCTGGGGCTGCAGCGCCACCGGGCCGGGCGGCGCGAGGAGTGGCGGCGCGTCGGCGTGCTCGCCCTCGTCGTCGGCTTCGCGGCCGCCGTCCTGCAGGTGGTCGAGTGGACGACGCTCCACTTCGGCCCGACGGACGGCGGCTACGCGAGCGTCTTCTACGGCTGGACGGCCTTCCAGCTCCTCTTCACGCTCGGCACGCTGCTCTGGCTCGAGAACGTCGTCGCGACCTCGTGGCGCTACCGCAAGGTGGCGAGCGGCTCCCCCGGGCCGGGCGAGGCGTCGGGCGACCCGCACCGCACGGGTCACGACGTCGCCGACCCGCTCTCGCTCGTCCGGCCCGGCCTCGAGGCGGTCTCCTTCTACTGGGGGTTCGTCGCCGCGCTCGGCGTGCTGCTCTGGGTCGTCCTCTACCTGGCGTAGCCGGTGCCGGCGCTCGCCCTCGTCGTCGTCGCCGCCGTCCTCTACGTGCTGGGCGGCCGGCGCCGCGTCTCGGGGCGCCACGGCCACGAGCAGACCGGCCGCACGATCGCGTTCGCGCTCGCCCTGCTCGCAATCGTCGTCGCGCTCGACTCGCCGCTCGACGACCTCGCCGACAAGCTCTTCCTCGCGCACATGGCGCAGCACGTGCTGCTGCTCGCGGTCGCGCCGCCGCTGCTCGTCGTCTCGGCGCCGTGGACGCGCCTGTGGCAGCCGCTGCCGCTCCGCTTCCGCCGCGCCGTCGCCGGAGCCGTGGCGGTGAGCCCGCGCGCCCGCCCGCTCCGCGCCGCCGCGCACGCGGTCGCGCACCCGCTCGCCGCCTGGACGCTCGCCTCCGCCACGCTCGTCGTCTGGCACCTGCCCGCCGCCTACGACCTGACCCTGCGCAGCGGCGCGGTGCACGAGCTCGAGCACGCGCTCTTCTTCCTGACCTCGCTCCTCTTCTGGGGCGCGGTCGTCGACTCGCCGCCGTTCCGCTCGCGGCTCGACTGGCCGCAGCGGATCGGCTTCGTCGTCTCGGGCATGCTCGTCGGCTGGGTGCTGTCGCTCGTGCTCGCGTTCGCGGGCTCGCCCCTCTACGCCCCGTATGCGGCGCTCGCGCACCGCCCGGGCGGGCTGTCGGCGCTCGCCGACCAGCGGCTCGCCGCCGGCGTGATGTGGGTGCCCGGCTCGCTCGCCTACACGATCGCCGTCGTCGTCTTCGTCTACCGCTGGCTCGACCCGGCCCCGGCGCGCCGCCGGCTCGGGCTCGCGGGCCGCTGAAGGAGAGCCCATGACCCTCGCCTCGCACTTCCTCGCCGGCTCGATCCTGACGCTCGTCCTCCCGGTCGGCGTGCTCGTCGCGATCGGCGTCTACTGGTGGATCCTGCTGCGCCGCCGGGCCCCCGGCGCCCGCAGCGGCAAGGTGCAATGAGCTCGGTCCACGTCCCCGTCCCCGTCGCGTCCGGGCGCCGGCCGCTGCTCGTGCTGGCGCTCTGCGCCGCCGTCGTCGGCGTCGCCGGCGGCCTGGTCGTGCGCGTCCTGCACGACCGCTCGGCCGCGCCGGCGCTGCCGGAGCTGCACGGCCAGGGCGTCTGGGCGGCGGGCCGGCGGCCTGCGCCCGCGTTCGCGCTGCGCGACCAGCACGGCGCGCTCGTCTCGCTCGCAGCGCTGCGCGGCCGTCCGGTCGTGCTGACCTTCCTCGACTCCCGCTGCACGAGCGAGTGCCCGATCGCCGGCCGCGAGCTGGGCTCGATCATGCGGCGACTGCCGGCGGCGAGCCGGCCGGCGCTCGTCGTCGTCAGCGTCGACCCGAAGGGCGACACGCCGCCGTCGATCGCGCACGCGCTCGCGAAGTGGCACCTCACCGGCGCCTGGACGGTGCACTGGCTGAACGCGCCGACGCGCGCGGCGGTCGCCCGCGTCTGGCGCGCGTACCACGTCCAGGTGGAGGCGACGACGAACGACATCGTCCACAGCCTCGCGCTCTACCTGATCGACCGGCGCGGGGACGAGCGGACCGCGTACCTGTTCCCGTTCCTGCAGTCGTTCGTGCAGACCGACCTCGCGCGGCTCGCCGCGGAGCGGACGTGAGCGTAGGCTCGACGGAGCTCACCAGAGAGCGGAGGCGCCGGCTCCGCCGGCGCCGGGAGCGGGCGAGCGTCAAGGCGGGCGTCGCACTCCGCCTGGCCGCGGTCGGCGCGGCCGCCGGCTGCGTGCTCGCGGTGCTGACGGGCGTCGCCGCCGACCGGGCGCTGCACGGCATCTCGGCGGAGCTGACCGTGCCGCCGCTGCTCGCGCTCGTGCTCGCCGCCGTCTGGGCGCACCGGCGCCTGCTGCCGCTCTCGCTCGCGGGGCTGCTGCTCTTCGGCGCAGCCGCGGCGGTGACTTCCCGCGGCGCGCACGTCGCGCTCGCGGCGCTCGCCCTCGCCGCCGTCTGCGCCGCCGCCGCCCGCTGCTTCCTCGGCGAGCCGCTCGCGCGCGGCAGCGCCCGCGACTACCTGACGCTGACGAAGCCGCGGATCATGAGCTTGCTGCTCGTCACCGGCGCCTGCGGCATGGTCGTCGGCGCCCGCGGCTGGCCGGGAACCGTCCGCTTCTCGGTCTCCCTGCTCGGGCTCGCGCTCGCCTGCGGGGGCGCGAGCGCGCTCAACCACCTGCTCGACCGCGACATCGACAGGCTGATGGGCACGCGGACCGAGGGCCGGCCGGTCGCCGCCGGGCGCATCGCCCCCTCGCGTGCGCTCGAGTTCGGGCTCGCGCTCTCGGCCTGCTCGTTCACGCTGCTCGCGTCGACCGTCAACGTCCTCACCGCGCTGCTCGCGCTCGCCGGGAACGCCTTCTACGTGCTCGTCTACACGGGCTACCTGAAGCGGCGCGGGCCGCAGAACATCGTCATCGGCGGCGCCGCCGGCGCCGTGCCGCCGCTCGTCGGCTACGCGGCCGCGACCGGCCGGGTCGGCGTCGCCGCGCTCTGGCTGTTCGCGATCGTCTTCCTGTGGACGCCGCCCCACTTCTGGGCGCTCGCGCTGCTCCTGCGCGAGCACTACGCCGCCGCGAAGGTGCCGATGCTGCCGGTCGCGGTCGGCAGCGCGAGGACGGTCCGGCGGATCGTCGCCTACACCGCCGCGCTCGTCGCGCTGACCGTCGTCCCGTGGGCGACCGGCACCTTCGGGACGCTCTACCTCGTCGTCGCGCTCCTGCTCGGCGGCGCCTTCCTCGCGCTCGCGCTCCGCCTGCGCGGCGGACGACGGCGCGACGCGGCGCTCGCGTTCCACTACTCGCTGCTCTACCTCGCGCTGCTCTTCGCGGCGGCGGCCGTCGACGCGGCCCTCTGAGCAGTAGGGGCCGCTCGCCGCGGCCGCACGTGCAAGGCACCAGGATGCGATGATTCGCTCGATGCTCGCCGCGGCCCTCGTCGCGCTCGCCCTCGCCGCGCCGCCGGTCACGCACGACGTGCTGCCGGTGTTCGTCCCGCCGGCCGGGACGACGAGCGCGAGCGGCGTCGACTACCAGTACACCTGGGGCGGGTCGACCCCGCTCGGGATCCCGCCGCTCGGCGTCTTCGACCGGCCGCGCCGCGCGCGCGACGTCCTCCCCGCCCCGGCCCGCACGTTCGCGCGCTTCGCCCACGGCGAGGCGCGGCGGTCGCGCCTGCTGATCGCCGCGGACGGGGCGAGCGTCTACGCGTTCCCGAAGGCGGGCGGGCAGCTGTGCGTCGTGCGCGAGCCGAACGGCGGCGGCACGTGCGTGAGCTCGTTCGTGCACGGCGCGTACCCGCAGGTGGAGCCGCGCCGGGAGGTCTGGGGCGTCGTCGACGACGCGGCGACGAGCGTGGACGTGACGGTCGACGGCCGCGTGCTGCACGCCGCACTCGGCCGGAACGCCTTCTACCTGGCGCTGCCGCACGGCGCCGTCGTGCCGACGCGGATCGTCGTGCACGAACGCGGCGGCGTCCGCCACGTCTACGTGGTCAAACGACTGGGGCCCGCGTGAGCGCGGGCCCCAGTCAGGTACGTGCAGGGTAGGTCCCCTAGAGCGGGCGGACGTTCGTCGCCTGCGGGCCCTTCTGACCCTCCGTCGCCTCGAACTCGACGCGCGAGCCCTCGGCGAGCGACTTGAAGCCGTCGCCGGCGATGCCGCTGAAATGGACGAAGAGGTCCTTCGATCCGTCCTCCGGCGTGATGAAGCCGTAGCCCTTCTCGTCGGAGAACCACTTAACGGTGCCTGTAGCCAATTGATTCACCTCCCCTGCCTTACCAGCGCGAACGCCGGCCGCGGCGGCTCGTGTAGACGAGCTTCGGCCGGGCGGTACGCATACCCGTGCTCTCGAAAGTTTCACGATGTCCGGCCAGCAGCGCAACCCGGCCGACGTCGGCCTGCTGGTCCGGCAGCACGAGCGTGCTGCCGCGGCCGGAACGACCGGCCCGTCCGGTGCGCCCGACCCGGTGGACGTAGCCCTTGTCGTCCTCCGGCGGGTCGAAGTTGATCACGTGCGCGATGTCCTCGAGATCGAGGCCGCGGGCGGCCACGTCGGTGGCGACGAGCGTCGTCACCTTGCCGCTCCGGAACTTCTCGAGCGCGCGCTCCCGCTGGCTCTGCCCCATGTCGCCGTGCATGGCCACGACCGAGACGCCGCGCCGCCGCAGCTTGTCGGTGAGCCGGTCGGCGCCGCGCTTCGTCCGCACGAAGACGAGCGACAGCCCCTGCTCGGCGTCCAGCAGCTCGACGAGGGTGTCGAGCTTGCCGTCCGGCGTCACCGGGACGAAGTGATGCAGGATCTCCCCGTCGTCGGCCGTGACGTCGCGCTTCGCCTCGAAGCGGGACGGGTCGTTCGTGTACGCACGGGCGAGCTCGCCGACCTCGCCGTCGAGCGTCGCCGAGAAGAGCATCGTCTGCCGGGAGCGCGGCACGCGCCGGACGATCCGCTCGACCTGCGGGCGGAAGCCCATGTCGAGCATCCGATCGGCCTCGTCGAGGACGAGGATGCGGATGCCGTCGAGCGAGACGAGCCTGCGCTCGACGAGGTCCTGCAGCCGGCCGGGCGTCGCGACGACGACGTGCGCGCCCTTGAGGCGCTTCGCCTGCTGCGCGACCGGCGCGCCGCCGTAGGCGAGCCCGACGCGGACGCCGCGCGCCGGAGCGAAGGTCTCGAGCTCCTCCGCCACCTGCAGCGCGAGCTCGCGCGTCGGCACGAGCACGAGCGCCTCCGGCGTCGCGCCGAGCTCGCAGCGCTCGATCACGGGGATGCCGAAGGCGATCGTCTTGCCCGACCCCGTCGGCGCCTTGGCCAGCACGTCGCGGCCGGCGAGCGCGTCCGGGAGGACGAGGCCCTGGATGCGGAACGGCTCGACGATCCCGCGCGCCGCGAGCGCACGCTCGACGGCCTCGCTCACTCCCAGCCCCTGGAAGGTGGGCGACCTGAACGTTTCCATATGTTGTTCGACTCCTATCGGTACCTAGCGGTTCGAGATCACACGACTCGAAACCACCGACGGAGGAACGAGAAGCTGAAATCTCACGGGACGGCCCGGTTGCCGTCCGTGGCAGCAGCGTAGCACCCTGGCCGGACTACCGTGCAACGGTGGGCGGCGCCTCGGTGGCGGCCGCCGGGGTGAATTCCTCCCCGTCCATCGGCCGCACCGTCGCCCGCAGCGGCGTCTCCCGCAGCAGCCACGTCAGCAGGAAGGCGAACACCGAGACGAGCGCGGCGACGACGAAGACGGGATGGAGCGCCGCGGCGACCGCCCCCGCGTACGCCTCGTGCGCCCGAGCGGGCAGCTTGTTCACCGCCGCCGGGCTGACCGTCTTCGGCACGTGGAAGCCCTTCGGCAGCCGCGAGACGAGCTCGCCGTGCAGGCGGTTGGCGAAGATCGCCCCGTAGACGGCGATCCCGATCGAGCCGCCGACCTGGCGGAAGAGGATGTTGCCGGACGTGGCGGCGCCCATGTGGCGCATCTCGACCGAGTTCTGGACGGCGAGCACGAGCACCTGCATGACCATCCCGAGGCCGAGGCCGAGCACGAGCATGTACAGCGACGTCTGCACGGCGGTCGAGTGGACGTTCAGCTGCGCGAGCAGCGCCATCCCGGCGGTCATCACGGCGGTGCCGGCGATCGGGAACGGCTTGTACCGGCCCCAGCGCGAGATCAGCCGGCCGGAGACGATCGAGGTGACGAGCAGCCCGCCCATCATCGGCGTCAGCTGCAGGCCGGACCGCGTCGGGCTCATCTGCTTGACGATCTGCAGGAAGACGGGCAGGTACGTCACCGAGCCGAACATCGCGAGGCCGATGATGAAGCCCACGAGCGCGCAGACGCTGAAGATCCGGTTGCGGAAGAGCTCGATCGGCAGGATCGGCTCGGTCGCGCGGAGCTCGGCGAAGACGAACAGGACGAGCAGCACCACCGACAGCACCATCAGCGCGATCGACTCGCCAGAGCCCCACGCGAACGTCGTGCCGCCGAGGCTCGTGAAGAGGACGACGCAGGTGAGGCCGGCGGCGAGCAGCGACGCGCCGTGGTAGTCGATCGAGTGCTCGACCCGCGTCGAGCGCGCGTGGAAGACGGCGCCGATCACGAACAGCGCGAGCGCGCCGGTCGGCAGGTTGATGTAGAAGATCCAGCGCCACGAGAGGTTGTCGACGAAGAAGCCGCCGAGCAGCGGCCCGACGACGGTCGAGACGCCGAAGACGCCGCCGAAGACGCCCTGGTAGCGGCCGCGCTCGCGCGGCGGGATGATGTCGCCGACGACGGCGATCGTCGTCACGAGCAGGCCGCCGGCACCGAGGCCCTGCAGCGCGCGGAACGCGATCAGCTCCGGCATGTTCTGCGAGATCCCGCAGAGCGCCGAGCCGACCAGGAAGATGACGATCGCGACCTGCAGCGTCCCCTTGCGGCCGTAGAGGTCGCCGAGCTTCCCGTACAGCGGCCCGGTGACGGTCGACGCGAGCAGGTAGGCCGTCACGACCCAGGAGAGGTGCGCCAGCCCGCCGAGGTCGCCGACGATCGTCGGCAGCGCGGTCGCGACGATCGTCTGGTCGAGCGACGCAAGCAGGATCACGAGCATCAGCGCGCCGAAGATCACGCGGACGCGCGGCGCCGGCTGCTGAGGCTCTACGGCGTCCATCCCGCATTCGTACCATTGGCGGTGTGAGCGAAATCACCAGGAGCGATGCCGAGTGGCGTGAGCGGCTGACGCCCGAGCAGTACCGCGTGCTCCGGCAGAAGGGCACCGAGCGCCCCTTCAGCGGCGAGTACGACCACACCTTCGAGCCGGGCACCTACCACTGCGCGGGCTGCGGGGCGGTCCTGTTCGAGTCGGAGACGAAGTACGACTCCGGCTGCGGCTGGCCGGCCTTCTCCGCGCCCGCGAGCGCGGAGGCGGTCGAGGAGGAGACGGACACCTCGTTCGGGATGGTGCGCACCGAGGTGCTGTGCGCGAGCTGCGGCGGCCACCTCGGGCACGTGTTCCCGGACGGCCCGCACCCGACCGGCGTCCGCTACTGCATCAACTCGGCCTCGCTGCGGCACGAGGGCCGCTAGCGGATCCCGAACAGCCCCTCGTCGAGGGGCGAGAGGATCCGCGGCCCGTCAGCGGTGACGAGGACGTCCTCCTCGGAGGCGTACGTGACCCCGTCGACGGAGAGGTAGGCCTCCGGCGTGATCACCATGCCCGGCTCGAGCACCGCGCGGCTGTCGTTGCGGACGAACGGCGGCTCGCTGCCGGCCAGGCCGACCCCGTGGCTGTAGTGGAGCGGCGGCGTGCGGACGTAGGGGCCGTACTGCTCCTCGCCGTAGCCGTGCTCGCGGTAGAGCCGGACGAGGTGCTGCACGACCTCCTCGAACGTCGTCCCGGCGACGAGCGACTCGTCGATCGAGCGCCGGACGATCGAGCGGATCGCGTCGTGGTGCGCCCGCTTCGCCTCCGTCGGCGGGCCGACGGACGCCATCCGCCCGAACTCGCCCCAGTAGCCGGCGGTGACCGCGCCGGAGTCGACGAAGAGCAGGTCGCCCTCGGCGAGCGAGTAGTCCCGCAGCGGCCCGAGCAGGCGCGCGCCGCCGCCGCGGGCGCGCGACTTCGCCTCGGTCAGGACGTTCAGCTGTGCGTACGGCGGCCGCACGGCGCCGGCGTCGACGATCGAGCGGCCGACGACGCGGGCGATCTCGAGCTCGTCGTCGCCGGCGCGGATCGCCGCGAAGGCGGCCGCGAGCGCGTCGCCGTTGATCCGGTTCGACTCGGCGATGTACGCGACCTCGGCCTCGCTCTTCAGCATCCGCAGCCGCCAGATCAGCTCGGCGGCGTCGACCGGCTCCAGCCCCGGGCAGGCGCGGGAGAGCTCCGTCAGCGCGAGCGCCGGGAAGAGGAGCCGCTGGTCCTCGCCGAGCTCGAGCCCGAGCCGCCCTCGGTCCAGCCCGCGCTCGCGCAGCACCTCGCCGAGCGCGGCGCCGTCGAACGGCGGCATGTACGCGGCGACGTCCTCGACCCACGACTCGTCGCGCGCGTTCTCGACGTTGACGTCGTAGACGTAGAGGAACGGCTCGCTGCGCAGCGGCAGCACCATCACGTGCGGACGCGAGTAGTTCTGCTGGAAGTCGCGCGGCATGTGGCCGCTCAGCCAGTAGTAGTTCATGCCGGCGCTGAAGTCGCCGGAGACGACGAGCGCGTCGAGCTCCCGCTCCTCCATCAGCGTGCGCGCGCGCTCCGCGCGCCCGCGCATCTCGGCGTCGGAGAAGGCCCGGCTCAAGCCGGCCCGGACGGCGCCGCGGCGCCGACGCTGCGCTCGGCGGCGCTGAAGAACTCCGCGAGCACGGCCGTCGCCTTCTTGCGGATCGAGCCGGCCCCGAGCGCCGCGGGGCGCCCGGTCACCTCGTAGCTGCCGCTGACGTCGAGCTGCGTCTCCGGCCCCTGCTGCTCGAGCGCGAGCGCGACGTCGACGACCAGCCGCGAGCCGATCTGCCGGTCCTCGCCGTCGCCGTGCGCCCGGATCAGCCGCCCCTCGACCCGCTCCTCGACGGCGACGGCCAGATCCGCCCGCAGCTTGAACGGGCCGAGCCGGTCGGCGAGCACGACGGTATAGCCCGAGTCGCTCTCCCCGATCGTCTCGACGATCGAGATCCACGAGAGCACGGTCGGGACGTCGCCGACCACCTCCCAGACGGCGCCCGCGTCCGCCGGGAGGCGGAGCGTGGCGTGGAAGTCCTGGCGCATCAGACTGCCTCCTGTACGAGTGCGACCTCTGCCGGCTCGCGGGGGCGCAGCAGCCGGTCGAGCTGACGGAGCGGGCGCAGCGCCGGGACGAGCACCCACGTGGAGATGCCGACCGCCGCGAACGCGACCGGCGGCGACGCGACGAGCAGCAACGCGCCGACGACGAGCGGCGCGACGAGCTTGCCGCTGTTGCGGGTCATGCCGCTGACCGCGATCAGGCCGCCGCGGACGCGCTCGGGCGCGGCGATCGCGACGAAGGCGTTCTGCAGCACCTGCAGCGTGCCGTCGCTGACGCCGAAGCCGACCGCGACGGCGATCCCGACCTGCCACGACGGCACGAAGCCGAACAGGACGAGGCACAGCCCGACGCCGACGACGGAGAGCGTCAGCAGCAGCGAGCCGTCCACCTGGCGGACCAGCCGGACGACGCCGAAGTTGACGGCGGCGGCGACGCCGGAGGCGATGCTGAGGACGACCGCGGCCTCGGTCAGCGTCGCGCCGTGGCGGTGGACGAGCAGCGTCGGCAGGTACGCGACGAGCGCGTACTTGCACCAGAAGCGCAGGAAGCCGGCGAGCAGGACGGCCGGCATGCCCGGCTGCCGGAGCGCGACGCCGAGCTCCGACGTGTAGACGCCCTTGCCGCCGATCTCGACGCGCTCGTCGCCGAGCACGAAGAAGCCGACGACCGCGATCGGGACGAGCAGGCCCTGGGCGACGAAGGGAGCGCGCCAGCTCAGGCCGGCGAGCGTCGCGCCCACGAGCGGCAGCACGAGCTCGCTGCCCGTCATCGACACCTGCCGCGCGGCCTGCGCCTGCACCTGCTCCGAGCGGGTGTACACGTCCGCGATCAGCGTCATGCTCAGCGGCACCAGCGCGGCGAAGCCGACGCCCTGCACGACGCGCAGCGCGAGCAGCACGCCGAAGCTCGGCGCGAGCGCCTGCGCGGCGCCGGCGACGCCGTAGAGGAGCGCGGTGGACGAGAAGACGATGCGGCGGCCGAGCCGGTCGGCGAGGTAGCCGAGCGGGATCGCGAGCAGGACGCCGGGCAGCATGTAGGCGGCGGTGATCAGGCCGACCTCGCTGACGCCGATCCCGAACGCCTTCTGCACGGTCGGCAAGGCGGGCGAGATCCCCTGCGCGCCGAAGACCGTGGCGCCGGCGGCGACGGCCGCGAGCGTCAGCGTGGCGCGGCGCGAGCCCCTCATCTACTCGGGAGAGGACGCGTGCGCCAGCCGCGTCAGCAGGCGCTCGCGGACCTGCTCGAGGTGGAGGTGCAGCCACTCGACCGCGCCTTCGACGTCGTTCGCCTGCAGGAACCCGAGCAGCTGCGTGTGGTCCCGCTCGCCCGGCGGACGGACGTAGTTGAGGTTGTGCTCGATCGAGTAGCGCGCGACCTCCTCGCGCAGCCGGTCGATCATCTCGACGAGCCGCGGCTGGCGCTTGGCGTCGTAGAGCTCGTGGTAGAACAGCGCGCGCCGCTGCAGGAACTCCTCGGCGTTGTCGACGTGGTTCAGCTCGTTCGCGAGCTCCTCGAGCCGCCGCAGCCGGTCCGGGGTCATCGCGGTCATCGCCTTGCGGAGCGCGTACGTCTCGAGCGCGCCGCGGATCTCGTAGATCTCGCGCGCCGCGGCGGGCGTCAGCGAGTTGACGACGGCGCCGCGGTACGGCTCGAAGGTGACGAGCCCCTGCGACTCGAGCTTCATCAGCGCGCTGCGCACGGGGATCCGCGAGACGCCGATCTGCGACGCGAGCGCGTCCTGGCGCAGGCGCTCGCCCGGGCGCAGGACGCCGGTGAGGATCCCCTCGCGGATCACCTCGTAGGCCATGTCGCCGACCGTCCGGAAGTTGCTCCGGTGGCCGTCGGCGAGCGCGGCGAGGTCAGCGGCAGGCTCAGCCACGCACCGTCTCCGTCTCGCGCTGCTCCGCCTCCTGGGCGAGCCGCCACACGCGCTCCGGCGTCAGCGGCAGCCGGCGCGGATAGCGGCCGAGCAGCCGCCCCACGGCCGCCGCGACGGCCGCCCCGACCGGGTTGCCGGCGCCCTCGCCGCCGCCCTTGGCGCCGAAGGGGCCGATCCCGTCGCGGCGCTCGGCGAGGATCTGGTCGACGCGGTGGGGCAGGTCGCCGACGCGCGGCACGCGGTACTCGACGACGTTCGGATTCGAGAGCGTGGAGCCGTCGTAGACGAGCTCCTCCGAGAGCGCCGCGCCGAGGCACATCGTCGCCGCGCCGAGATCCTGGCCGTGCACGAGCGCCGGGTTGATCGCGAAGCCGACGTCGCCGACCGTCGTCAACTGCTCGACCGTGACGCGGCCGGTCTCCTCGTCGACCGAGGCGACGACGCCGCTCGCGCCGATCTCCCAGAACGGCGGCAGCTGCTCGAACTCGCCGTGCTTCCGGATCGCGGCGCTGCCGACGACCTCGCCGCCGGAGCCGAACCAGCGGCGGATCACGTCGCCGTAGCCCAGGTGCTCGCCGTCGGCGACCACGCCGCCGGGCGCGTCCTCGACCTCGGTCGCGAGCTCGGAGGCGAGCTCGCGGATCTTGCGGCGCGCGTCGTCGCACGCGGCGAGCAGCGAGCGGCCGACGAGCGTCGTCGTCCGCGAGGCGCCGGTCGTGCGCTCGTAGGCGACGACGCCGGTGTCCGACTGGACGATCGCGACCTGCTCGAACGGCAGGCCGAGCCCGTCGGCGAGGATCTGCGACAGCACCGTGCGGCTGCCCTGGCCGAGCTCCGTCGCGCCGAGCGCGCACGAGGCTGAGCCGTCGCCGTGGATGCGCACGAGCGCCGTCGAGGTCGGGTGCGCGCCCGCGTCGGAGGCGGAGATGCCGAAGCCGACGCCCTCGCGCTCCCCCCAGCCGAGCGACTCGGTCAGCAGGCGCAGGTCCTCGGCGAGGTCGGCGTCGACGCCGCGCTTGCCCGGCAGGATCTGCTCGCCCGGCCGCACGAGGTTGCGCAGGCGGAGCTCGCGCGCGTCGATGCCGAGCCTGTCGGCGGCCTCGTCCAGCTGCAGCTCGCTCGCGAGATTCCCCTGCGGCGCGCCGAAGCCGCGCAGCGAGCTCGCCGGCGTCGTGTTCGTGAACGCCGAGCGGCAGCGGACGCGCAGCGCCTGCATGCGGTACGGCCCGAAGCAGCGGTTCGCGAGCTTCGCGCAGACGAGCGGGCTGTTGTCGCTGTACGCGCCGGAGTTCATGACGATGTCCATGTCGCGCGCGAGCAGCGTCCCGTCGGACGCGAACGCGGAGCGCGCGCGGACGACGGCGCCGTCGGAGCGCGTCGTGTAGATCGCCTCCTCGACGCTCAGCGCGACGCGCACCGGCCGGCCGGTCGCGTACGCGCCGAGCGCGGCGAGCGGCTCGACCTTCGTGTACGACTTCGTGCCGTAGCCGCCGCCCACGTACGGGACGACGACGCGGACGCGCGCGAGCGGCAGCCCGAACATCAGCGCCAGGTCGTCGCGGACCATGTACGGGTGCTGCGCCGTCGAGTAGACGGTGAGCGCGCCCTCCTCGAACAGCGCCGTCGCGTTGTACGGCTCCATCGCGTAGCCGTAGAGCATCGGGTAGCGGTACTCGCCCTCGACCACGAGGTCGGCCGCCTCGAAGGCCGCGTCGACGTCGCCCCAGCCGAGCGTGTTCTCGGCGCAGAGGTTGCCGGCCAGCCGGGTGCCGCCGGTGTTGTGGAAGCCCTCGTCGCCGGTGCGGCCGGGATGGGTCTCGTGCAGGAGCGGCGCGTCGTCGGCGAGCGCCTCCTCCGCGTCGATCACCGCGGGCAGGTCCTCGTAGCGGACGCGCACGAGCCGCGCGCCGCGCTCCGCCGCGCGCCGCGTCTCGGCGACGACGAGCGCGACCGGCTCGCCCGCGTAGCGGACCTTGTCGACCGCGAGCGCGGGATGGTCGCGGCTGATGTGCCCGAAGCGCACGTCGATCGGCGCGAGCGACGCGGCCGTGACGACGGCGAGCACGTCCGGCAGCGCCGTCGCCTCGCTCGCGTCGATCTCGAGGATGCGCGCGTGCGCGCGGTCGGCGCGGACGGCGACGCCGTGCGCGGCGCCCGGGACGTCCAGGTCGACGGCGTACTTGGCGCGGCCCGTCACCTTCGCCGGGCCGTCGAGGCGCGGGACGCTCGTGCCGGAGCTGCGAGGCTCAGCCATCGCGCATCGCCTCCGCCGCCTCGAGCACCGCCTCGACGATCGACTCGTAGCCGGTGCAGCGGCAGATGCTGCCCTCGAGCCAGTGCACGACCTCGTCGCGGGAGGGCGACGGATTCGCCTCGAGCAGCGCCTTCGCCGACATGATCATCCCCGGCGTGCAGAAGCCGCACTGGAACGCCGAGCGCGCGAGGAACGCCTGCTGCACCGGATGCAGCGCGTCGTCGGAGCGCGCGAGCCCCTCGACGGTCTCGACCGTGCGGCCGTCGAGCTCGACGGCGAGCGTCGTGCACGCGCTGACCGGCAGCCCGTCGAGCTGCACGGTGCAGGCCCCGCACACCTCCATCTCGCAGCTCGGCTTCGCGCCCGTGAGGCCGAGGTCGCGCAGCACGTCGAGGAGCAGCGCGGCGTTGTCGACCTCGAGCGTCCGCTCGCGGCCGTTGATCACGCCGGTGACGCGCGTCGTCGTGGTCGTCGCCGTCATGCGGCCAGAGCCTCCAGGGCGCGCCGGACGAGCACCCCGGTGAGGTGCCGCTTGTACTCGGCGCTGCCGGAGAGGTCGTCGACCGGGTCGACCGCCTCGCGGGCGGCGTCGACGTAGGCGTCGACCTCCCCGGTCGCCTCGACGCGCACGGGCTTCTCGTCGACCGCGCCGACGACGACGGTCGGCGCGCCGCCGTTGCGCGCCACCGCGGCGACGCCGACGGTCGGCCGTTCGAGCACCTGGAACTTGAGGTACGTCGCGCGCGTCTCCAGCTGCGGCAGCGGCACGACGAACGCCTCGATCAGCTCGTCCTCGCCGAGGTCGGTCTCGTACGCGCCGAGCACGAACTCCTCGACCGGCAGCGAGCGCGGCCCGTCGGAGCCGACGAGCTCGACCGTGGCGCCGAGCGCGACGAGCAGCGCCGCCGGGTCGGCGTGCGGCTCCGCGAAGGCGAGGTTGCCGGCCAGGGTCCCGGCCGCGCGCACGCGCACGTTCGCGACGTGGCGCGCGAGCGTCGAGAGCGCCGGGAGGTGCTCGGCGACGAGCGGGCTCGTCTCGATCTCACGGTGCGTCGCGCCCGCGCCGATGCGGAGGGCGCCGTCGCGCACCTCGATCCCCTTCAGCGCCGGGATGCGCTTCAGGTCGATCAGGTGCTCGTACTCGAGCACGCCCAGCTTCAGCGCCAGCAGCAGCTCGGTGCCGCCCGCGTAGAGCGCGGCCCCGTCGCCGAGCTCGGCGCGCAGCTGCACCGCCTCCTCGACGGAGGCGGGCCGGTGCAGCCGGAAGTCGGAGAGGATCTGCATCAGTGCTTCTCCTGGTGATGTCGCCGCGCTTCTGGGGCGCGATGACCAAGCGACGGAAGGACGCAGGAAGCACCGATAGCGGCGCTATCGGTGCGACCGAGGACGCACCAGCGCGCAGCGTCAGCGCGTTCCAGAAGCCCGGATGACATCGCCTTGAGGAGCACCTTAGGCGGTCACGGCCGTCGCCTTCGCACCGAACTCGGCGAGGATCGTCTCGGCCCACAGCTCCATCTGGAAGAGCAGGTCGTCGAGCGTCGGGTACATGAACTTCAGCTCGAAGTGCTGCACGCCGGACTCGGCGAACTCCTCGACGCGGCGGCGCACGTCGTCGACGGAGCCGAAGATGTGGCGGTCGAGCGCGAACTGGATGTCGTCGACGTCGCGCTCGTACGTCATCGAGCTCTGCCGCACCGTCGGCAACGCCCACTCGAGCGCCTGGTCGCGGTCGGTGTGGATCGCCGTCAGCTTCTCGACCGCGATCGTGATCGCGTCCGGGTCGCGGCCCGCCCCGGCGGCCGCGTCGCGGAGGACGTCGCGGCCCTTCGCCATCTCGGCCGGCGAGAGCCAGCCGGGAACCCAGCCGTCGCCGCGGAGGCCCGCCCGCCGCGCGGCGTGGTCGGTCCAGCCGCCGATCCAGACCGGCAGCGGGTCCTGCAGCGGCTTCGGCCAGATCTCCGCGTCCTCGAACCGGATCGTCGGCCCGTGGAAGCTCGCCAGCGGCTGCGTCCAGACGGCCCGCATCGCGTCGATGTGCTCGTCGGTGAGCGGCGCGCGCCTGCGCCAGTTCACCTGGAAGACGTCGAACTCGCTCGAGGACTGCGTCGCCTTCGAGCCGAGCCCGACGCCGAGCAGGAGCCTCCCCTTCGACAGGTGGTCGAGCGTCGCGGCCTGCTTCGCCGCGTAGATCGGGTTGCGCGTCGGCATCACGAGGCACGCGACGCCGAGCTTGACGCGCTCCGTCTCCGCGGCGAGGTACGACAGCGTCGTCAGCGACTCGAAGAACGTCGCCGTCTGGTCGTCCTCGAGCGCGTGCACCGCACCCGACGAGATGTGGTGCCGGTGCATCTCCGAGCTCCAGACGACGTGGTCGTGCACCCAGATCGCGTCGAAGCCGAGCGCCTCCGCCTCCTTCGCCGCGCGGACGACGTTCTCGATCGTCGCGAGCGGCCCCGAGTTGGGGACGCGGACGCCGAACGTAAGGCCGCTCACGCCTGCACCGCCTCGGGCTGCGGCGGCGAGGCCTTGCGGCGGCCGCCGCCGAGCACGAGCTCGAGCACGTGGTCGGCGATCGGCGCGATCACCTCGGGCGAGCGGTCGCGCGGCCGCGGCAGGTCGACCGGGACGACCTCCTTGATCTGCCCGGGGCCGATCGTCATCACGGCGACGCGGTCGGCGAGGTACACCGCCTCCTCGACGTCGTGCGTGACGAAGACGACGGTCGCCTCCGTGCGGTCGACGATCGCCGCCAGCTCCTCCTGCAGGCGGATGCGCGTCAGCGCGTCGACGGCGCCGAACGGCTCGTCCATCAGCAGGACGTCCGGGTCGGAGACGAGCGCGCGCGCGAGGCCGGTGCGCTGCTGCATGCCGCCCGAGAGCTGCCGCGGCAGCAGGTCGGCGGCGTCCGCGAGCCCGGTGATCTGCAGCTGGTGCGTGACCCGCTCCTCCTTCTCCTGCTTCGTCAGCGTCTTGCGCGTCTCGTTCAACCCGAGCAGCACGTTCTGCCGCACCGTCTTCCACGGCAGCAGCGCCGCCTGCTGGAAGACGAAGCCGATGCGGGGCGGCACGCTCGTGACCCGGCGGCCGGCGACCTTGACGACGCCGGCGTCGTACGGCGCGAGCCCGGCGATCATCCGCAGGAGCGTCGTCTTGCCGCAGCCGGACTGGCCGACGAGGCTGACGAACTCGCCGCGCCGGATCGTCAGGTCGACGTCCTTCAGCACGACGTTCGCCGAGCTCTTCTTCCGTGCGAACTGCTTCCCGACCCCCTGGATCTCGATCATCGGCTCCGCGGCCATGGCCTAGACCTCCACCTCGACGCGCGCTTCCTCGCGGAGCTTCGGCAGCACCTCCTGCCCGAGCAGGTCGATCTGCTCGAAGAAGCGGTCGAACTTGAAGCGGAAGTCGAAGACGAGGTGCTCGCAGCCGGCGTCCTCGAACCTCCGGCAGGCCTCGACGACCTCGTCCGGGTTGCCGGCGATCAGCGTGCCCTCGAGGTCCTCCCACGTCTCGAACTTCCCGGAGGGCGGCTTGACCCAGTACTTCGCCTTGTTCGCCCAGGCGAGCAGGCCGTCGACGTTGACGTACTCGAGCGCGCGCTCACGCGTCTCCTCGACCGAGGTCGGCGGGATCACCGCCGGCGTCGGCATCGCGCGGCCGGCGGCCTCGCTCTGCTCGCGCAGCGCGTCGACGCGGGCGCGGAACGTCGCGAGCGAGATCCGGCCCGGCATCCAGCCCTCGCAGTACTCGACCGCGCGGCGCACCGACGCGGGCGTGTTGCCGCAGTACCAGAACGGCGGCGGCCCTCCGACCGGCTTCGGGTCGATCGTCACGTGGTCGAACCTGTAGAAGCCGTCGTCGTAGGAGACGTCGTCCTCCGTCCACACCCTCTTCAGGACCTGCGCGGTGCCCTTGACGAGGTCCCAGCGCTTGATCGCCGGGTCGATCCCGACCGCCTCGAACTCGTGGTCGAAGTTGCCGGCGCCGTAGCCGCAGATGAAGCGCGGGCCGGCGAGCTGCGTGATCGTCGCCACGGACAGCGCCACCTCGAGCGGGTGGCGGAACGGGATCAGCGAGCCGGTGCCGAGCTCGATCCGCTCCGTCACGGCGCCGATCGCGGTCAGCGTGATCAGCGCGTCGAAGAAGTTGCGGTTCGGATCCTCCATCTCGCCGTGCGGCTCGAAGATCAGGTGGTCGCGCACCCAGACGGAGTCGAAGCCGTAGCTCTCGGCGAGCTTCGAGCCCTCCAGCAGCCGGTCCCTGTCGGCGTAGACGCCGAAGTGGGGCAACAGCAGCCCGTACTTCACACGCTTCTTCTCGGTCATCGATCTCCTCTCAGGCAGTCGCGGCGACGGGGGATTCGGCAACCGCCTGGCGCCCGTAGCCGGGCTGCCCGACGACGTTGCCGTCGACGTAGATGTCCCGGCCGCGCAGGATCGTGCGCTCGACGCTGACGCTGCACTGCCGGCCGTCGTACGGCGTCCAGCCGCACCGGGAGAGGACGCTGTCGTTGGTGATCGTCCAGGGGCTGTTCAGGTCGACGACGACGAGGTCGGCGTCGGCTCCGGTCGCGATCACGCCCTTCGTCTGCTTCAGGCCGAACACCTCGGCCGGCCGCGAGCAGACGATCTGCAGCGCCCGCTCGAGCGGGAGCTTGCCCCGGTTGACGAGGTCGAGCAGGAGCGGGAGCTGGTACTGCACGCCCGGCGTGCCGGTGTGCGCGCTCCACATCTTCGTCCAGCCGACCTCCTTCTCCTCGCGCGTGTGCGGCGCGTGGTCGGACGACATCATGTCGATCGTCCCGTCCAGCAGGCCCTCCCACACCGCCGCCTTCGCGTCCGGCGGGTTGTAGTACGAGAGCGCGTACGGGCCGAGCTTCTCGACGTCCTCCCAGGAACCGAGGAAGAGCGACCAGTGGTTGACCTCGCACGTCACCTTGATCCCGCGCGCCTTCGCCCGGCGGACGGCGTCGATCGAGCGGCGCGTCTGCATGTGCATCAGGTGCACGTGGCAGCCGGACGCCTCGGCGAGGCGGATCAGCACGTCGCACGCGGTGTCCCAGATCACGCCCTCGCGCGCGCAGTACGCCTCGGCGTAGCCCTGCGGCGTGTTGTCGCCGCGCGCCTGGATCTCGCCCTCGATGTAGTTCATCAGGGCCTGGTCGTGCGGGTGGATCATGAACGGGAGCCCGGTGGGGACGATCAGGTCCATCGTCCGCAGCAGGTCGCCGTGGTCGTGCATGCCGGTGCCCGCGGGGTGCGGATACGTGCGCCCGGTGTCGACGACCATGAAGATCTTGAAGGCGCGGATGCCCATCTGCGACATCGGCACGATCTCGCCCGGGTCGGTCGCGGCGGGGTTGTGGTTCCAGTCGACGTACGACTTCTCGCGGTAGAGGTCGAAGACCTGCTCGAGCAGCTCCGCGCTCGACGTCGGCGGCTTCAGGTTCGGCATGCCGAAGATCGTCGTCACGCCGCCCGCCGCCGCCGCCTGCGTCGACGTGGCGATGTCCTCCTTGTGGGTGAAGCCCGGCTCGCGCGTGTGCACGTGCGGATCGACCATCCCCGGGATGACGAGCTTGCCCGTCGCGTCGATCGTCCGGCCGACGTCCGAGATCTCGACGCTCGGGCTGACGACGCCGACGATCTTCTCGCCGTCGACGAGCACGTCCGCGCGGCGGACGCCGGCGGGTGTGGCGACGTCGCCGCCGGAGATCCGTAGGTCGATTGCCATCTAGGCCTCCTCGATGAGTTCGATGACGTCGCCGGCGCCCTCGTTCGACGTGACCACGACGCCCGCCGGGCGGACGAAGCGGTCGAACCAGTCGACGACGAGCGGCGTCACGGACGTCCAGTAGCGGTCGTACGCGGCGTAGTGCGTGGTGTGTCGCTGCATGACGAGCTTCTTCGGCCCCTGCGCGGCCTCGTAGAGCGCGACCGCGTGGTCGGTCGGCGTGACCGCGTCGCCCTCGACGCCGATCACGAGCAGCGGCGTCGTCAGCGTCCGCGCCGCCTCGATCGGCCTGTACCCGAGGATCTCGTCCGCCGCCGCGAGCGAGACGTCGGTCGGGATCCGGTCGTCGACGTCGGCCTTGACGGTCGTCGTCCGCCGCTCGGCGGCCGGGACCATGATCTCCTCGCGCGGGTGGACGCGCCGGCCCTTGCCGGTGATCACGCGCTCCTTGCGGTCGGTCTCGAGCGACGCGAGGAACGCGAGCCAGTCGGACTCGGAGCGCATGCGGTGCAGCCAGTCCTCGCCGTCGGCGACCGGCACCTGGCTGACGGCGGCGCGGACGCGCGCGTCGACCGACGCGAGCAGGATCGCGTTGCCGCCGCCGGTGCCGCCGGTGCCGAAGACGCCGATCGCGTCGGGATCGACGTCGTCGCGCGTCGTCAGGTACGTGACCGCGTTCCTCAGGTCCTCGAGCTGGACGCGCGGCGAGAGCTCGCGCGGGCCGCCCGAGTCGCCGAAGCCGCGGTAGTCGAGGACGAGGACGCCGAAGCCGGCCTCGGCGAGCGCCTCGTGGTAGCGGACGTACAGCTTCGCGTCCTTGAGGCCGAGCCAGCCCGGGCCCTGGACGATCGCCCGCAGCGGGGCCGTGACGGCGTCCGGCGTGCGCCAGAGCGCACTGATCCGCTCACCCTCGCTGAAGAACTCCACCGACGCGGTCTGCAAGCGCTCGCCCCCTTACTCGTCCTTCACCCGGCGTGGGATCCGCGAGCCCTCCCGCGGCGGCGCGAGCGTATCCAATATCCGCTTGACACGCAACCGTATCCAGGATACGTTCGCGGCCTCCGGTGGCTTGGCCGGGGAGCGACGCTCAGGGAGGGTTCGGTGGCAGCTGAACGGTCTTCGTCGATGGCCGCGCCGGCAGAGGCGCAGGTGCCGACCCCGAGCCTGTCCCGGCGGATGACCGCCTGGTACACGGGCCGCCGGCGGGGCCGCTCGATCGCGCACACGAGGCTCGGGAAGATCGGCCTGCCGGTGCTCTCGGTGCTGATCTTCGGGCTGCTCTGGCAGTACGTCGGCGCGCACACGAACCCGATCCTCTTCACGACGCCGGTGAAGGTCGCGCAGGCGTTCTGGGCGCTGCTCAAGGACGGCGAGCTCTGGCCGGCGTTCTACGGCGCGCTCCGCGACCTCGGCATCGGCTACGGCCTCGCCGCCGTGGTCGGGATCGTCGTCGGCATGGCGATGGGCCGCAGCCCGGTCGTCGAGCGGATGCTGAACCCCTACGTCAACTTCTTCCAGGCGACGCCGCTGATCGCGCTCGTCCCGCTCGTGGTGATCTGGTTCGGCGTCAACCTGCAGGCGCGTGTCGCGATCACGTTCATCCTCGCGCTCTGGTCGATCATCATCAACACGTCGACCGGCGTGAAGGACACGTCGCCGGCGCTGCTCGACGTGGGCCGCATCTACAAGCTGAACGCCCTGCAGGTGGTGGGGCACGTGCAGCTCCCGAACGCGGTGCCACACATCTTCGCCGGCCTCCGGATCGCCCTCGGCAAGGCCCTGATCGGCGTGATCATCGCGCAGATGGAGATCAGCATCACCGGGCTCGGCGGAATCGTCATCAACTACGGCAACGCTTTCAAGACGGCGTACCTGCTGGCCGGCGTCGTCACCGCGTCCCTCGTCGGCGTCGTCGCCGCGGTGCTGCTCGAGGTGATTCGCAAGCGCGTCTTCCCCTGGACGGAGGACGAGGGCGGCGGCGGTTGGAAAGCGGCGATCTAACGGC
>DASSSR010000043.1:0-29734 GCA_035708345.1 Gaiellaceae bacterium
CTCGAGGTGCGCGCACGGCTCGGCGAGCCGGCGCCCGACGCACTCGGCGCCGCCGACGGCGAACCGCTTCCCGACGAGCGCGTTCAGCGCGATCCCGCGCGTGACGACGTTCCGCCGCGCCTGCGCCCACGGCAGCTCGACGGCGTCGAGCACCTCCGCCTCGACGAGCGTCAGCTGGTAGCCGCGGCCGGGGCCGGAGAACGTCCCGCGCCCGTCGAAGTAGCGGTCGCCCTCGAGGCCGCGCCCCGCGACGGCCGCCGCGGAGTCGACGCCGCGCAGCGGGGCCTCCGCGTCGGCGGCGAGGAAGATGCCGGCCACCGACCCCGACGACCCGCGGCCGCCGTACGGCTCCTCGATCGGCAGCCGCACGTCGAGCCGCGCCAGCAGCCAGCCCTCCTCGATCGTCCCGCCGCGCGCGAGCGCGCCGGCAGGATCGTGCAGCGGGCCGGACGGCGAGCCGAACATGACGACGGCATGGTCGCCGTCCGCCGCGCGCACGCGCGCGAGCCAGTGCCCGGGCCAGTGGAACTCGCGCGCGCCGGCGATCGGCACGAGCCCGAGGTTCCGCTCCGCGAGCCACTGGCGGAGGAAGAGCGACGCCTCGCCCTCGGGCTCCGGGACCGGCGCGCCGAAGACGAGCTCGAGACAGGCGCGCAGCTCGGACTCGTACGTCGACACGCGCGCATCGTACGGTCGCGGACGACGCGGCAGGATCCGCGGCGGCGCTCCCGAACGGTCCGACCGTGGCGCAGTTCACCGTCAACCCGAACCGCTTCGACCCGTACAAGGGCTACAAGTTCCGCGTCCTGTGGGACGGACGGCAGGTCGCCGGCGTCGACCACGTCAGCGCGCTCGCGCGGACGACGTACGTCGTCGCGCATCGCGACGGCGGCGACCCGAGCGTCGAGCGGCTCTCACCCGGCGCGACGGCGTTCGCGCCGATCGTGCTCCGCCGCGGGCACACGCACGACACCGCGTTCGAGGAGTGGGCGAACAAGGTGTGGCGGCTCGGGGCCGCCCACGGCGACGAGGTCTCGCTGAAGGACTTCCGCAAGGACATCGTCATCCAACTGCTGAACGAGGCCGGGCAGCTCGTGCTCGCCTGGCAGGTGCACCGCTGCTGGCCGTCCGAGTACGTCGCGCTCAGCGACCTCGACGCCTGCGCGAACGCGGTCGCCTTCGAGTCGCTCACCCTCCAGAACGAGGGCTGGGAACGCGACACGTCGGTCGTCGAGCCCGCCGAGCCGTCCTTCGACGCGCCGTGACGTATCGTCGTCGGTAGACGACGAGAGGAGGCAGGCCGTGGCGCGGGTGCAGCAGGTCGGACGGGTGCTGGTGCCGGTCGCCGACCAGGACGCGGCGATCGCCTGGTACACGGACAAGCTCGGCTTCACCGTCGCCGCGGACGTGTCGTTCGGCGAGGGCGAGCGCTGGGTCGAGGTGGCGCCGCCTAGCGGCGGGGCGAATCTCGCGCTCGTGCCGGAGCGCGGCGACTACCGGACCGGGCGCATGACCGGTGTCGCGCTCACGTCGGGCGACGTCGCGGGCGACCACGCCGAGCTCCGCTCGAACGGCGTCGACGCGGACGACCTGCTCGGCGGCGACGGCACCGTCCCGCCGATGTTCTTCTTCCGCGACGGCGACGGCAACACGCTGCTGCTCGTCGCCGAGACCTCCCGCTAGGAGAGGGGGACGCCGGGCAGGAACCCGACCTCGTCCGCCTCGCGCCGCAACGGCAGCGAGGCCGGGTCGAGATCGTGCAGCAGCGCGTCGGGCGGACGCCACGCGTCCTCCGCCCAGATGCTGCCCCCGCACATCGGGCACCGGCGCGGCTCCGTCCGCCGCGAGGCGCCGTAGCCGCACCCGCCGCAGCGGAAGCGGCGGAGCGCCCCCAGGTGCGTCGGCGGCGTGTCGAACCACTTGTCGTACTGCGGCTTCGCCATCCGGACCCCCTCCGAATCGCTCCGGGAGATTCTCCCCGAGCGCCGGCCCGGACCGCAAGTCGAGTCACGCCTCTGTGAGCCGATCTGAAGTTCGGAGCCGCTCCTCGTCCTCCTCGCCCGAGCCGCGGAGCACGAGCGCGCCGACGAGGAGCAGCAGCACCTCGACGAGCGTGATCGCCACCCGGTTCAGCACCGTCGCGCCGAGGGCCGCGCCGCTCGAGGCCACCGCGAGCATCAGGCCGTACATCGACGCCTCCCGCGGCCCCAGCCCCGAGGGCGCGAAGACCGAGAGCACGGCGACGATCGCGCCGACCGCCCCCACTCCGCCCAGGAAGACGACGGCGGCGAGCTCCGGTCGCGCCCCCACCGAGCGGAGCAGGAACCAGAGAGAGACGCCGCCGACGACCCACGTGCCCGAGTAGAAGACGAGCAGGAACGCCATCGTCGAGGCGCGCAGCGGCGGCAGCCCGCCGTAGCCGAAGCGGCGGAGGATCCGCGAGGCGAGCGGGCAGAAGACCCGCGGGTGCAGCAGCACCGCGATCACGACCGCGAAGGCGACGAGCGGCGCGATCGGCGCGTCGACGCCGTCCACCCACGCGAGCGAGACGACGAAGACGATCACGCCGGCGACGGCGGAGATGCCGGCCTCGATCAGCATCGACAGCGTGACGAGCGCGCCGTCGGTGATCCCGGCGCGCCGGGCCGCGACGACGCGCGCGGCCGGCGTCCAGACGCCGCCGGGAACGTACTTCGCGAGCATCGAGACCATCTCCGCCCGCAGCGCCGCGGGATAAGAGATCGACTGGCCCCAGTCGGCGAGGATCCGCATCCAGCCGAGCACGAAGAGCAGGTAGTAGGCGGCGAGGAAGCAGCACGCGATCCCGAACTCGACGAGATTCGCGTTGCGCAGGTCGTCGCCGGCGGCGCGGAACGCGCCGCGCGCCGCCCAGCCGACGGCGCCGAGGAAGATCGCGAGCAGGCCGAGCTGCACGCCGACGAAGACGCGCGGATGCGCCTTGAAGAACGCGCTGACTCGCCGGAGCGCCTGCACCCGACCCATGGTACGCGGGTACATTCGCCCCATGGAGAAGACGCTCCCCTACGCCTGGTACCGCGATCCGGAGATCCTCGAGCGGGAGCGCGAGCGGATCTTCCGCGGCACCTGGCAGTACGTGGGCCATGTCGGGGAGGCTCCCGGGCCGGGGACGTACTTCACGACGCGCCTCGGCGCGACGCCGATCGTCGTCACCCGCGCGCGCGACGGCGAGCTGCGGGCCTTCCTGAACGTCTGCCGCCACCGCGGCTTCCCCGTCGCGAGCGGGTCGGGCAGGCGCGAGTCGATCCAGTGCCCCTACCACGCGTGGACGTACGGCCTCGACGGCTCGCTGCGCGCGGCGCCGCGCTCCGAGGAGGAGCCGGAGTTCCCGCAGCACGAGCTGGGCCTCTGCGCCGTCGCGGTCGACACGTGGGGCCCGTTCGTCTTCGCCAACACCGCCCGCGACTGCGAGCCGCTCGCCGAGGCGCTCGGCTCGATGCCGGCGCAGGTCGCCGAGCTCGGCCTCGACGTCGACTCGCTCGCCCACCACACGCGCTGGGAGGCGGAGCTCGAGGCGAACTGGAAGATCGTCTGCGAGAACTTCCTCGAGTGCTACCACTGCCAGGTCGCGCACCCGCAGCTGGCGCAGGTGCTCGACGTCTCCGCCGAGGCGTACGCGCTCGCGGTCGAGGGGCGGCACTCGAGCCAGGACGGCCCGGTGCGGACGACGGCGGCGGAGACGATCGACGTCGCCGGCGAGCTGCCGCGCGGCCAGTTCCACTTCCTCTGGCCGAACCTGACCGTGAACATCTTCCCCGGCCGCCCGAACGTCTCGATCGGGCCGGTGCACCCGCTGACGCCCCACCGCACCTACCGCTACCTCGACTACTTCTTCGGCCCCGGCGTCGAGCAGGCCTGGATCGACGACCTGATGGCCCTCGACGACCAGGTCGGGGCCGAGGACCGGGAGCTCGTCGAGGGCGTCCACCGCGGCATGGCGGGCGGTCTCGAGCACGGGTACCTGCTCGGCCGCAGCGAGCAGCTGATCGGCCATTACCAGACTCTTACCCGCGCCGCCCTGGAGGGTTGAGCCAAACCGGGGTAGGCTCTTAGCCCTCTCGTTCCAAACTCACAGGAGGGCTCCTCGTGAAGCGTTTTATCCCGCTCCTCGCCGTCGCGGCGCTCGTCGCCGTGCCGGCGGCATCGGCGCGGCCGGCCGCAGCCCCCACGCTGCAGGCCGGGAAGCTGATCGTCGCCTACGGCGACCCGAACCCCGGGTTCGTCAACGGCAGCGTCCGCGGCAGCAAGTTCATCAACCCGAAGGGCTACGAGGTCGACCTGGCGAAGGCGATCGCGAAGCAGCTGCACCTGAAGCCGGAGTGGATGTACTCGCCGTGGACCGGCCTGTTCGCGCCGGGCTCGAAGAAGTTCGACGTCTCCTTCCAGGAGGCGACGATCACCGCCCAGCGCAAGAAGACGGTCGACTTCACCACGACGTACATGAACGCCAACCAGGGCGTGCTGCTGTCGAAGCAGGCGCCGGTCCCGCACTCGCTCGCCGACCTGCGCAAGCTGCAGACGTGCGCGCAGCAGGACACGACCGGCCTGCAGTACATCCAGGACCAGCTGAAGCCGGCCAAGAAGCCGCTCGTCTTCCCGACGACGACGGCGCTCTACCAGTCGGCGCAGCTGAACCGGTGCCAGGCCGTGATCCTCGACGTGCCGCTCGTCTCGCTCGAGGCGAAGTCGAAGCCGGGCGCGTTCGGGCCCGTCGCCGGCCAGATCGTCACGCACGAGCAGTACGGGGCGGTGCTCCAGAAGGGCTCGAAGCTGACGCCGGTGATCGACCGCGTGATCAAGCAGCTGACGAAGAACGGCACGATCGGGAAGCTGCAGAAGAAGTGGTTCAACATCGACTTCGCGAAGGTCGCCGTCCTGAAGTAGCGAGCCGATGCACGCACTGCGCCAGGTCCTCCACGCCTTCTTCAATCCGCACAGCTACACGCTGGCGATGCCGGACGTCTGGGCCGGCTTCCAGGTGAACCTGCGGATGATGGCGATCGCGGAGGTGCTCGTCCTGGTGCTCGCGCTCGGCATCGCGATCGTCCGCGGCCTGCCGGGGCCCGCAGCGAGACCGCTGCGGGCCCTGGCGATCGCGTACGCCGACTTCTTCCGCGGGACGCCGATCATCATCGTCGCGTTCCTCGTCGGGTTCGGGCTGCCGGGCCTGCAGCTCGGCTACATCTCGAACCGCTCGTTCACGACCTACGGGATCATCGCGCTGACGCTCGTCTACACCGCGTACGTGACCGAGGTCTACCGCGCGGGCATCGAGTCCGTGCACCCGAGCCAGCGTGCGGCCGCGCGGTCGCTCGGGCTCTCGTACATGCAGGCGATGCGGCACGTCGTCGTCCCGCAGGCGGTGCGGCGGGTGATCCCGCCGCTGCTGAACGACTTCATCGGACTGCAGAAGGACACCGCGATCGTCAGCGTGATCGGCGTCAGCGAGGCGGCGCTCAACGCCGGCCAGTTCTCGAATCGCAACGGCGACTTCCCGTCGTACGTCGTCGCGGCGGTGTTCTTCATCCTGATCACGATCCCGCTCGCCCGCTTCACCGACCATCTCGTCCAGCAGCGCGAGCGGCTCGAGCGCGCCCAGGCGTTTTGAGCACCCGGGCCAACGGCGCGAACGGGCGCGCCTTCGTCGAGGTGCGCGAGGTGTCGAAGTGGTTCGGCGAGCTGCACGTGCTCGACAAGATCACGCTCGACGTGCCGGAGCACGACGTCGTCTGCCTGATCGGCGCCTCCGGCTCGGGCAAGTCGACGCTGCTGCGCTGCCTCAACCTGCTCGAGCAGGTCGAGGAGGGGGAGATCGTCGTCGACGGGCAGCGGCTGACGCACGAGAAGGTCGACGTCAACGACCTGCGCCGGAAGATCGGGATCGTCTTCCAGGCCTACAACCTCTTCCCGCACATGACGGTGCTGCAGAACGTGATGCTGGCGCCGCGCAAGGCACTCGGCCTGTCGCGCGACGAGGCGGAGGAGCGCGCGCGGCCGCTGCTGCGCCGCATCGGCCTCGAGGCGAAGGCGAACGAGTATCCCGACCGGCTCTCCGGCGGGCAGCAGCAGCGCGTCGCGATCGTGCGCGCGCTCGCGATGCAGCCGAAGCTGATGCTGCTCGACGAGATCACGAGCGCGCTCGACCCGCAGCTCGTCGCCGACGTGCTCGACCTCGTGCGCGAGCTCGCCGAGAGCGGCATGACGATGATCCTCGCCACGCACGAGATGAGCTTCGCCCGCGAGGTCGCGGACAAGGTCTGCTTCCTCGACGCAGGCTGCATCCTCGAGGAGGGCCCGCCGCAGCAGATCTTCGGCGACCCGCGCGAGGAGCGGACGCGCCAGTTCCTCTCCCGCGTGCTCGAAGGGGGACGGATGCAATGAAGCTCCGGCTGCCGCCGTCGCGCGGCCGGGGGCCGTGGGCGATCGCGTCGTTCATCGGCATCCCGCTCTTCTTCTCGTCGCTGATGTCGTCGACGCTCGCGCAGGAGCGGCCGCGCGTCGTCCAGTGGCAGGGCTGCCACAGCGGCCTCTGCACGACGTGGCACCAGCCGTCGAGCGGCAACGAGGCGCGGATCTGGCTCTGGGCGCTGCTGCCGCCGGTCCTGCTCTCGCTGGTCGGCTGGATCTGCACCCGGCTGCCGGCCGGCTGGTACGTCGCGTGCGTCGGCGGCATCGTCCTCGCGCTCGCCGTCGTCCACAAGGTCGACATTTGGACGCGCCACCACACGCAGCGGTTCCCGTGGGGCGTCGACCTGATCCCGAGCACGAACTCCGCGTCGAACCAGTACGACCCCGGCGAGTGGGAGAAGATCGCGCGCGAGACGGCGCTCAGCCTCTCGCACTGGACGATCGGCGTCGCCGTCGCCGCGATCGTCGCCATGGGTGCGCTCTGGGTGCGCCGCCGCTTCTTCGCGCGCCGGCCGTTCTTCGTCGAGGACGAGGGCGAGGGCGTGCTCGAGGGCGTGCACGCGCCGGACGCGACGCGCGCGTCCGTCCCCGCCGAGTAGCGGAGCGCCGCTACCCCCGAACGAGGGATCCGCTCCCGCCCGGAAGCGGCGATGCTGAATACGGCGTCTCGTTTTCGAAGTTCGAGGGAGATCGGATGCGGCTCCGAGCAATCCCAGTGCTGGTCGTGATCGTGGCCTGCGTGGCCGCCCTCGGCGCCTGGACCGACAGGACGAAGGTGAAGGTGGAGGAGTCGTCGCCCGTCGCGCACGTCGCGAAGAACTGGAGCGCGGTCGTCGAGATCAGCCGCCGCGGCCGCCGGCTCGACGGCTTCCGCCCCGTCTTCGAGGTGACGGACGCGGTCGGCCACACCCGCGAGGTCAGCGCGCGCGAGCTCGGCGCCGGCCGCTACAAGGTCTCGATCATCTTCCCGCAGGGCGGCTTCTACACGTACAAGGTCGTCGTCGCGCACCGGATCGCCGGCCGCGGCACGATCTACGCCGTCCCGGCCGCCGAGTAGGCCGGCGGGCTGTTGCTATCGTTAACCAGGTTAACGATATGCAGCAGTCCAAGCTCGACACCGTCACCGTCGCCGACCGGCTCCGCCCGGTCCTGCTGAAGGTCGGCCGGGAGCTCCGCCGGGAGTCCCGGGAGGTCGGCGCCTCCCCGGAGCAGGTCGCGCTGCTCGTGGCGATCAAGTACGCGCCCGGGATCGGCGTCCGCGAGCTCGCCGTGCGCGAGCGCGTGTCGGCGCCGGCGATGTCGAAGCACGTCGACCGGCTCGAGCGCGACGGCCTCGTCACCCGCACGCCGAGCGCCGACGACCGGCGCCGCGTCGGGCTGCGGCTGACGGACGAGGGGCAGCGGGTGCTGCGCCGCGTCCGCTCCCGCCGCACCGCCTGGCTCGCCACGCGCCTGAAGGGCCTGACCGACGAGCAGCTGCGCGCGATCGACGCGGCGATCGGCCCGCTGCAGGAGCTGCTGCCGTGAGACGCACGTTCTCCAGCCTCCGCTACCGCAACTACCGGCTCTTCTTCGGCGGCCAGATCGTCTCGCAGACCGGCTCGTGGATGCAGCGCATCGCGATGGGCTGGTTCATCCTGCAGATCACCCACTCCGCGTTCGCCGTCGGGATCATGGCGATGGCGTCGTTCCTGCCGTTCACGCTCTTCGGGCTCTTCGCCGGCGTGATCACCGACCGCGTCGACGCCCGCAAGCTCGTGATCGGGACGCAGGCGGCGCAGGCGGTCGGCGCGGCAGCGCTCGCGTGGATCGCGCTCGGCGGCTTCGCGCAGGCGTGGATGCTGTACGTGATCGGCTTCGGCACCGGCATGGTGCTCGTGCTCGACGTGCCCTCGCGCCAGCAGCTCACCTACCGGATGGTCGGCCGCGAGGCGCTGCCGAACGCGATCGCGCTCAACTCGTCGCTCTTCAACGCGTCGCGCATCTTCGGCCCCTCGCTCGCCGGCGTGGTCTACGGCTTCACCGGCGCCGGCATCTGCTTCCTGATCAACGCGATCAGCTACTTCGCCGTGCTGCTCAGCCTCTTCGCGATGCGCCAGCGCGACTTCTTCCCGCTCGAGCGCTTCGAGCGGCCGCAGATCCTGCGCGGCACGAAGGAGGGGCTCGCCTACGTGCTCAAGGACCGGCGGATGCTCGTGCTGATGACCCTCACCGTCGTGCTCAGCACCTTCGCCTTCAACTTCAACGTGACGCTGCCGGTGCTCGCGTACGAGACGCTGCACCAGCCGGTCTGGGTGTATTCGGTGCTCTCCTCGCTGTTCGGCGCGGGCGCGCTCGTCGGCGCGCTCGTCGCGGCCTCGCTCGGCCGCGCCTCGACCAAGGTGCTGCTGGTCGGCGCGGGCGTCTTCACCACGGCCGAGCTCCTGCTCGCGCCGGTGCACACCGCCTGGCTCGCCGGCATCTTCCTCTTCGTCGTCGGTGCGGGCTTCACGGCGTGGTCGGCGAACTCGAACGCGTCCGTCCAGCTGGCGGCGCCCGACCACCTGCGCGGCCGGATCATCGGCCTCTACTTCTATGCCTTCAACGGCACCGCGTCGCTCGCCGGCTTCTTCGTCGGCTGGCTCTGTGCGCAGGGCGGCACGGAGCTCGCGTTCGCGCTCGCCGGAATCGTCGGCCTCGCCGGGACGCTCTGGTCGGCGACGCGGTTGCGCGGCGGCGCGAGCGTGCCGCACCTGCGCGTGCCGCTGCGCCGGGCCGCGTAGCCTCGCGGCCTCAGCGGCCGACCGCGATCGTCACCTGCGTGTAGGCCGGCGCGCTGCCGGTCGGCGACTGCGCGAGCACGACGCCGGCCTTCCCGTGCCGGTAGGTCGTGCGCACGGTCAGCTTCGCCTGCAGAAGCGAGGCGCGCGCGGCCGCCGCGGTCTGGCCGGTGACGTCGGGAATCTGGGTCGCCGGTCGGCTCGAGCCGACCGCGACGCCGAGCGTCACCGTCTCGCCCGCGTTCGCCCCGGTCCCGCCGGGCGGGCTCTCCTGCACGATCGTGCCCGGCGTCCCCTGCGCCTGCACCGGGTCGGTCTGGGCGACGAAGCCGGCGGCCTCCACCTGGCCGGCTCCCGAGACCACGTCCTGCCCCGTCACGTCCGGGACGGTGGCGGCGGGAGCGGCGGCGGTCGTCGTCGCGGCGGTCGTGGCCGTCGCCGTGGTCGTCGTCGTCGCCTGGCGGGCGGGCGCGCGGCCGGTGGAGACCCGGATCGTCACCGTCCCGCTCGTCGGCAGCCGCGAGCCGGCGCCGGGCGCCTGGGCGCCGACGACCCCGCGGGGCCGCCGCAGCGGCAGGCGGATGCTCTTGACGTCGTAGCCCGCCCGGTTCAGGCGGGAGATCGCCTGCGCCTCCTGCAGCCCGACGACCCGCGGGACGACGTGGCCGGAGCCGCCGCCGTGCCGGAAACCGAAGAACCAGACCAGGAAGCCGATCACGGCCAGAGCGGCGAGCACGCCGATCCAGGGGCCGACGACGTCGAACGGATTCCAGCCGGGCGGCGGGGGCGGCGGCCCCGCCGGCGGGGGCGGCTCCTCCTCCGCCACGGGCCGGAAGGACTGGGTGATCTCGGTCTCGTCGGCGATGGCCGCGTTCTCCCCGCGCAAGAAACCGTCACACGCGGCATCTACACCTATGGGTCGGGCGGTGGGCCGCAGCCCGCCCGGCCCCTCTATTCTCCTGCCCGTGTTCGCGCGGGGGCTCGAGCCGGCGCTGGTCGCCGAGGGTGTCGTTCGGCTCGGGACGGATCTCGTCGGCTGGTTCCTCGTCGAGACGGAGGGCCGGGTCGTCGCCGTCGACGCCGGGCTTCCCGGCTACCGCCCGCAGCTCGAGGCCGGCCTCGCCGTGCTTGGCCGCCGGCCGGCCGACCTGGAGGCGGTCGTCCTGACCCACAGCCACGGCGACCACACCGGCGGCGCGGCCGCGCTCCGGCGGGAGCTCGGCGCCGCCGTCCACGTGCACGAGGCGGAGGCGGAGGCGGTGCGGACGGCGGCGAGCATCGGCAAGTCGGAGGCGTCGCAGACGCCGTACCTCCGCCACCCGCACGCGTGGCGGCTGCTCGCACACTTCCGCGAGTGCGGCAGCCCGGAGCCGGTGCCGGAGGTCGAGCCGTTCGCCGACGGGGCGCTGCTGCCCGGCGGCCTGCGCGCGATCCACACCGACGGGCACACGCCGGGCCACTGCGTCTTCCACCTCGAGTCGCGCGGCGCGCTCTTCGCCGGCGACCTGATCTGCACGCGCAACCCGCTGACGGGCGCGCGCGGGCCGGAGCTCGTCCCGCGGCCGCTCAACGTCTCGAGCGCGCAGATGCTCGCATCGCTCGACCGCCTCGACGGGCTCGAGGCGCCGCACCTGCTCGTCGGGCACGGGCCGCCGTGGACCGGCGGCCTGACGGCCGCGCTCGCGCGCGTCCGCGGCGTCGGCCCCACCTAGGTTCAAGATATGCGCGATGCCGACGCTCGACCTCGACGGCCTGCGCATGCACTACGTGGACGAGGGCGACGGCGCGCCGATCCTGCTCCTGCACGGCGAGCCGACGTGGTCGTACCTGTGGCGGAAGGTCGTGCCGCTGCTGCCGGGGCGGAAGCTCGCGCCCGACCTGATCGGCTTCGGCCGCTCCGACAAGCCCGAGGACGTCGGCTGGTACTCGTACGACCGGCACGTCGAGAGCGTCGTCCGGCTCGTCGAGGCGCTCGACCTGCGCGACCTGACGCTCGTCGTGCACGACTGGGGCGGCCCGATCGGGCTCCGCTTCGCCGTCGAGCACGAGGAGCGCGTCGCCCGCCTCGCGATCCTCAACACCGGCATCGGCGGCGGCCGGGCGCCGAGCGAGACGTGGCTGCGCTTCCAGCAGATGGTGCGCGAGACGGGCGGCGACCTCGACGTCGGGCGACTCGTCGCCGCGGGGACGTCGCGCGGCCTCTCGGACGAGGACCGCGCGGCATACGACTCGTGCTTCCCGACGCCGGCGTCGAAGGCCGGTGCGCTCGCGTTCCCGGAGCTCGTGCCGACCGAGCCGGAGCACCCGAACACGGCCCCGATGAACCGCGTCGCGGAGGCGCTGCGCGGCTGGCGGAAGCCGACGCTCGTCGTCTGGGGCGCAGACGACCGCGTGCTGCCGCCGCGCGTCGCGGCCGGGCTCGTCGAGCTGATCCCGGGCGCGCGCGGGCCGGTGCTGATCGAGGGCGCGTCGCACTTCCTGCAGGAGGACGCGCCCGACGCGGTCGCGGAGGCGATCCGTGAGCTCCTGGCGCACTAGGCCGGCCGAGCTCTGCGTCGCGGCCGGCGTCGTCGCCGTCGCGGTCTACTTCGCCGTCCCGCGCGGCAGCGCGCAGTCGGTCATCTACGACGTGATCGGCGTCGGCGCCGCGTTCGCGATCGGCGTCGGCGTCCTGCTCAACCGGCCGTCGCCCGCGCTGCCCTGGTGGCTGTTCGCCGCCGGGAACCTCTTCTTCGCGGTCGCGGACATCATCTTCAACGTCCTCGTCAACCCGCCGGTGCCCTCGGTCGCCGACGGCTTCTACCTCGCCGCCTACCCGCTCGTCGCGGGCGGGCTGGTGCTGCTCCTCTTCGCGTCGGGCGGTGCGCGCCGCTACGCCGCGCTCGTCGACGCCGGCATCCTCGTCTGCGCCTTCGTCCTCCTGCAGTGGGTCTTCGTGCTCGACCGGATCGTCGACGGCAGCGGCTCGACGGCGGAGATCGCCGTCAGCGCCGCGTACCCGGTCATGGACATCGTCCTGCTCGCGGGGCTCGCCGGCTTCTTCGTCTCGGCGGCGTGGCGGACGCCCTCGTTCCTGCTGCTCGTCACGAGCGTGGTGCTGCTGCTCGTCGCCGACGAGGTCTACGGCGTCAGCCCGGACTCGTACCGCAGCGGCGACTGGGTCGACGCGGGCTGGCTGCTCTCGTACGTCCTCTGGGCGGCGGCGGCGCTGCAACCGACGATGCGCGAGCTGTCGCATCCGATCCGCCGCCCGTACCGGCGCCTGCGCGTCGGCGCGTCGCGGATCGCCGTGCTGATGGCCGCGCTGCTGACGCCGCCGGTCGTGCTGCTGGTGCAGGACGCGCGCGGCGCGACGCTCGAGATCCCGGCGTACGTGATAGCCGCGATCGTCATCTCGATCTTCGTGATGCTGCGCCTCGTCGGGATCCTGCGCGCGCTGGAGGTGATCCGCGCGCGCGAGCGGTCGGCGCGCGCGGACGCGGAGCAGGCGCAGCAGCTGCTCGCGGCGCAGAACGAGCGGCTGCTCGAGGCCGACCGGCTGAAGGACGAGTTCGTCGCGCTGATCTCGCACGACCTACGCACGCCGCTGACGTCGATCATGGGCTACATCGAGCTGGCGCTCGACGACGGGCTGGACCCGCCGCTCGACGAGGAGCGGCGGAGCTACCTCGAGGTCGTCTCGCGCAGCTCGCAGCGGCTGCTGCGCCTCGTCGACGACCTGCTCTTCGTCGCGCGGCTGCAGTCCGGCCGCCTCGACCTCGCGCCGACGAGGCTCGACCTGAACGAGCTGGCGCGGCAGTCGGCCCAGGAGGCGCGGGCGCGCGCCGACACGAGGGCGATCGAGATCCTCGTGCAGACGGACGGGCCCGTGCCGGTCGACGCCGACCGCGGGCGCATGTTCCAGCTGCTCGACAACCTCGTCTCGAACGCCGTCAAGTTCACGCCGGACGGCGGCCGCGTCGAGATCTGCGTCTCCCGCGAGGACGAGGCGGTGCTCGAGGTCTGCGACACGGGCGTCGGCTTCACCGACGAGGAGGCGGCGCGCGTCTTCGACCGCTTCTACCGGACGGAGGCCGCGGTCGAGCGGCAGATCCCCGGCACCGGGCTCGGGCTCTTCATCGCGCACGCGATCACCGACGCGCACGGAGGGCGGATCTCCGCGCACCCGCGCGACGGCGGCGGCGCCGTGTTCCGCGTGCAGCTGCCCTTGGCAGAATCGCGCGCATGAGCGATCTCGTGCTCGTCGCGGACGACGACGACGACATCCTGCTGCTGGTGACGACGCGGCTGAAGCGCGACGGCTTCGAGATCGTCTCCGCGCGCGACGGCACCCAGGCGCTCGAGCTGGCGCGGGAGCACGTGCCGCGGGTGGCGGTGCTCGACGTCGGCATGCCGGGGATGGACGGGCTGCAGGTGCTGGAGGCGATCCGCGCCGACGACTCGCTGGCAGGGACGCGCGTGCTGCTGCTGACGGCGAAGGCGCAGGAGTCGGACGTCCGCCGCGGCTACGACACCGGCGCCGACGCGTACGTGAAGAAGCCGTTCTCGCCCGCCGAGCTGGCGGTGCGCGTCCGCGAGCTCTACGACGGCGCCCGGTAGCGGTAGCCGAAACCGCGCACGGTCTCGATCGGCACCCCCTCCGGCTCCTCCGGGTCGAGCTTGCGGCGCAGGTAGCCGACGTACAGCTTCACCTGGTCGCCGCCGACGCCGAAGGCGTCGCCCCAGACGAGCTCGAGCAGCTGGTCGCGGCTCAGCACCTGGCGCGGGTGGCGGACGAACGTCGAGAGCAGCCGGAACTCGAGCGGGGTCAGCTGGACGTCCCGCTCGCCGACGCTGACGCGGGCCTGCGCCCAGTCGACCGTGAGGTAGGCGTCGGCGTAGGTGTCGGACTCCTCGGCGCCGCCGCCCCGCTGCGCCCGGCGGAGCAGCGCCTGCACGCGGGCGACGAGCTCCTGCTTGCCGAACGGCTTGACGACGTAGTCGTCGGCGCCCGCCTGCAGGCCGCGGACGCGCTCGAGCTCGTCGCCGCGGGCCGTCAGCATCAGCACCGGCACGTCCGACATGTCCCGGATCCGCTCCAGCACGCTCCAGCCGTCCAGCTCGGGCATCGAGACGTCGAGGACGACGAGGTCGGGCCGGCGGGCGTGGAACTCGCGCAGCCCCTCGCGGCCGTTCGGGGCCTCGTGCACCTCGGCGCCGGAGCGCTCCAGCAGCTTCCGGACGAGGCCGCGAATGTCGTCGTCGTCGTCGACGACGAGGATGCGGCTGACGTTCATACCTCGTTCATACCACGCCCATCCGCCGTTCCCGCGCCCGGCGGGGACAGTGCGGCCGTGGCGACCGTCCTCATCGTCGACCCCGATCCCGCGACCCGGTCGCTGCTGGAGCTGCTGCTCCAGCGGCTCGGGCACCGGCCGATCGGCCCGCGCGAGTGGGTCGAGGGCGAGGAGCCGGACGCGGTCGTGCTGGAGCCGGCCTCCCGCCCGGGCCTGCGGCTGGCCCGCGGCGTCCGGCGACGGTTCCCGTCGCTGCCGATCCTCTGCGTGAGCATCGACGGCCCGACCCGCGAGACCCGCGAGCTGGATCCCGCCGCGCACGTGATGAAGCCGTTCCGCCGGTCGCAGCTCGAGGCGGCCCTCGAGCAGGCGCTCCTTCCCTCGGCGGCGGCTCCTCCGGCGCGGCAGCCGGCCGGGGCGGGGCGCCACCCCCCACCCCCCGCCCCTGGCCGACGACTCGTCCGTTCGCGCTAGCGCGCGGTGCCGGTGCGCTGCTGGGCGTGCCGGACGCTCGACTTCAGCACCTCGCCCAGCGTGTGCTGCTCCTGCTCGAGGTTCTCGCGCAGGAGCGCGACCACGTCCTCCTGGCCCATCGCGTCGGCGGCGACGATCAGGTTCTCGTAGACGGCGATCTCGTGGTGCTCGGTCTCGGCGCAGCCGGCGAGGATGACGTCGTCCGCGAGCGCGTCGTCCGCCAGCTTCAGGTTCGTCTCGCCTTCCTTCTCGATCCCCTCGATCGCCGGGCACGGCTTCGTGTCCGGCTCCTCGCCGATCGCCTGGAACGCCTGGCGCAGGTTGCGGATCTGCGCCTCCGTCTCCTCGTGATGGTGGCGGAGCAGCCGGCGCAGCTCCGCGTCGTTCGCCTCCTCGGAGAGCTTCTCGAGCATCTCCTCGACCGTCTCCTCCATCGTCAGCGCGGCGCCCAGGTTGTGGACGAAGAGCTCCTGCGGCGTCGAGACCTTCGTCCGGTTGAGCATGTCGTCGAGCACGTGCTCCCTCCTCTGTCGTTTGCCGACGACCGTTCCCGGACAGGCCTCAAAGCAATGCTCAAGATCACGACGCAAGCGCAGGAGGCGATCCGCGGGATCTGCGAGGACGGCGGCGCCGGCCCGGACGGCGGGCTGCGGATCAGCGGCACCGGCTCGAACGGCGAGACGGCTCTCGACTTCGAGGTCGTCTCGGAGGCGCCGCACGGCGACGACGTCGTGCGCGAGGGCGGCGCGGTCCTCTACCTCGACGAGACGGCGGCCGCGGTGCTCGACGACAAGGTGCTCGACGTGCACGCGCACGGCGACCACTTCCACTTCTCGATCGACGAGCAGGAAGGGGAGAGCTAGGCGATCGTCCAGGTCTCGCCGCTGTGCAGCAGCGCGGCGAGGTCGCCGTCGCCGCGCTTCGCGACGGCTTCGTCGAGCTGGGCGGCCATCAGCTCGTCGTAGACCGGGCGCTCGACGTTGCGGAAGATGCCGACCGGCGTCCCCTCGTGCCTGTCCTGCGTCACGCGCGAGAGCGCGAAGGCGAGCGACGGCGTCGGGTGCGAGGCGTCGTGGACGAGCACGCCGTCGTCGGTCGCGGCGCAGACCTCGATCGAGCCGTCGGGGCGCTGGCGCAGCCCCTTCTCGTGGTCCGCGCCCCAGAGGATCGGCTCGCCGTCGCGCAGCACGATCCGGTTGACGCCCTCCTTGTCGTCGCGCACGAACTGCCACGCGTCGTCGTTGAAGATCGGGCAGTTCTGGAAGATCTCGACGAACGCGCTGCCCCGGTGCGCGGCGGCGGCGCGGAGCACGTCGCTCATCCCCGACTTGTCGGTGTCGATCGCGCGCGCGACGAACGTCGCCTCCGCGCCGATCGCGAGCGAGAGCGGGTTGAACGGCCAGTCGAGCGACCCCATCGGCGTCGACTTCGTCACCTTGCCGAGCTCGCTCGTCGGCGAGTACTGGCCCTTCGTCAGCCCGTAGATCCGGTTGTTGAAGAGGAGGATCTTCAGGTTGACGTTCCGGCGCAGCGCGTGGATCAGGTGGTTGCCGCCGATCGAGAGCGCGTCGCCGTCGCCCGTCACGACCCACACCGAGAGGTCCCGGCGCGACGTCGCGAGGCCGGTCGCGATCGCCGGCGCGCGCCCGTGGATCGAGTGCATCCCGAACGTGTTCATGTAGTACGGGAAGCGCGCGGCGCAGCCGATGCCGCTGATGAAGACCATGTTCTCGCGCTCGATGCCGAGCTCCGGCATGAACGACTGGATCGCCGCCAGGATCGCGTAGTCGCCGCAGCCCGGGCACCAGCGCACTTCCTGGTCGGTCTTGAAGTCCTTCATCGTGCTCATACGTCCACCATCGCCTCGATCGCCTCCGCGATCTCGGCCGCGCGCAGCGGCACGCCGCGGACGCGGTTGTAGCCGACCGCGTCGACGAGGAACTCGGCGCGGACGAGCTTGAGCAGCTGGCCGAGGTTCATCTCCGGCACCAGCACGCGCTCGTAGCGGCGCAGCACGTCGCCGGTGTTGCGCGGAAACGGGTTCAGGTGGCGCAGATGCGCGTGCGCGACCTTGCGGCCGCCCGCGCGGACGCGGCGGACGCCGGCCGCGATCGGGCCGTACGTGCCGCCCCAGCCGAGCACGAGCACGCGCGCGTCGCCGTCCGGGTCGTCGACCTCGAGCTCCGGGATGTCGGCCGCGATCCCCGCCACCTTCTGCGCGCGCAGGCGCGACATCAGGTCGTGGTTGTCGGGGTCGTAGGAGATGTTCCCGGTCCGGTCGGCCTTCTCGAGCCCGCCGACGCGGTGCTCGAGCCCCTTCGTGCCCGGGACCGCCCACGGGCGCGCGAGCGTCTGCTCGTCCCGCAGGTACGGCAGGAACGCGCCGTCGTCCGCGTCGCCGCCGCTCGCGAACGTCGTCGAGATGTCCGGCAGCGCGTCGACCTCGGGCAGGAGCCACGGCTCGGAGCCGTTGGCGAGGTACGCGTCGCTGAGCAGGTAGACCGGCGTCCGGTACTTGAGCGCGATCCGGCAGGCCTCGATCGCCGCGTCGAAGCAGTCGGACGGCGACCGCGCGGCGACGACCGGCACCGGCGACTCGCCGTTGCGGCCGAACATCACCATCAGCAAGTCGGTCTGCTCCGGCTTCGTCGGCATGCCTGTCGACGGGCCGGCGCGCTGGATGTCGCAGATCACGAGCGGCAGCTCGAGCATGATCGCGAGCCCGACCGTCTCCGCCTTCAGGACGACGCCCGGCCCCGCCGAGGTCGTGACGCCGAGCATGCCGCCGAAGGAGGCGCCGACGGCGGCGCCCGCGGCGGCGATCTCGTCCTCCGCCTGGAACGTGCGCACGCCGAAGTTCTTGTGCGACGCGAGCTCCTCGAGGATCGAGCTCGCCGGCGTGATCGGATAGGCGCCGAGGAAGAGCGGCAGCCCGGAGAGCCGCGAGGCGGCGATCAGCCCGTACGAGAGCGCCTGGTTGCCGGTGATGTTGCGGTACGTGCCGGGCCGGAGCTGCGCCGGCTTCACCTCGTAGGTGACGGCGAACGTCTCCGTCGTCTCGCCGAACGCGTAGCCCGCCTGCAGCGCCTTGACGTTCGCGTCGGCGATCTCCGGCCGCTTCGCCCGGAACTTCGCGTTCAGGAAGTCGATCGTCGGCTCGATCGGCCGGCCGTACAGCCACGACATCAGCCCGAGCGCGAACATGTTCTTCGAGCGCTCCGCCTCGCGCGGCGTCACGCCGTCGACCTCCTTCAGCGCGCCGACCGTCATCGTCGTCAGCGGGACGGCGTGCACCTGGTACTCCTCGAGCGAGCCGTCCTCGAGCGGATTCGCCGCGTAGCCGGCCTTCTGCAGGTTGCGGTCCTTGAACGCGTCCGCGTCGACGATCAGCGTGCCGCCCTTCGGCAGGTCCTTCAGGTTCGTCTTCAGCGCCGCGGGATTCATCGCGACGAGCACGTTCGGCGCGTCGCCCGGCGTGAGGATGTCGTGGTCGGCGAAGTGGAGCTGGAAGCCGGAGACGCCGGGCAGCGAGCCGGCCGGCGCGCGGATCTCGGCCGGGAAGTCCGGCAGCGTCGAGATGTCGTTGCCGAGCAGCGCCGTCTCGGACGTGAACTGCGAGCCGGTCAGCTGCATGCCGTCGCCCGAGTCGCCCGCGAAGCGGACGATCACCTGCGAGAGCTGCTCGACCGGCTTGCTCGCCATAGCTCGTACTTGTATAGCGAACGAACGCGACCGCGGTTCGGGAAAAACCGCAGAGTTATCCGGCCTCGAGCAGCAGCGGGATCCCCGAGGGGTCGACGGCCTCCAGGCGGCCCCCGCCCGCGGGCTCGGCCCCGAGCCGCGCGGCGACCCGCGCCAGCTCCTCGCGGTCCGGGAGGACGATCGTCGCCCGCAGCAGCCGCGCCGTCCCCTCGGGCGCGTACGGCGCGCCGCGGCTCTCCCACGTGTTGGCGCCGACGTGGTGGTGGTAGCCGCCCGCGGCGAGGAAGGCCGCCATCGGCCCGAGCTGCGCCATCAGCTCGAAGCCGAGCACGTCCCGGTAGAAGCCGACCGTCGCGCCGACGTCGGCCACGCAGAGGTGCGTGTGCCCGACGACCGTCCCGTCCGGCAGCCCGTCGAAGGGCTCCGTGCGCGGGTCCTCGAGCTCGCCGAGCAGCGACTGGACGTCGAGCGGGATCGTCGTCATCAGCTCCATCACCCGCCCCTCCCACTGCGCGCGCGGGCGGTCGGCGTAGATCTCGATCCCGTGCTGGTCCGGGTCGCGCAGGTAGATCGCCTCGCTGACGGCGTGGTCGGACAGCCCCTCGAGCGCGACCCCGTCCCGCGCGGCGTGCGCGAGCCAGCGGGCGAGGCTCGCGCGGTCGGGCAGGAGCAGCGCGACGTGGTACATGCCTGCGTAGCCGCGCGCCGAGCCGGCCCCCGGCTGCTCGACGAGCCGGACGAGCTCGCGGTCCGCGCCCAGCGAGGCGCGGCCGTCGTCCTGCGCGAGCAGGCGCAGCCCGACCGCGTCGCGCCAGTAGGCGAGCGAGCGCCCGAGGTCGGCGACCGCCAGCTCGACGGGGCCCATCCTCGTCGCGGGTGCGATCTCCACGTCTCGATTATCCCTGCGTGTGCTTGAGCTCCGCCTCCTTCCGCTGCGCCTCGTCGAGCGAGAGCCCACCCGAGCAGACCCGCGCGTTCAGGTCGTTCTCGATCCGGTCGACGGCGGACGCGCGCGGGTAGGGCTCCGGCCAGAGGTTCCGCGGGTCGGTCGGGTCGCCGCCCAGCTCGAGCGAGATCAGATGGTCCTCCTGATATCCGGACGGCGGCCCGTGCTCGCGATAGAGCCGCATCTGCCGGAGCTTGAGCGCGTTCGTGTAGTCGGTCGGCGGCCGGACCGTCCGCGTCCAGCCGCGCCGGCAGATCGTCCGGCGGATCGTCGCCTGCGTCACGTCCGGGTTGAGGACGCCGGGCGTCCGCACGGGATCCGCGAGCACGGCGGGAGCCGTGCCGACGCCGCCGCGCACCCAGAGGAAGAGCGCGAGCAGCCCGAGCGCAACCGCCCCGGCGAGCAGCGCCGTCCGGAGGACGTTCGTTGTCATCGGCGACAACGCTACGCCGGCACGGGGTCACCCGCAAGACGCTCTTGCAGACACGTCTTCAGGAGCGCCGTCCCCGCGAGGCCCCAGACGCAGTAGGCGACCCACGGGTCGCCGATCACGTCCGTCTGCACCGCGAGCGCGAGCACCGCCGCGAACGCCGCCGCCAGGCGGTGCGCGCCGGCGCGGGCGAGCCCGACGAGGACCGCGATCCCCCAGGCGATCCAGAGCAGCGCGCCGAGCAGCCCGAGCTCGACGCCGAGCTCGGTGTAGTTCGACTCGCCCGCCTTCGGCGTCGTGCCGGTCCGCGACGCGACCTGGCCGACGTTGCCGAGGCCGTAGCCCTGCGGGTGGTCGACGACCGTGCGGACGCCCTCCTTCAGCGCGAGCCAGTGCTCGTGCAGCGACGGCTCGTTCGGCGAGACGGCGCTGTAGGAGCCCTTCGGCCCCTTCTGCGCGAGCTTCTGCTGGTAGCGCAGGTCGGGCTTCGTCCAGTTGCCCGTCGGGCCGATGTGCGGGAAGAGGTGCGCCCAGCCGACGGCGACGGCGACCACGAGGACGGCGAGCCCGAGCTCGTGCGCGCGCCGGCGCAGCAGCGCGAGCACGACGAGCCCGGCCGCGAGCGCGACGAGCGACGAGCGCGAGAACGTCCACAGCAGCCCGGCGCCCGCGACGACCGCGAGCGCGACCGCGGCGCGCCGCCGCACCGTCGCGGCGAGCAGCGCGACGACGAAGAGGTAGCCGCTCGCGAGCGGCGAGAGGAACGTCGAGACGAGCCGGCGCAGGAACGGCTCGTTGTTGCCGACGTTGTAGATGAAGTTCTCCGGCAGCCCGCCGGTGCCGTGGTAGTCGTAGCCGAGGTGCTCGTGGAAGTAGTCGACGGTGCCGTTGTCCCGCCACCACGAGATCGGGATCGCGTACGCGTCGACCAGGCCCCAGGCGGCGACGGCCGCAGCCGTGCCGAGCAGCGTCCAGAGCAGCCGCCGCCAGTCGTCGCGCGTCAGCCGCAGCGCGCGGCCGAGGAAGTACGCGCCGACCGGGACGACGTCGTGGCGAAGGCCGAGCGCGATCGCGCGCTGCCCGGCCGTCCCGCCGAGCGCCGACTGCGGCACGAGCGCGTAGACGACGCAGAGCACCGCGAACGCGAGCGCGAACGTGTCCGCCCGGATCCAGGTGAACGGCAGCCGGCGCGCGCGCAGAGCGGGTAGCGCGACCCGCACGAGCGCGACGACGAGCAGGATCTCCTTCCAGGCGGTGATCGCCGTCAGGGTCGAGCCGCGGACGCCGGCGCCGTAGAGGGCGTCCATCGCGGCGTTGTGCAGCGCGAGCCCGACGACGAAGACGAAGAGCGCGACGACCGGCCGGCGCCAGATCGCGGCCGAGGCGACGGCGAGGAGCAGCGCGTAGACGCCGAGCTCGAGGACCGTCACGGGTCGAGGGTACAGCGGGCGGGGACGCGCGCCCCCGCCCGCCCGGACGGTCGGGCTACTTCGGCCCCCAGGGCTCGCCTCCGAGCACGAGCGCGAGGCTCGCGAAGACGACCAGCAGCATGATCAGCCGCACGTAGAGGGTCTTGCCGGACATAGGTGCCTCCTTTGGGCGTTGTGTGTCCCTCGATGCAGGGACTCGGAGTGTCGGGTCGAACGAATCGAGGCTCGGGCGCGCGTGTCCCCGCCCCGCCTCGACCTCGGGCTACTTCGGCCCCCAGGGCTCGCCGCCGAGCACGAGCGCGAGGCTCGCGAAGACGACCAGCAGCATGATCAGCCGCACGTAGAGGGTCTTGCCGGACATGGGTGCCTCCTTTGGGCGTCGTGAGTCCCTCGATCCAGGGACTCGAAGTGTCGGGTCGAACGAATCAGGGTCGATAACAGATGTCAAGGAATCGGCAAGTTGTTGACCCCTCTCGGCAAATGCGCAATCATCGAGACCAGATGAGCTCGAACGGAACGCCGGCGGCGGGCGAGACGATCGGACAGAGGCTCAAGCGCCTCCGTCTGGACCGGGGTCTTTCCCAAAGAGAGCTCGCCGCACCCGGCGTCTCCTACGCGTACATCTCGCGCATCGAGGCCGGCAGCCGCCAGCCCTCGGTGAAGGCGCTGCGCCGACTCGCCGCCAAGCTCGGGGTGAGCGCGGACTACCTCGAGACCGGCTCGGACCTCGATCCGGACGGAGAGCGGGAGCTCAAGCTCTCGGACCTCGAGCTGGCCGTCCGGCTCGGCGACGCGGGCGCCGCCGAGGAAGGGCTGCGGGAGCTGATCACCGAGGCGGAGCGGGCCGGCGACCGGCACTCGGCGCGCCGCGCGCAGGTCGCGCTCGCAGCGATCATGGAGAGCCGCGGGGCGTACGGGGAGGCCGCGCGCCTGCTCGAGGACGCGATCCGCGACGAGCCGTTCGACCCCGTCGTCGGGATCGACAGCTACGCCCAGCTCGCGCAGGTGTACTCGGCCTCGGGCAAGGCTCGCCGCGCCGTCGAGCTGCTCGAGCGCTGCCTCGACGAGCTCGAGGAGGGCGAGGACGCCGTGCTCGAGGCGCGGTACTCCGTCCTGCTCAGCTACGCCCTGAGCGACGCGGGCGACCTGGTCCGGGCGGAAGAGGTCGTGGAGCGGGCGCTCGAGCGCGCGCAGGAGTCCGAGGACCCGTACATGCGCGTCCGCCTCTACTGGTCGCTGGCGCGCCTCGCGAGCGCGGAGGGCCGGTCGAGCGTCGCGCTCGAGAACGCGCGCAAGGCGATCGCGCTCCTGCAGGTCACCGACGACACGCTGCATCTCGCCCGCGCGCACGTCCTCGCCGCGAACATCGCACTGAAGCGCGACGACGCCGAGGCGGCGTCGCGCCACCTCGACGAGGCGGAGCGGCTGCTCGGCCGGGCTCCCGCCGCGGAGGATCTGATCGAGCTCAAGCACTGCCGCTCGCGTGTCGCGGCGCTCCGCGGCGACGCACGCGAGGCGGTCGAGCTCGCCCGCGAGACGATCTCGCTGATCGGGCACGAGAGCCCGGCGGACGAGGGCCGGGCGCATGCCGCGCTCGGCGACGCGCTCGCGCTGGTCGACGACGTCGCCGGGGCCGACGCGGCGTACAGCCGCGCCGCCGACCTGCTCGAGCAGCAGGGCCGCTGGCGCGACGCGACCGCCACGTGCCGCGCCTGGGCTCGTATGCTGCGGCAGGTGGGCCGCGAGGACCAGGCGATGGACGTGCTCGACCGGGCTGCGGAGCTCGCGATGCGCGCGGCGCCGGCCGAAGCTCGCGCGGAGCGTTGATCGAACGGCGCCTCGCGCCGTCCGGGCCGTACTCGCTCGCACTCTCCGCCCGCCTCGCGAGCGACGCGACGCGCACGTTCCGCGAGGGGCTGCTCACCGCCGCCCTGCAGGGCGAGCTCGTGCGCGCGTGGCAGTCGCCGGACGGCACGATCACCGTCCGCGCCGCGAGCGAGCGCGGCGTCGAGCGGCTGCGCTGGCTGCTCGCGCTCGACGACGACCACTCCGACTTCCTGCGCGCCGTGCGCGGCGACGCGTTCCTCGGCCCCGCCTCGCGCGTGCTGCGGGGGCTGAGGCCGCTGCGCGTCGACAGCGTCGCGCAGTCGCTGCTGCGCGCGTTCTGCGGACAGCTGATCGAGGCGAAGCGCGCGCGGCGGCTGGAGCAGACGATCGTCCGGACGGTCTGCACGCCGGTCGGCGAGCGCCTGCACGGTGCGCCGACGACGCGCGACCTCGCGTCGCTCGCGCCGTCGCAGCTGCGCGCGCTCGGGCTGCACGCACGCCGCGCGGCCGCGCTCGTCCGGCTCTGCCGCACGGTCGAGCTCGAGCGGCTTCACGACGTGCCGACCCCCACGGTCGTCGAGCGGCTCGCGCGCGAGCGCGGCCTCGGGCCGTGGTCGCTCGGCGTCGTCTGCCTGGAAGGGCTCGGGCGCTACGACCACGGGCTCGTCGGCGACCTCGGCCTCGTCAAGCTGCTGCGCGCGCTGCGCGGCCGCGAGGTCGAGGGCTGGGAGACGGCCGAGCTGCTGGAGCCGTACGGCGAGTGGCGCGGGATCGCGAGCGTCTACATGCTCGCCGCGTTCGGGCGCGGACTGCTCCCGCTCGATAGCGTCCGCGCTGCATGACGCGGATCGCCATCCTCGGCGTCGGCCGCATCGGCGAGGCGCTGCTCTCGGGTCTCGTCAGCTCCGGCTGGACGGACATCGTCGCGACGACGCGCAGCGACGCGCGCGCGGCCGAGCTGCGCGAGCGCTACGGCGTCGAGGCGACGACGTCGAACGTCGACGCCGCGCGCGACGCGGGCATCGTCGTCATCTCCGTGAAGCCGCAGGACATCGACGCGCTGCTGGCGCAGATCCGCGACGTGCTGACGCCGGAGCAGACGGTGCTCACCGTCGCCGCGGCGATCCCGACGGCCCACATCGAGGAGCGCCTGCCGGACGGCGTGCCGGTGGTGCGCGCGATGCCGAACGCGCCGTCGACCGTGCACGAGGGGATGGCCGGGCTCGCGGCCGGCTCGCACGCCGACGACTCCGATCTCGCAGCGGCGGAGGAGGTCCTGACGCACCTCGGCCGCGTCGTCCGCGTGCCGGAGTCGGCGATGGACGCGATCACCGCCGTGTCGGGATCCGGGCCCGCCTACTTCGCGCTGCTCGCCGAGGCGATGATCGAGGCCGGGATCCTGCTCGGCCTCTCGCGCGAGATCTCGACCACCCTCGTCGTGCAGACGATGCTCGGCACCGCGAAGCAGCTGCGCGACGAGGGGATGCATCCCGTCGAGCTGCGGGAGGCGGTCACCTCGCCCGGCGGCACGACGATCGCCGCGATCCGCGAGCTCGAGCAGGCGGGCGTGCGCGCCGCCTTCCTCAACGCGATTCAGGCGGCGATGACGCGGGCACGAGAGCTGGCGAACGGCTGATGGCACGCAACATCGAGATCGTCTGCTCGGACGACCCGTACGGCGCCGCGGCGGAGCGGCTGGCCGCGGCGGCGCGGGCCGGCGGCCACGTCGTCGTCACGGGCGGCGGCAGCGTCGCGAAGGCGTACGAGCGGGCGGCCTCGCTGCAGCCGGACTGGTCGAAGGTCGACCTCTGGTTCACCGACGAGCGCTGCGTGCCCGTCGACGACGACCGCTCCAACTTCAAGCTCGTCAAGGAGTCGCTGATCGACCACGTCGAGCTGCGCGCGGCGCACCGCATGCGCGGCGAGCTCGGCAAGGAGGAGGGCGCGCGCCTCTACGACGAGGAGCTCGCGCCGGTCGAGCGGTTCGACTTCATCCTGCTCGGCATGGGGCCGGACGGCCACATCGCGTCGCTCTACCCGGAGCAGCCGACGCTCGACGTCACCGAGCGCAAGGCGGTCGCCGCGGAGGCGCACCTGGAGCCGTACGTCGACCGGATCTCGCTGACGCTGCCGATGCTGCGCGGCGCGCGCGAGATCCTCTTCCTCGTCACGGGCGAGTCGAAGGCGGACGCGGCGCAGCGCGCGTTCGACGGCGAGCCGTCGCGCGAGACGCCGGCGTCGCTCGTGCGCGCGATCCGCGGCACGACGACCGCCGTGCTCGACGCCGCGGCCGCCGCGAAGGTCTAGCGGCTACGCCCAGGGAAGCTGCGGCCAGGAGGACGGCCGCTCGCGCCGCGACGGCTCGAAGTCCGCGTAGGCCTCGTCCGGATCGGTCGTCTCCGCCGCAGCGGCCGCGCCGTGGCGCGCGGCCGTCGCGTCGACCGGATAGACGACCTGCCACGGCTGCGCGCGCCCGCCGACCATCAGGACCGCGCACGGCCCGTCGCCGGCGCCGACGAAGATGTGCGCCGTCTCCGGCGGGCAGTGGACGAAGTCCCACTGCCGCAACGGCCGCTCCTCCCCCTCGACGAGCAGCAGGCACTCGCCGCTCAGCACGAGGAAGTCCTCCTGCTGGTTCTCGCGGTGGTAGAGGCCGTTCGGCTCGCCGGGCTGCAGGACGTGGATGCGGATCCCGAGCTGCGGGAACTCGGCCATCGGCGTCTCGAATGGGCACTCGGCGCCGGACGGGCGCTTCTCCCCGCCCTCGGAGGCGAGCCACATCGCGTCGGCGACGTTGAGGACGAACCAGCCCTCGGAGGTCGGCGCGAGGCCGGAGCCGGATTCCTGCAGCCTCGCCTCGGGCACGGTCACGGCAGGAGCCTAGACGCCGGCAGGTCGACGGCACAATCGCGCGCCGCCGCGAGCCGCTGCAGCACGAGCACGGTGTCGGCGACGTGCACGTCCTCGAGGAAGTCGCTGCGCTGCTCGAACGACTCGAGCACGTCCTCGACCGCGAGCAGATAGCCGGCGCGGTCGGCCGCCGCGAGCGTGACGAGCGCGTCCGCGACCGCTTCCGGGAAGGCCGGCGCGTCCGCGCGGAGCGTCGAGCCGACCTCGCGCGCCTCGACATCCTCGCCCAGCGCGAGCAGCGCGAGCGTCGCCGCGTACCGCCCGATCGGCGACTCGGCCTCGCGCGCGCCCGCCTCGAGCGCCCACGCGGCCGCGTCGCGCGCGTCGTCGCCCGCGAGCAGCAGCGACTTGATCGCCGCGATCGGCCGGCCCCACGCGTCCGCGGGCGCGCCGGCCTCCCACGACTCGCGGTAGCGGCGCGCGGCGGTCCGGAGCCAGTCGCGCGACTCGTCCGGCCGGCCGTCCATCAGCAGGCAGAGCCCCGCCGCCCAGGCGGCGTTGCCGAGCTGCGTCAGCTGCCGCTGGTCGAGGTCGCGGCCGGCGCCGCCCTCGTAGCGGTCCTGCGCCCGCCGCGCCTGCTCCGCCCAGCTCACGGCGGGAGTCTACGAGAGCCTGATTGAACGATCAGTCAACGAGCGGCTATGGTGAGCAGACGATGGGTCGCGAGGCGCGCGAGGTCTTCTTCGTCGACGGCGTCCGGACGCCGTTCGGCAAGGCGGGCCCGAAGGGGCAGTACTGGCGCACGCGCGCCGACGACCTCGGCGTCAAGGCCGTCCGCGAGCTGCTGCGCCGGAACCCCGCGATCCCCGCGGAGCGGATCGGCGACGTCGCCTTCGCGGCGACGGCGCAGGTCGGCGACCAGGGGCTGACGCTCGGCCGCAGCGTCGCGCTGCTCGCCGGGCTGCCCGAGACGGTGCCCGGCTTCGCCGTCGACCGCATGTGCGCGGGCGCGCTCACCGCCGTCACGGCCGCCGCGGGCGAGATCGCGCTCGGCGCGGTCGACGTCGCGCTCGCCGGCGGCGTCGAGCACATGGGCCATCACCCGATGGGCGAGGACGTCGACTTCAACCCCCGCTTCGTCAGCGAGCGCGTGATCGACGAGAGCGCCGCCGTGATGGGGCAGACGGCGGAGAACCTGCACGACCGCTTCCCCGCGATCACGAGGGAGCGCGCGGACGCGTTCGCCGTCGAGTCGCAACGGCGCGCCGCCGCCGCCTGGCAGAACGGCGTCATGAGCGAGACGGTCGTGCCGCTGACCGTCTTCACCGACGACGGCTGGAAGCTTGCCGAGCGCGACGAGTTCCTGCGCCCGGACACGAGCATGGAGGGGCTCGCGGCGCTGAAGCCGGCGTTCCGCGCGGGCGGCCGCGTCACCGCCGGCAACTCGGCCGGCCTGACGGACGGCGCCACTGCGGCCTTCCTCGCGGCGGAGGACACGGTCGAGGAGCTCGGCCTGCAGCCGAAGCTGCGCCTCGTCGGCTTCGCGTACGCGGGCGTGCCGCCGCACCTGATGGGCATCGGCCCGGTGCCGGCGACGCGGCGCGTGCTCGAGCAGGCGGGAGTCGCGTTCGACGAGGTCGACCTCTTCGAGCTGAACGAGCCGTTCGCGGTGCAGGTGCTGACCTGGTGCGACGAGCTGGGCGTCGCCGCCGACGACCCGCGGCTGAACCCGTACGGCGGCGCGATCGCGTGCGGGCACCCGCTCGCCGCGACCGGCGTCCGCCTGATCTCGCAGCTCGCGTACGGGCTGCGCGAGCGCGGCGGCCGCTACGGGCTGACGGCGCTCTGCGTCGGCATGGGCATGGGCTGCGCGATCCTCTGGGAGCGCGTCTGATGGGGGCCACCGTCTTCAAGCTGAACCCCGCCGGCAAGATCGCGCTCGTCACGATCGACAACGGCGAGGACTACCGCAAGCCGACGACGCTCGGCCGGAGCGCCTTCGAGTCGGCGATCGAGGTGCTCGACGCGCTCGAGCACGGCGACTGGGAGGCAGCCGTCTTCACGGGCAAGCCCTTCGTCTTCTGCGTCGGCGCGGACATCGACGAGTTCGGCGAGGTCGAGGACCCGCGCGAGGGCATCCGCGCCGGGCACGGGCTCTTCTCGCGGATCCGCTCGCTGCCGTTCCCGACCGTCGCCGCGATCAACGGCGCCGCGCTCGGCGGCGGGCTCGAGCTCGCGCTGCACTGCACCGCGCGGACGCTCGCGTCGAACGTCCGGCACATCGGCTTCCCGGAGGTGGCGCTGTCGATCATCCCGGGCTGGGGCGGGACGCAGCTGCTGCCGAAGCTCGTCGGCCCGGAGACGGCGGCGAAGGTGATCGTCCTCAACCCGCTGCGCCAGAACCGGCTGCTGAAGGCGGCCGACGCGTTCGAGCTCGGCATCGTCGACCGGCTGCTCGAGCCGGTCGAGTTCCTCGACGAGTCCCTGCAGCTCGCCCGTGAACTCGCAAGTAACAGCCTGTTACTTGCGCGGGAGGAGCCGGACTGGTCGGACGTCGAGACGGTGCTGCGGAAGGCGCGGTCGCGGGTGGACGACGCCGTGCACGCCGCGACGCGGGCGCCGTACGTCGCGCTCGACCTGATCGCCGGCGCGCAGCGGTGGACGCTCGAGGAGGGCTACGCCGCCGAGGAGGACGCGATGGCGGAACTGCTCGTCTCCGACCAGGCGCAGGCGTCCGCGTACGCGTTCACGGTCGTCGAGCGCCGCTCGAAGAAGCCGCCGGCACTGCCGGACGCGAAGCCGCGGCGGATCCAGAAGGTCGGGATCGTCGGCGCCGGCCTGATGGCGACGCAGATCGCCACGCTCTTCGTCAAGCGGCTCGAGGTGCCGGTCGTGCTGCGCGACCTCGAGCAGTCGCGCGTCGCCGAGGCGCTGCAGACGATCCGCGACGACGTCGCCGAGCGGAAGCCCTTCCTGGCGACGCTCGTCGACGGCGGCACCGGCTGGGACCAGTTCGCCGGCTGCGACCTCGTGCTCGAGGCGGTCTTCGAGAAGCTCGACGTGAAGCGCGAGGTGTTCGCGGCCGTGCGCGAGGTCGCGCCGGAGGCGATCCTCGCCACGAACACGTCATCGCTCTCGGTCGAGGAGATGGGCGCCGACGTCGGGCTGCATTTCTTCAACCCGGTCGCGCTGATGCCGCTCGTCGAGATCGTCCGGCACGGCGCGACGAGCGACGAGGCGCTCGCGACGGCGTGGGACGTCGTCAAGCGGCTGCGCAAGCGCGGCGTCATCGTCGGCGACTCGCCCGGCTTCGTCGTCAACCGCATCCTCACCCGCGTCTCGCGGGTGCTGATGGACGCGGTCGAGCGCGGCAACACGACCGAGGAGACGGACGAGGCGATGCTCGGGCTGGGGATGCCGATGGCGCCGTCCGTCCTGCTGACGATGGTCGGGCCGAAGGTCGCGCTGCACGTGCTCGAGACGATGCACGCCGCCTACCCGGACCGCTTCCCGCTCTCGCCCGCGCTCGAGGCGATCGCGAACGGCGAGGAGCCGACGCCGGCCGGCGACGACCGCCGCAGCGTCGAGGAGAT
>DASSSR010000044.1:0-15995 GCA_035708345.1 Gaiellaceae bacterium
CTCGTCCCCTGCGACGACCTGCGCCCGCCCGGCGACGTGGATAGACGAGAGGGCTGACGGGGAAGAGCGCGAATCGAGGAAGCCGATGGAGCAGGCCCGCATCCTCGAAGCCGTCCCGAGCGCCGACGAGTCGCCGCTGGCGCGCGCCCGCGTGCACCGGCAGCTGACGGTCGAGGAGGCGGCGAAGCGGGCCGACCTGCCGCCGGAGGAGGTGCGCTGGCTCGAGGAGGGCCGGCTGTACCGCTTCCCGACGGCCGACCGGGCGCTGCTCGCGACGCTGCTCTACGCGACCGCGCTCGGGATCGAGCACCGCGAGGCGCTCGAGCTGGCGGGGCTGCCCGTGCCGCCGAAGCCGCTCGAGGTCAACCCGCTGCGCCGGTTCGGCGCGATCACCGCCTTCGCCGCGCTGATCCTCGCCGCAGTGCTCGCGATCGCGTTCGCGCGCAGCGAGTCGTCCTCGTCGTCGAAGCAGAAGGCGTCCGCGTCGGCCTCGGCGGCGACGACGCTGCCGGCGCCGTGGGCGATCAAGGTCGTCGTCCTCAACGGCAGCGGCGACTACGTGTGGACGCGCACCGTCGCCAGCCACATCCAGGCGCAGGGCTACCGGATCGCGAAGGTCGCCAAGGCGTCGAGCTTCACGTATCCGCAGACGCAGGTCTACTACCCGCCCGGCGGCGAGGCGATCGGCCTGCGCCTGGCGAAGTCGCTCGACGTGCCGCTGCAGCCGCTGCCGGGCGGCGACGACCCGAGGCGGCTCGTCGTGATCGTCGGCCCGGAAAAGGCGATCGGCCCCTAGGAAAACGCCGTCGCAGGGAGCACGATCTCCGGACAGGTGTCGGAGATCGTCGGCAGGGACGAGGAGCTTGGCGTCCTGCTTCCGTTCGTCACGGACGCGGGGGACGGCGCCGGCACGCTCGTGCTCGAGGGCGAGCCGGGGATCGGCAAGTCGACCCTCTGGCAGGCGGGTGTGGACGGGGCGCGCGAGGCCGGTGCGCTCGTGCTCGTCGCGCGACCGGCCGAGGCGGAGCAGCAGCTCGTGCATGCCGGGCTCGGCGACCTGCTGGAGCCGGTGCTCGACGAGGTGCTGCCGGAGCTCCGGGCGCCGCGGCGGCGCGCGCTCGAGGTCGCATTGCTCCGGGAGCGCGGTGAGCCGCTCGACGAGCGCGCGCTCGCCGTGGCAACGCAGGACACGCTACAGCTGCTCGCGCGGCGCGGACCCGTCCTCGCCGCCGTCGACGATGCCCACTGGCTCGACCACGCGTCGGCGCGCGCGCTCGCCTTCGCGCTGCGGCGGAGCAGCGTACGGGTGCTGCTCACGCGGCGGACCGAGCCGTCGGCGCTCGAGCGGGGACAGGAGCACGTGGTACGCGTCCGCGTCGGCCCGCTGACCGTCGGCGCTCTGCACCGGGTGCTCCGCGACGCGACGGGCACGCCCTTCCAGCGCCAGACCCTGCTCCACATCCACGAGCGCTCCGGCGGCAACCCGTTCTACGCGCTCGAGCTCGCGCGCGCGGTCGGCGAGCACGCCGACCCGCTCGAGCCGCTGCCGGTACCGCCGACGCTCGAGAGCCTGCTCCGCTCGCGTACCGACGGGCTTCCGCCGGCGACGCGCGACGCACTCGCCGTCGCGGCCGCGCTCGGCTCCCCCACGACCGAGCTGCTCGAGCAGGCGGGAGTCGTGGCGGAAGCGCTGGTGCCGGCATTCGAAGCGCACGTCGTCGTCCGCGACGGCGGCCGGCTCCGTTTCGCGCATCCGCTGCTCGCGGCGGCCCTCTATCCGGAGGACCGCGACGAGCGCCGCCGGCTGCACGCGCGCGTCGCGCGGCTCGGCGACGACCCCCTCGCGCGGGCGCGCCACGCCGCGCTCTCGACGGCGCACGCGGACGCGGCGGTCGCGGCGGAGCTCGAGGAGGCGGCCCGGCTCGCGGCAGGTCGCGGCGCCGCGGCTGCGGCGGCCGAGCTCGCCGAGCACGCGTTACGTCTGACGCCCGCGGACGCAACGGACGACCACCACCGCCGTGCGGTCGCCGCGGCACGTGCGAACGGCCTCGCCGGCGAGTGGCTCCGCGCCCGCACGATCGCGCTCGAGCTGCTCGGGGAGACCGCGCGCGGGCCCGCCCGCGCCGAGCTGCTCGTGCTCCTCTCCGAGCTGGAGAGCGTCGACCGCGCCGCCGAGCTGCTCGAGCAGGCGCTCGCCGACGCCGAAGGGGCTCCGGCCCTGCTGGCGACCGTGCTGACACGCCTCGCGGAGGCCACGCGGTTCCGGCAGGGGTTCGTCCGGGCGCTCGAGCCCGCGCGGCGCGCGCTCCGGCTGGCCGAGCAGCTCGGCGACGCCGGACTGCGCATCGAGGCACTCGACGTGCTGACCTTCCTGGAGGCCTCGACCGGCCGCGGAACGCCCGCCGCGCACGCGCTGGAGGCGTACGAGCTTGCCGAGACGCTCGCCGACCCCGCGCTCCGGCGGAAGCCGATCGCCGGGCTCGCCACCGTCCGAAGCCTCGTCGGCGATCTCGACGGAGCGCGGTCGCTCCTCGAGGCCGAATACCTGGCGTGGCGGGAGCGCGACGAGCTGTGGGCAGCCTTGCTGCTCGGCGAGCTCGCGTGGCTCGAGCTCGACGCCGGGAACTGGGCGCTGGCGGCCGAGCACGCGGACGCGGCCTACGAGCTACGGCTCCAGTACGGGCTCGAGACGCCGCAGTCCCATCTGCCGGTCGCGCTCGCCGCGCTGCGCCTCGGCCGGCTCGAGGTCGCGCGCGAGCACTCGACCCGCGCGCTCGCACTCGCCGAGGAACAGCTCGGCCTGCACCCGCCGAAGCACCTCGCCGTCGTCGGGATCGTCGCGTACTGGGGCGGCGACACCGAGGAAGGAGCACGCCGGCTCCTGCAGGCCGAGCGGCAGGCCGACGCGCTCGGCTGGGGCGAGCCGACGAACCGGGAGTGGACCGACGAGCTCGTTCAGGCGCTGCTCGAGCTCGGCCGGGTCGAGGAGGCGCGGGCGGTGCTCGACGGCTGGGAGGCCGCCGCCCGGCGGCTCCGGCGTGCGGGCGTCCTGGCGCGCGCGACCCGCTGCCGCGGCCTCCTCGCGGCCGCCGAAGGGGACGTCGCGGGCGCGCTCGTGCTGCTCGAGCGCGCCGTCGGCGAGCACGAGCGAGTCGACGACGCGTTCGGCCGCGCGCGAACGTTGCTCGCGCTCGGCGTCGTCCGCCGGCGCGCGCGGCAGAAGGCGGCCGCGCGGGCCGCGATCGAGGAGGCGCGCACGGCGTTCGGCCGGCTGGGCGCCGCGACGTGGACGGAGGCCGCAGCGCGGGAGCTCGGGCGCATCGGCGGGCGCACGCGCGAGCACGGGCTCACGGCGGCGGAGCGGCGCGTCGCCGAGCTCGTCGCCGGGGGCCGCACGAACCGCGAGGTGGCCAGGGCGCTCTTCCTCGAGGAGCGCACGGTCGCGAGCCACCTGACGCACATCTACGCGAAGCTCGGCGTCCGGTCGCGCACGGAGCTCGCACGCAAGGTTCCGACGTCCTGACCTTCCACCGCGTCGAGGCGCAGCGTCGACTGCCCGCCGAGCTACCTCGTCGAGAACCAGCTCGCCCGCGGGCGGGATCTGCTGAGCGACGATTAGTTCAGCGGGATCCGCAGTGCCGCGAGCTTCCGCTTCAGCTCCTCCGGCATCGGCTCCGCGACCGCCTGGCGCACGTAGACGCGCAGGCTCTCCTCGAACCGGTACCGGCGCCGGCACCAGTCGCACTCGTCGAGATGCGCCTCCGCCTCGATCCGCTCCTGCTCCGTCAGGATGTGGTCGAGGTACGGCTGCATCATCTCCTCGCAGTGCGCGCAGGGATCCTTCTCCACGTCGGTCATGTCACGTCCTCCAGGACGCTCTCGGCGAGCTCGCGCTTCAGGATGCGCCGGCCCCGGTGCAGCCGCGACATCACCGTCCCGATCGGGATGTCGAGGATCTGGGCGGCGTCCTGGTAGCTGAAGTCGCCGATGTCGACGAGCACGATCACGTCGCGGAAGTCGTGCGGCACGGCGGACAGGGCCGAGACGATGTCGTCCTGCGACAGCCGTTCCACGACGCGCTCCTCGTCAGCCGTCCCGCCGCCGTCCGCATCGGCGGCGAGCTTGTCGTACAGGTAGTAGTCGTTCGCCTCGAGCGGCGTCGTCTGCGGCGCGCGCTGGGAGCGGCGGCCGCGGTCGATGTTCAGGTTCGTGAGGATGCGCAGCAGCCACGCGCGCAGGTTCGTCCCCGGCGTGTACGACCGCCAGCTGCGGAACGCGCGCGCGTACGTCTCCTGCACGAGCTCCTCGGCGTCCTCGCGCGAGCCGGCGAGGTGCCGCGCGACGCGGAACACCTGGTCGGCGAGCGCGAGCGCCTCCTCCTCGAAGCGCACCCGGTCGCGCGCCTCGGTCGCGATCCGGGTCGGATCGTCGGTCACGCAGACCACGGTACACACAACGTCCGCGGGCCTCGTGTGATTCCCCGCGCGCCGGGTACGACGTCGGCATGACCGAGCTGTCAGGCGAGAGCTACAAGGACGAGCAGGACCGGGAGCAGGGCGGGACGCGGCCGGGAGAGGGGCGGAACGACGCGCCCGCGACCACCGGCACGCACCGCGGTTGGGGCGACCCGCAGGCCGTCACCGACACCGACGAGGGTGCGGAAGAGGACTCCTAGACGGCGGCGATCTCGCGGAAGCCCGCGTCGGCCATCGCGGCGACGAGCTGCTCGCGCGACGTCTGCTCGTCGTCCCAGGCGAGCGTCACCTGGCCGAGCAGGTTCGCGTTCGCGGCCTCGAGCCCCTCGTGCCCGGTCAGCGCGGCGGCGAGCCGGCTCACGCACCGCTCGCAGCGGACGCCGCTGACCTGGATCGTCTCCGAGACGGTCGCCACGTCAGAACCGTAGCGTCTCCGCCGCGAGCTCCGCCGCGCTCCGCCGCAGCGTCGCCTCCGGCGGCGGCGGCTCGAATCCGAGCAGCTCCGCCACCGTCGCGAGCCGCGTGCCGTCGGGATGGATCAGCTGCGCGTCGACGCCCGAGCGCGCCGCCGCCCAGCGGTTCTGCAGGTAGTCCCCGCGCGGCGTCGTCCGCGACGGCACGCGCTCGACGAGGTCGCGGACCGCGCGGACGACGAGCTCCACCCGCTCGAGCGACGTCGGCTGGTCGGCGATGCGGATCTCGAGCGTTCCGAGCCGCGGGTGCGGGCGCGCGTCCCACCAGAGCCGGGTGTAGTCGGCGAGCACGCCGAGGCCCGCGAGCCGGTCGACCCACGCCTGCCAGTCCGCGAACGACGCGAAGGCCGGCGGCGCGCCGCCGCGCGGCAGCTCGGCGAGGATCGCGGCGCGGTTCGAGAGCATCCCCGTCTCGACGCCGTCGACGAACGGCGAGTTGCACGAGAGCGCGAGCACCGCCGGCAGCCAGCCGAGCACCGAGTCGAGCCGCTCCCAGCACTCGTCGGTCGAGGGGACGCCGACGTGCACGTGCAGCCCGTTGACGCCCTGCCGCCGCGCCGCCCAGCCGATGTCGCGGATCATCGACAGGTAGCGCTCCTCCTGCACGACCGGGAGCGACTCGAGCGACGCCGTCGGATGCGAGCCGCCGGCGGCGACGACGAGCCCGTGCTCGGCAGCGCGCGCAGCCGCCGCCTGCCGCAGCGCGCGCAGCGACGCGACCACCTCCCCGACGTCCGCGCACACGGGCGTCGTCAGCTCGACCACCGACGCGTGCAGCTCCGTCTTCAGCGTGCCGGCGTCGAGCTCGCCGACGAGCAGGTGCGAGGCCGCGACGGGCTCGAAGGTGTCCGCGTCGAGGATCATCAGCTCCTCCTCGACGCCGAGCGTCATCACGCGGTGTTGCGGACCCCGTGCACCGGCCGTCCCGCCGCCTCCCACGCGTAGTACGACGCGCTCGGGCCGTACGCGGGCTCGTACGTGACGACGCGCGGGTTGCGCCCGACCTCCTTCGCGCGCTGCGCGTGCCGGAGCAGATTGGGGTCGTCGCGCTCCTGCCACACGAGCACGAGGTGCGCGGCGGTCATGAACTCGGCGACGAAGCCGCAGCCCGCGGCGGGACACGGGAACGGATCGGTGCGCACGCAGTACCAGCCGGCATGCGTCTCGCCGTCCTCGCCCCTCCAGAGCTCTTCGTCGACGTCGGCTCCGACGTCCTCGACGACGCCGACGCGTCCGAGGTGGACTTCCTCCCCTTCCACCGGCCCAAAGGTACCGCCTACGCGGGAGGTCCCTTCGGCGCGTGGGCGACCTTCTGCAGGAGCCGTGCGCTCGCCTCCGCGGCGTGCAGCGCGAACGCCTGCTGCGCACGCGTGTTCGGGCCGGAGCTGTAGACGCCGGAGAGCACGTCGCCGACGCGCTGGTAGACGGCGTACGACGTCTGGTCGACGTGCGTGCCGTTCGTGAGCTTGCCGACCGCGCGCACGCGCACCGCGACGTAGCCCTTCGCGAGCTTCGCGTCGTGCAGCTGCGTGATCGTGAAGCGCAGCGGGCCGGCGCCGGGGAAGCCGGTCGCGATCGGATGGTGCGGGCAGCCGACCGCGTGGCTGCGAACCTCGCGCAGCGCCTGGTTCGCGCCGCCCGGCTTGTAGCGCACGACCTCGAGCGAGAGCAGGAGCTTCGACCTCTTCTTCTGGTAGTCGACCTGCAGCCGGTCGGCGCGCAGCTTCTCGCTCGGGTAGCTCGACGGCTTGCCGCACAGGTCGAGCGTCGGCGCCGCCTTGACGCCGAAGCCGTCGGGACGCGCGTAGAGCTGGTAGCCCTTGCCGACCTGCGCCGGCTTGAGGACGACGGTGCGCAGGTCGAGCGCCGCGGTGGCCGTGCCCGCCAGGAGGACGGCCGCGACTGCGGCGAGCTTCATTCCTCAAGCGTACCTCGGAAGCCTCAGCAGATCCTCTGTTTTCGGCGCTCGCAGCGCCGGTCAGAAGAGTCACCGATGGCCACGAAGGCGGGCAGGGAGCACACCACGAGGGCGCCGGCGCGCGTCGACGGCTACGCGCGCATCGGCGACTACGCCGCGATCGGCGACGGCCGGACGGTGGCGCTGGTCGCGCTCGACGGCTCGATCGACTGGCTGCCGCTGCCGACGATCGACCAGAGCGCCGCGTTCGGCGCCGTCCTCGACGCCGAGCGCGCCGGCCGCTTCCGCCTCGCCCCCGAGGGCGACGCGGCCGTCCGGCGCCGGTATCTCGAGCGGACGAACGTGCTCGAGACGACCTACACGTGCGACTCCGGCGAGCTGCGGGTCGTCGACGCGCTGACGCTCCAGGACGGCGGCCTCGTGCCGTGGGTGGAGCTCGCCCGCTCGTTCGAGTGCGTGTCGGGGACGGTTCGCCTGAGCTGGACGGTGGAGCCGCGGTTCGGGCTCGCGCAGGAGGACGTCGAGGTCTTCGAGCGGGACGGCACGCCGGTCGCGAGCGGCCGCCGGCTCAACCTCGCGGTGCTCGCCTGGGACGCCGGCACGCCGCTGTGCACGAGCGACTCCGTCGCGGGGTCGATCGAGCTCGGCGAGGGCGACACCGGCCTCGTCGCCTGCGTCGCGACCGACCACGAGCCGCTCCCGCGGCCGGAGCGGGAGGAGATCGAGACGCGCCTCGCCGGGACGGCGGCCGCCTGGCGGCGCTGGGTCGAGGGCCGGGACTACGACGGCCCCTGGCCGGACGCGGTCGAGCGGAGCGCGCTCGCGCTCAAGCTGCTCACGTACGCCCCGTCCGGGGCGGTCGCGGCCGCCGCGACGACGGCCCTTCCCGAGCGGATCGGCGGCGACCGGAACTACGACTACCGCTTCTGCTGGATCCGCGACACGTGCTTCGCGCTCGACGCGCTCGTCGAGCTGGGGCTGCGCGAGCAGGTGCACGCCTCGCTCTCGTGGCTGCTCGAGGCGAGCGCGAAGACGCATCCGCGCCTGCAGCCGTTCTACGCGCTCGACGGGAGCGTGCCGCGGACGACGGAGACCCTGCCGCTGAACGGCTACCGCGGGTCGCAGCCGGTGCGCCGCGGCAACGGCGCCTCGACCCAGCTTCAGCTCGGCAACTTCGGCGACCTCTTCGACACGGTCTGGAACTACGTCGAGCAGGGCAACCTGATCGACCGCGGCACCGGACGGCGCCTCGCCGAGTCGGCGTCGTTCGTCTGCCGGGTCTGGCGCAACGACGACGCGGGGCTCTGGGAGCTCGGCGAGAACCGTCCCTACACGAGCTCCAAGCTCTCGTGCTGGCTCGCGCTGAGGCGCGCCGTCCAGCTCGCCGAGCGCGGCCTCGTCCCGCGCGACGACCTCGACCGCTGGCGCGGCGAGAGCGAGCAGATCGCCGCGTTCGTCGACGCGCGCTGCTGGTCGGAGGAGAAGCAGAGCTACACGTTCTACGCGGGCAGCGACGACCTCGACTGCGCCGTCCTGCTCGGCCAGCACTCCGGGTTCGGCGACCCCGCCGGCGAGCGGTGGCGCTCGACGATCGCGGCGCTGCAGCGCGAGCTGACGGCCGAAGGGCCGCTAATCTACCGCTACAGCGGCATGCGCGAGCAGGAGGGCTGCTTCCTCGCGTGCTCGTTCTGGCTGGCGGCCGCGCTCGCGAAGGCCGGCCGCGTCGACGAGGCGCGCCGGACGATGGAGGACCTGCTCGCGCTCGCGAACGACGTCGGCCTCTACTCGGAGGAGATCGACCCCGCGACGCACGAGCTGCTCGGGAACTTCCCGCAGGCGCTGACGCACCTCTCGCTGATCCGCGCCGCCACGACTGTCAACGACGCCGAGAGAGACGACGGAGGATCGAGATGAGCGAGCGCAAGCCCGAGGTGGTGGTCGTGACCGGCGCGACGTCCGGCGTCGGCCGCGCGATCGTCGAGCGATTCGCGCGCGAGGGCGCGCACGTCGCGCTGCTCGCCCGCGGCCGCGAGGGGCTCGACGCGGCGGCGAAGGAGGTCGAGCGGCTGGGCGGCCGGGCGCTCCCGCTGCCGACGGACGTCTCCGAGTACGACGCCGTCGAGGCGGCGGCCGCCGCGACCGAGGACGTCTTCGGGGAGATCGACATCTGGATCAACGACGCGATGACCACGGTCTTCGCCTTCTTCGAGGACATCGAGCCCGACGAGTTCAGGCGCGCGACCGAGGTGACGTACCTCGGCGCCGTCTGGGGGACGAAGGTCGCGCTGAAGCGGATGCTGCCGCGCGACCGGGGCACGATCGTGCAGGTCGGGTCGGCGATGGCGTACCGCGGCATCCCGCTCCAGTCGCCGTACTGCGGCGCCAAGCACGCGATGAAGGGCTTCTGGGAGTCGGTGCGGACGGAGCTGAAGCACAAGGGCGCGAACATCCACATGCCGATGGTCCAGCTGCCGGGGATGAACACGCCCCAGTTCGACCACTGCCGTTCGAAGATGCCGAAGAAGCCGATGCCCGTGCCGCCGATCTACCAGCCCGAGGTCGCCGCGGACGCGGTCCACTACGCGGCGCACGACCGGCGCCGGCGCCAGGTCTTCGTCGGCGCGCCGACGGTGTACACGATCGTGGGCGAGCGGTTCGCGCCGTGGCTGGGCGACTGGTACATGGCGAAGACGGGCGTGAGCGGGCAGCAGACGCAGCAGCAGATCGACCCGCCGCGGCAGGGGAACCTGTTCGAGCCCCTGCCCCGCGACCCGGGCGCGCACGGCGACTTCGACTCGAAGGCGCACGCGCACAGCCCGGTCCTCTGGATCTCGAAGCACCGTCGCCCGGTCGTCGCGGCCGTCGGCGGCGCGGTCGCCGCGGCGGCGGGAGTCGCGGTGTCGATGTTGCGCTGAGCGGGAAGGAGCATGCATGGCGAAAGATCACGGAAACCAGATCAAGGACGACGAGCAGTACGAGGCGCTCCGGCGCGAGGGGGCGAGCAAGGAGAAGGCGGCGCGGATCGCGAACTCCGGCAGCCGCAGCGAGACGGGCTCCAGGGGCGGCCACGCGTCGAACTACGAGGACCGGACCGTGGAGGAGCTGCACGAGCGCGCCTCGGAGATCGGCATCGAGGGGCACTCGAAGCTGAACAAGGAGGAGCTGATCGACGCGCTCCGCAACCACTAGGGCTGGTCGACCCCGCCGTCGATCCCGCCGGCGTCGTGCCGGTGTCACCGACGCGTTCACGACGGCGAACGCGACGGCCGCGCCGAGGACGAAGAGGAAGCACTCGCCCACCTTCGGCGCCCCGCTCTGGTCGGCGACGACGCCGAAGAGCGCTGTCAGCGTCACCGAGTAGGAGTAGGCGACCTGGTTCTGCCGGAGCGCGCTGCCGAGCCCGCGGCGGTAGTGCCCGTGCCAGCCCGGCTCCCGCTCCCGATCCCGGTCGCCGCCGCTCAGCGAAGCGTCACCGCCCAGACGCCGCCGATGACGGCGACGCCGACGACGATCCACATCACGTAGTCGCCGATCACTCCGGTCTGCAACCGGCGCAGCGGCCAGACGACCGGCTCGAAGACCCGCGTACGCGCCTCGTTCGGACGCAGCACGGCGAAGGCCGCCAGCGACACCGCGACGACGAGCGCTCCGCAGCCGTAGAGGATGCTCTCGAGCGACGTGTGCAGCAACGTCAGCGGGATCTGCGCGGTGTGACGCACGCCGAGCCCGTGGAGGACGCGGTTCGCGTAGGCGGCGCGATCGCGGAAGCGGTCGGCGCCGTAGACGATGCGCTGCGTCAGGCCGGGCACGAGACCGACGGCGAACCCGAGCACGACGAGCACCGTCGGGATCGCCACGAGCAGCGGAACGAAGGCGTCCTCCCGCTCTGCGATCCCGTGGTCGTAGTCCTCTTTCGAGAGCCCGAGGAACACCTGCGCGCCGGCGCGGAGAATCGCGGCCCCGGCGAGCGCGCCGGCCAGCCACAGCAGCGGCTGCACCCATTGCCGTCCCAGCTCGACGGCGGCGTCGTCGATCAGCGCGTGCCCCATGTAGACGCCGACGTACGGCGGGCCGATGAGAGCGATCGCGCCGGCGAACCAGAGGAACGACGTCCACCGCAGCGGCTCGCGCACCGCGAGCACGCCGGCCGCGAGGAAGAGCGCACCGGTGACGAGCCCGTGGGCGAGCAGCATCGAGGCTGCGCCGGCCACGCCCTTCGACGAGAGCAGCCCGACGCCCGCGAGCATGATCCCGATGTGGCAGACGACGGAGAACGACAGCAGCCGTTTCAGCTGCGACTGCACGAGCGCCATCAGCCCGCCGACGAGCGCCGTCACGATCCCGACCCACAGCAGCGCGTCGCCGACGAAGCGTTGCTGCGCGCCGAAGGGCGCGTCGAAGACGGTGAACCAGACGCGAGCGACTCCGAACAGGCCGATGTCGGTGACGACCCCGGCGAAGATCAGGCAGACGGGAGCCGGGGCGGCGGCGTAGGCGTCGGCGAGCCAGAAGTGGAACGGGACGACGGCGGCCTTGCAGAGGAAGCCGCAGAAGACGAGCGTCATCGCGATGACCGCAGGCCCGCCGGCGGGCTCTCCGGCCAGCGTGCGGCCGATCTGCGCCAGGTTGAGCGCGCCCGTCCGTGCATACAGGAGCCCGATCCCGAGCAGGACGAAGTAGCCGCCGACCGTGTTGACGATCGCGAAGTTGAGCGCTCCCTGGAGCGCGCCGGTGCGCCTGACGTAGAAGCCGGTGAGCGCGTAGCACGCAACCCCGAGCAGCTCGAGCCAGACGAACATGTTGAAGAGGTCGGCGGTGAGCGTGAAGCCGCAGAGCGCTCCGCAGAGCGCGCACAGGAGGATGTCGTAGCTCCGCTTGGAGGCGTCGACGAACGCGAGCGAGTAGACGAGCGAGGCCAGCGTCAGCCCGCACGCCAGGACGGCGAACCCTGCGCCGAGCGGGTCGGCGGCGAAGCCGACGCCGACGGCGATTCCGCTCCGCGGCGTCCAGCCGCCGAACCAGTGCAGCGGCTCGCTCGACATCGACGAGAGGAGGACCGCGACCGCGAACCCGAACGCGGCGACCACGGCCGCGAGCGACACGGCATCGTGGAGCCAGCGGGGCGTCACGTGGTCGAGGGCCGCGTTGACCGCGGCTCCGAGCAGCGGGATCACCACCGGCAGCGGCAGCAGCCAGCTCATCCCCGCTGCTCCACGATCCGGTCGGGATCGACCGTGTCGATCTCGTCGTGGACGTCGAGCGCGAGCGCGAGGATCAGCGCGAGGACGGTGAGGCTGACGACGATGTCCGTCAACGTCAGCGACTGGACGACGGGATCGACCGCGGTCGTCCCGAGCTCGACGCCCTTGAAGATCGGCGGGCCGCCGCCCTTCACGTAGCCGACCGAGAGCAGCAGCACGTACGTCGACGACTGCGTCACCGTCAAGCAGAGCGCGAGGTGGATCAGGTTCCGGCTCGTGACGATGCCGTAGAGGCCGATCACGCAGATCCACCCGGCGACGAGGTAGGGAAGGACGCTCATTCCCCGGCGAGCGGCACGACGTACTCGTGCAGGAATTCCGAGAAGAGGAGGATGTTCGCGGCGGCCACCTCGATGCCCGCCGACCAGTTGACGAACGCCGCGCTGCCGCCCGACCAGATCGTCCCGGCGACGCCGGGCCCGAGCACGTTCGTCAGGAACGGCAGACCGCCGATCAGCGCGCCGAGCCCGATCACGACGTAGCCGCCGGCGCCGATCCCGTCGAACGGGTCGAGCACCTCCTCGGAGACGACGCCGCTCCACGCCCTGTGGCTCGCGACGAGGAAGACGAGCAGCACGCTGGACGCGAGCGCCGCGCCGCCCTGGAAGCCGCCGCCGGGGGTGACGAAGCCGTACGAGATCAGCCACAGCGACACGAGCACGCACACGCCGACGGCGAGGGTGCCGCCGACGCGGACGCCGTCGCTTCCGACCGAGTCCATCGACTCGTCCGGCTGCTCGCGGTCCTCGCTGCGCAGCAGCAGCACGACGCCCATCACCGCGGCGAAGAGGATGAACTCCTCGCCCATCGTGTCGAAGCCGCGGTAGTCGAACACGGTCGCCGTGACGACGTTCGTCATGTGGCGCTCCGGCACGACGACGCGGTTGAGGAGGTAGCCGTACGGGCCGCGGTAGTCGCCGAACGAGGGGAGGCCGACGAGGGCCCACGCCATCAGGAAGCCGAAGAGGCCGGCCGCCGGCAGGAACACCCCGATCCGGACGCGCCTGCTCACCTGTCCCTGCTCTTCGCGATCGCGATCAGCACCACGAGCGGATAGCCGACGCTCGAGACGACCAGCATCGACAGCGCGACGTCCGGCGCGGCCAGGACGACGAAGAGGATCACGAGCAGGATCCCGTAGACGCCGTTGACGACGATCTGCCGCTGCACGTCCCGCGTCAGCACGACCGTCGTCGCCGCGAGCGCGACGAGCCCGAAGATCGCGTACTGCAGGGGATGGAGCGACGCGAGGATCACGACCCGCCGCGCCTCTCGGTCTTCTGGATCGCCCGTGCGGTCGCGGTCAGCAGGACCGGGAAGAGGAAGAAGACGAGCCCGACCGCCGCGATCGCCTCGATGCCGCCGGAGGACAGGTGCTCGCGGCAGAGGACGGCGGCCAGGATGCAGAACGCCGGCACGGTGGTCGCGGCGCCGACGTAGTGGAGCCGGTCGAACGTCGTCGGCATGATCAGGACGCCCGCGACGCACGCCGCCTCGAGCGCGACCCCGACCGCGAGCAGCACGTCGACCGCGACGTTCGTCACAGCCATCTCCCGAGGAAGCGCGCGAAGACGAGGCCGCTGATCGTCGAGAGGACGCCGGCCATGATCGCGACCGCGTACTCGAACGAGCGGTGGAAGCCCTCCGCGAGGCAGAGCAGCGTCAGCGTCAGCAGGACTCCCCCCAGCTCGAGCGCGACGAGGCCGTCGATCGGCCGGCGCAGCGCCGCCACGGCGAGCAGCGGGAGGATCAGGACGACGAGCCCGGTCGCGGCCCAGACGAACGCGTTCATACCGGGCTCTGCGAGCGGTCGTCCGGCACCAGGTGGTGGGTGACGGACTTCCCGTCGCCGACGTCGATCACGAAGGCGTTCGGGCTCCAGTCGGCGACGAGCGTCGCCCACGCCCGGAACGCGAACGTGTCGGGATGGTCGAAGCGCGTCTCGCGGACGACGCCGCGGCGCCGCCGGACGAGCGCGTACATGACGAGCCCGAAGTCGACGACGACCATGCCGAGCGCGCTCGGGGCCGAGGCGAGGATCGCGAGCGGGAGCGGCGCCCGGCCCTTCGTCCGCGTCGCGGCGAGCTCGCCGATCGCGCCGGCGACGAGCGCGCCGGCGGCGGCGAACAGCCAGTCGTAGTGGTCCCACGTCCCGACGAGCGCCTGCCACAGCCACCAGAGGACGACCGCCGTCGAGAGAAACGCCGCGGCGTGCTTCACGCCGCGGCGTATCCCCTCTGGGCTGTGCGGTTGAACCTGCTGCTACTGGCCCTGCTTGATCCCCGGCTCGGCCCACTCGAGCTCGACGGCGCGGAGCGGCTTCCGGCCCGGCACGTTCGCGGCGGCCTTCAGCTCGCCGGTCGGCAGGATCGCCCGCTTCGTCACGGCCATCAGGCACATCGCCAGCACGACGTACGCGGCGAGGCCGGCGGAGATCACGAACAGGACGCCGCCTGCTCCGAGCCAGCCGTTGCCGATGCCGCCGAGGAACCAGCCCGCGCTGGTCAGGCCCGAGCCTGCGGCCAGCGTCCACAACACGGCGGAGATGCCGAGGTTGTGCGCCATCGACGCGAGCGCGGGAATCAGCGTGATGTAGGCGAGACCGAGGAACCAGAGGCCGAGCGCGTAGTCCGCGTGGTGCGGCGCGGGCGGCAGGTGCCCGGTGATGATGAAGATGTTCAGGATGCCGAAGGCGATCCAGAACGCTCCCCAGGTCCCGTGTGCGAGCGTCGCCACGATGTCACGCGCCCGGTAGGACCACATGCCGGCGGCGAACTGCGCGATCCCTCCGAAGGTGAGGCAGAAGATCGCGACGACGGGCATGTCCGTCCAACTGCCCAGCCAGCCCGCCTGGATCAGCGCCACCATCAGCGTGGCGACGGAGAATCCGCCCAGCCCCAGCGCAGACGGCGCCGCGATCGGCATCAGGAAGACGCGCGGCCTCGCGAACCCGTCCTCCCAGGCTTCCTCGTCTCTGGACACGACCCCCGCTGAGGCGCGCGCCCGTCGTTCGTCGATCGTGCTCACTTTTCTCCTCCTTCGCAGTTTCGACGTCACGGGTACAACGGACTCCTTCCCGTCGCCGGTATGCCGCAAAGTGCAGGATTTCTTTGGGGTCACCTGAGGTTTTTCGCGGCTCCTGACCAGAAACGAAGGATTCGGTATGGCGCTCACCGACCTGCTTGCGGACTGGCCGCTGCTGCGCCAACTCCGCCAAGGGGACCCGCTCGGCCTCGGGCCCTCGGTGCAGTCGCCCCGCTCGCGGACGTTGACGCCGCGGATCGACGAGGCGGAGCGGGTCGTCGAGTCGATCTGCCCCTACTGCGCCGTCGGCTGCGGGCAGCTCGTCTACGTCAAGGACGGCGAGATCACCCACATCGAGGGCGACCCGAAGAGCCCGATCTCCCGCGGCCGCCTCTGCCCGAAGGGCCAGGCGTCGAAGAGCTACGCCCAGAGCCCGCTGCGCGAGTACAAGGTCAAGTACCGGCGTCCGCACGGGACGGAGTGGGAGGAGCTCTCGCTCGAGGACGCGATGGAGATGATCGCGAAGCGGATCGTCGACACGCGCGCCGCGACGTGGCAGGAGCAGACGCCCGACGGGAAGCCGGCGAACCGGACGCTCGCGATCGCCAACCTCGGCGGCGCGACGCTCGACAACGAAGAGAACTACCTGATCAAGAAGCTGACCACGGCTCTCGGCATCGTCCAGGTCGAGAACCAGGCCCGCATATGACACAGCTCCACGGTCCCCAGTCTGGGGACCTCGTTCGGGCGAGGCGGTGCGACGACGTTCCAGCAGGACCTGCAGAACTCGGACTGCATCGTGATCATGGGCTCGAACATGGCCGAGAACCACCCGGTCGGCTTC
>DASSSR010000045.1:0-26498 GCA_035708345.1 Gaiellaceae bacterium
CTGCGCATCACGGAGAGCGCGGTCGCGCTGCACGAGGAGGTCGGCCCCGCGCAGACCTCGATCAGCGCGATCGCGGAACGGGCCGGCGTGCGGCGGTCGACCGTCTACCGGCACTTCCCCGACGACGAGGCGCTGTTCGCCGCCTGCTCGTCGCACTGGCGCGCGGCCAACCCGCCCCCGGACCCGCGCGCGTGGCGGTCGGTCGCCGACCCGGCGGAGCGGACGCGGATCGCGCTCCGCGAGCTGTACGCGTTCTACGCGCGGACCGAGCCGATGTACGTCAGCCTGCTGCGCGACGAGCCGCTCGTGCCGGCGGTGCGGCGGCGGCTGCGCGACTTCCACGGCTACCTCGACTCGATCCGGAACGACCTCGCCGCGGGCCGCGGTCTGCGCGGCCGTCACGCACGGCAGGTGCGTGCGGCGCTCGGGCACGCGCTCGCGTTCCCGACGTGGCGATCGCTCGCGCGCGAGCAGGCGCTGACGGACGAGGAAGCGGTCGACGTGATGTGCCGCCTCGTCGAGGCCGTCAGCCGTCGAAGCGGATGACGCTGCGGATCCCGGCCTGCTGCTCCATCAGCTCGAAGCCTCGGTTGACCTCGTCGAGCGTGAGCGTGTGCGAGACGAACGGCTCGACGTCGATCTCGCCGCCGAGCCAGCGCTCGACGAGCTGCGGGACGCCGTCGCGGCCCTTGACGCCGCCGAACGAGGAGCCGGCGACGCGGCGGCCCGTGATCAGGTAGCGCGGGACGACGTCGAGCGTCTCCCCCTTGCCCGCGACGCCGCACATCGTCGCGAGGCCCCAGCCCATGCGCGCCGACTCGACCGCCTGCCGCATCACGGCGACGTTGCCCGTCGCCTCGAACGTGTAGTCGGCGCCGAAGCCGTCGGTGAGCTCCAGCACGCGCTCGACCGCGTCCGGCCCGCCGACGAGCATGTCCGTCGCGCCCTGTCCGCGCGCGAGCTCGAGCCGCTGCTCCGAGAGGTCGACGCAGACGATCCGCTCCGCCCCCCGCAACCGGCAGCCGGCGACCGCGCCGAGACCGACCATGCCGGCGCCGAAGACGACGCAGGTCGTGCCCGCCTGCACGCGGGCGGTGTTGATCGCGGCTCCGAGCCCCGTCGACAGCCCGCACGCGAACAGGCACGCCCGGTCGAGCGGCGCCTCCGGATGCACCTTCGCGAGCGCGATCTCCGGCATCACGGTGTACTCGGCGAAGGTCGACGTCCCCATGAAGTGCCGGATCGGCTCGCCGTCGCGCGACAGGCGCGTCGTCCCGTCCGGCAGGTGGCCGAGGTTCTGCTGCTCGCGGATCGCGAGGCAGAGGTTCGTGCGCGGGTCGAGGCAGTGGACGCACTCGCGGCACTGCGGCGAGAAGAGCGTCACGACGTGGTCGCCGGGGACGACCGACTCGACGCCCTCGCCGACGCGCTCGACCACACCGGCGCCCTCGTGGCCGAGCACGGTCGGCGCGTATCCGGACGGATCCGCGCCCGACGCGGTGTAGAGATCGGTGTGGCAGACGCCGCAGGCGACGAGGCGGACGAGCACCTCGCCGGCGCGCGGCTCGCCGAGCTCGAGCTCCTGCACGACGAGCGGCGCCCCGAACTCCTCGAGGACGGCGGCGCGGATCTTCATGCCGCGACTCTGCCGGTGGCCCGCCCCCGCCGCAAGGGGCGGAGGGAGAGCCACCGGCACGGCGCCGCGCGGGAGGGACGCCGGAGCGCCCTCCCGCGCGACACGGATCAGAAGAGCGGCACTCCGTTCCGCGTCAGCTGCCACGAGGGGCTGAAGAACGCCGCCGGGTCGACGGCGCCCTTGGCCGTGACCCAGTCGATGATCAGCTGGCGGATGTCCTGCTGCTGGTCGATCAGCACGGGAGCGGCCTTCACGTGCGGGAAGCCGCCGCCGCCCGACTCGCGGTAGTTGTTGACTGCGACGACGAACTCCTGGTCGGGCGCCACCGGCGTGCCGTCCGGCAGCCGCAGGTTCTCGATCCGCGAACCCGCGGGCTGCGCGATGTCGATGTCGTACGAGATGCCCGACAGCTCGTCGTCGTTGTAGTCGGGGATCCCCGTCGGTGCGTCGGCCGTGACCGCGTTCGTCAGCGTGTCGACGTTCACGGGAGCGCCCGGCGCGAGCTGGTTGAAGTAGCGCGCGCTGTACTCGAGGTAGTCCTTGAGCTCGGCGCCAGTCATCTTCACCGCGAGCAGCGTGTTGTCGTAGATGTACAGCCCCGCCACGTCCCGGATCGAGACCGGCCCCGCCGGGAACGACGCGGTGCGGCTGAACGGCGCGGCGATCGAGACGACCGGCAGCGACGCCTCCGGCGTCCCGGCCAGCGCCGTCTTCACCGCGTCCGTCTGCACCTGGTTGATCAGGTCGATGATCGGCGTGTCCTTGTAGCGCGACTCGGTCGAGTCCATCGCCTGGACGGAGTTGCCGATCGGCGTGTTGACCCACTGCACGACCGTGTCGTGCTGGGGCTTCAGCAGCGCCACGATGCGCGGATCCTCGGGATAGGCGTTCGTGTTGATCGTCTTCGCGGTCTCCGCGGTGACGCTCCACTGACCGCGGTCCTTCGTCAGCGTCAGCTCCATGTCGGAGACGCGCTCGCCCCACAGCGCCGGCTCGGACAGCAGCACCTGCTTGCCGGTCTGGTCGTTCGTGACGTACAGCTGCGGGATGTCGCGGTGCGAGTGGCCGACGAGGATCGCGTCGATGCCCGGCACCTCCTTCGCCAGCAGCGCCGACGCGTTCTCGGTCGGCAGGTCGGGACCGTAGCTCGACGTGCCCTCGACGCCGGAGTGGGACGTGACGATCACGATGTCCGCACCGGCGGCCTTGACCTGCGGGATGATCTTCCGCCCCTGCTCGACGATGCCGGGGAAGCTCAGCTTGCCCTCGACGTTGTGCTTGTCCCACAGCGCGACGCCGGGAGTCGTGAAGCCGACGATGCCGACGCGGATCGGCTTGTCGCCGGGCACGTTGATCGTCTTGATGATCCACGGCTTGAAGTGCGGCTGCCCGGTGGCGTCGTCGATCGTGTTCGCCGACAGCAGCGGGAAGTTCACCTGCCTGGCGAACTCGTCGAGCAGCGGGATACCGTAGTTGAACTCGTGGTTGCCGACGGCGGCGGCGTCGTAGCCGATCGCGTTCATCGCCAGCGCCATCGGGTGCATGACGTGGCCGTCGGTGATCGGGTCGACCTTCGCGTAGTAGGTCGACAGCGGCGTTCCCTGGATCGTGTCGCCGGCGTCGATCAGCAGCGTGTGGTCGCGGCCCTTCTGCGCGCGGAGGTCGTTGACGACCGACGAGACCTTCGCGAGGCCGACGTCGTTGTGCTGGCTGTCGTCGTACTCGGCGTTCTTGAAGTAGTCCCAGTTCTCCCCGTGCCCGTGCAGGTCGGTCGTGCCGAGCACGGTCAGCTGGAACGTGTGGTTGGCGTCCGACCGCGGCGTGGTCGCGGACGCGGTCGAGGACGCGCCGGCGATGCCGGCGGCGAGGACGATCGCGGCGACGCACGTGCGCAGCCACGACCATGACAAGCGATGTGTCACTCGGTGCTCCTTCTCAAGTCGGCGGGCGGCCACCCCCTCTCGGCCGTCCTGTTGCCGCCGACCATACAACGGCGACCGACGAGCCGCCCTGAACCTGCGCGAACCTGCCGGGATCACCCTTGCCTCAGGGCAGGAGCGCCTGCGACCGCGAGCCGGCCCGGCTGCCCGAGAACCCGCGCCTCGCAGGCTCGTGGCGGGGAGTGCACCGGGTAGCCTCTGCGGCTTGATGTCGCGGGTCGGGAGGATCCGGTTCCTGACGATCGATGGTCGTCGACTCGCGTACGAGGTCGCCGGTGAGGGGCCGCTGTTGGTCTGTCCGGCGTGGTGGGTCAGCCACCTCGAACTCGACCGCGGCACCGAGGGGTTCGCGCGCTTCTGGAGCGAGCTCGGCGAGGGCTACTCGCTCGTCCGCTACGACCGGTTCGGGGTCGGGGCTTCGGAGCGCGAGTTGCGCGAGCAGGACTTGACGGTGGACGCCGAGGTCGAGGTGATCGCCGCTCTCGTGGACGAGCTCGGCGTGGAGCGGGTGGATCTGTTGGGAGGCTCGTCGGGCGGCTGCGCGGCGATCGTGTTCGCGGCCCGCTTCCCCGAGCGGGTCGGTCGTCTGGTGCTCTACGGCTCGTACGCGGACGGGGCTTCGATCTCGCCTACGGCGGTGCGCGAGGCGATCGTGGCTGCGGTCCGCTCGCACTGGGGCCTGGGGTCGCGGATGCTCTCGGATGTCTTCCTCGGCCCGAACGGCGGCAAGGAACAGGAGTCGTTCGAGCGCTTTCAGCGGCTGGCGACGAGCGCCGAGACGGCCGCTGCCTTGCTCGAGCAGGTGTACCGGAACGACGTCCGCGACCAACTGCCGCTGGTGGAGGCGCCCACGCTCGTCGTCCACCGCCGCGGCGACCGCGCGATTCCATACCGGCTCGGCCGCGAGGTCGCCGCCGGAATCAGGGGGGCCACGCTCGTGCCGCTCGAGGGGACCGCCCACTTCCCCTGGGAAGGCGACGTCGACAGCGTGGTCAGGGCCCTGCGGACGGGATTGGCGGCGGCGAGCGCGGCGGAGCCGCCGGCCGGCGAGCCGGCGGCCGCCCTCCTGTCGCGGCGCGAGCGCGAGGTCCTCGGGCTCGTCGCGACCGGCCTCAGCGATCGCGAGATCGCCGAGCAGCTGATCCTGAGTCCGCACACGGTGCACCGCCACGTGGCGAACATCCGCCGCAAGCTGGGCCGCGGGTCGCGGACGGCGGCGGTGGCGGAAGCGGCACGGCTCGGGCTGCTCTGAGCTGGCCGGAACCGGCCATCCGCACACGATGGCCGTACCGAGGGATGCGCGGCGTGGAGCGGCGCCCGTAGCTTCGGGGAATGCCCGGGATCGCCGCCGCCGAGGTCGAAGCGTCGAAGTCGTCGCGGGGATGGGTGCGCGTCCTCGCGCTCGTCTACGACCCGTTCCTCTGGCTCGGGGAGATCGCCGGGATGCGCCGCCGGCGCAGGGAGCTCCTGCGTGAGGCGCGCGGCCGCGTCATCGAGATCGGCGCCGGAACGGGCCTCAACGTGCCGTACTACCCGCCGGACCTCGACGAGCTCGTGCTGGCCGAGCCGGATCCGGGGATGCGCCGACGGCTCGAGCGCCGCGCGCGCCGCCACGCGCAGACCGCGCAGATCGTCGACGCGGCCGCGGAGCGGTTGCCGTTCCAGGACGGGTCCGTCCACACACTCGTGTCCACGCTCGTCCTCTGCACGGTCGACGACCCCGCGGCCGTCCTCCGCGAGATCGCGCGCGTGCTCCGGCCGGACGGCCGGCTGCTCTTCGTCGAGCACGTGCGCGCGTCTTCGCCGGTCCTCGCCGCGCTCCAGGAGCGCCTGATCGAGCCGTGGCGCCGCTTCTCCGGCGGCTGCCGCTGCAACCGGCAGACGATCGAGCTGATGCGAGCCTCCGGCTTCGAGGTCACGGCCGAGACCGCCGCCTGGCGCGGCATGCCCGCGATCGTCCGGCCGCTCGTCCTCGGGCGGGCGACCCTCGCCGGATGACCTCGACCGCCGCGTCGGGACCGCGTCGCTCCGGCGCTGCCATCCTCCGGACGCCGATGGGGCGCCGCGTCAGGGTCGTCGAGCGCGGGGCGGGCACGTCGATCCTGTTCCTCCACAGCGGCGTCGGCGGCGTCGGCGAGTGGCGGCAGGTCTTCTCACTCTGGCCCGAGGGCTACCGGCTGCTCGCGATCGATGCCCACGCCGGCGGCGGCCCCGGCCCGTCCCGAGGCCGCAGCCTGGCCGACTACGCCGACCAGGTCTACGCGGTCGCCGAGCACGTCGGCGCGCCGCTCCGCCTGGTCGGATTCTCGTGGGGCGGCGCCGCCGCGCTCCACGCGGCCGCGACGGAGCCGGGGCTCGTCGACTCGCTCGCGGTGATCGAGCCGGAGGCATACGGCCTGCTCCGTACGCAGGACGACGACGCGTACGCGCTCATCGCCGGGCTGCGCGACCGGTGGCGCACCCGCGCGCGGGCGGGAGCGTGGAACGCGGCGTTCGAGGAGTTCATCGACTTCTACAACGGGCCCGGCTCGTTCGCCCGCTGGCCGGCCGAACGGCGGCAGGAGTTCGTCGCCGTCCAGCGCAGCCGCGGCGACCTCTGGGACATCCTCTTCGACGAGCAGCGGCTCGGTCTCCACGCGCTCGCGGAGATCACGGCCCCCACCAACGTCATCGAGGGCTCGCAGACGTCCACCGTCGACCACGCGATCTGCACGATCCTCCGGCGGCACCTGCCGCAGGTCGAGCACACGCTGATCGAGGGTGCCGGCCACATGATGCCGCTCACCCATCCGCGACAACTCGCCCGCGAGCTCCTCACGCGAATCGCGGAGTGACTCCGCGGCAGCCGATCGCGGTCGGCTCGCCGGCTACGACCGACCCGGCTCGACGACTCCGCTCTCGTAGGCGAGCACGACCGCCTGCACGCGGTCGCGGAGCTCGAGTTTGCGGAGGATGCGGGCAACGTGCGTCTTCACGGTTGCCTCGCCGATGACAAGCTCGCCGGCGATCTCGCCGTTCGAGAGGCCGCGTGCGACGAGCCGCAGAACCTCGAGCTCGCGGGCGCTCAGCTCGGCGAGCGCAGGTGCGGCTTCGACCGGCGTCGGCCGGTCGACGAAGCGCTCGATGAGGCGCTTGGTGACCGCGGGCGCCAGCAGCGCCTCGCCGCGAGCAACTGTCCTCACGGCCGCCACGAGCTGCTCGCGAGGCGCGTCCTTGAGCAGGAAGCCGCCGGCGCCCGCGCGCATCGCGGCGTAGACATGGTCGTCGAGGTCGAACGTCGTCAGCACGAGCACGTGCGCCTCGACACCCGCCTGGCGGAGCCGTCGCGTCGCTTCGATGCCGTCGAGCTCCGGCATCCGGACGTCCATCAGCACGACGTCGGGCTGCAGCTCCTTCGCGAGTCGCACCGCCTCCCGCCCGTCGGCCGCTTCGCCGACGACCTCGATTCCCTCGGCGAGCTCGAGGATGAGCCGGAAGCCGGACCGGACGAGCTCCTGGTCGTCTGCGAGCAGGACGCGGATCATGTGAGCGGCAGGGTGACGCGGAGCGCGAATCCCTGCGCCCGCGGGCCGGCGACGAACTCGCCGCCGAGGAGGGCGACCCGTTCGCGGATCCCGGTGAGGCCACGACCGCTGCCGCCGCCGCCTCCGGCGCCGTCGCCGTCGTCGGCGACCTCGACGGCGACCGCGTCGCGGCCGTAGCGGAGGACGATCTCGACCCGGCGCGCGGCAGCATGCTTGCGGACGTTCGTCAGGCCCTCCTGGAGCACGCGGTACGCGGCAAGGTCGAGGGACGGCGGCAAGGGCACAGGCTCGCCCTCGATTCGCAGCTCGACGTCCAGACCGGCCGCGCGCGTCTGCTCGAGCAGGCTGCCGAGGCGCGCAAGGCCGGGCTCCGGCGCGAGCTGCGCCTCCTCGCCGGCACGCAGCCCGCCGAGGACGCGCCGCATGTCGGCGAGCGCCCCGCGGGCCGTCTCCCGGATCGCGAGCAGCGGCCGCTCGACCAGTGCGGGGTCGCGGGCGAGCGCGCCCTCGGCTGCGTCCGCCTGGACGGCGATCACGCTCATCGCATGCGCGATCTCGTCGTGCAGCTCACGCGCGATCCGTGTCCGTTCCTCCGCGACGGCAATGCGTGCGCCCTCTTCGCGCTCTCGCTCCAGCTGGGCGGCCAGTTGCCCCAGCGCATCCGCGCGCAGCCGCTGCTGGCGCAGCGCGAGGCCGACGAGGAACGGGACGACGACCAGCGCGAGGTCGCCTGCGATCGTCGTCAGCCAGGTCCGCGTCGAGCCCGGCGAAGGCTGTGCGGCCTGGGAGACGGCGCCGGACGCCATGAGTGCGGCGACACCCGCCGCCATCCGTGACCCGCCGCGCTCGTGCGCGGCGAGCGAGTAGGGAACCAGCAGGAACGCCGCCAGGAAGACGACCGAGTCGTACGAGCCGACCAGTGCGACCTCGACCGCGTTCGTCGCCGCTACCAGCAGCGCGACCGCAAGCGGCGAGCGGCGCCGCCAGGCGAGCGGCAGCGTCCAGAACGGTGCCAGCACCCAGCTCGGGAGGCCGCCACCGGGCTGCACGCCGGCCGCCATCCCGCCGAGCTTCACGAGCAGCAGGAGCACCGCGACGACGACGTCGACGCGCGGCAGGTCGAAGAGCGTCCTCGGCATCGCGCCGACGCTACCGCGCGGCGCGCGGTGCCGCATCCGCCCGAGGGCTGATCGACGCCGCCGCAGGATCACCCCGGAGGCGGATCGCAATCGGCCGCCGGCGCGACGCCACCGCGGGCGCAACGGCCTAGCGTCGCAGTCGTCTCGAATCGACCGGAAGGAGCCTGCTCATGTCCTTGATCTCGAACACGCCGGCCCTGCGACGCCGTACGTCGGCGCTGGCGCTGCCCGCCATCCCCCTCGCGCTGCTCGTGGGCGCGCTCGTCTCGCCCACGGACTCGACGGACAACGCGACGCAGTTGCGCGCCGCCGCGGCGCACTCCGGCCGCTGGCAGGGAGCGGCGCTGCTCGAGTTGCTCGCCGCCGCGCTGTTCCCGCTGGCGGCGGCCGGGATCGTCCGTCTCGTCCGTGGGCGCGGCGCAGCGCTCGCGCACGTCGGCGCCGTCTGCGCCGGGCTCGGAACGCTCGGCATGACGGCGATCGCGCTTCGTCATCTCTTCGTCTACGGCCTCACGGCCGCCGACCAGACGACGGCGCTGCGGGTACTCGACCGTCTCGACGGCCACGCGGGAGCCGTCGCGATGCCGCTGATGATCGCCGGCCCGCTCGCGTGGATCCTCCTTGCGGGAGGTGCGGCGCGCGCCGGCCTCGTCGCGCGCCGGGTCGTCGTCGGCGCCGTCGCATTCGCGATCAGCGACAGCCTCCCGATCCCGGCAGCCGAGGAGATTCAGGGGTTGATCGGCCTCGCCGTGTTCGGGGCGCTCGCCCTGGCCGTCCTCCGCCGGGGCGACGAGGAGTGGGAGGGTCCGGCGACGTCGTCGCCCCCCGCGAGCCTCGCGACGCCCACGCGTGCATGAGGCGGCGACGACGGGCCCGAGCCGGAGAAGAGAAGCCCCGACCGCCAGCGGGCGATGGATGGACTGATCGCAGCGAAAAGCCCTGCACTTGCAGGGCTTTTCTGAGTAGCGGGGGCGGTATGTGGACGAAATCCCCTGATTCTGGACTTCGCCTTCACACGGATCCCTGCGCGGGTCTGCGGATCGTGGCCTATGGCGGTCAGGCCGCGATAGGAGTGCGCCAGAAGCGACGTGCCCAGAGTGCGACGTAGACGAGCGCAATGAGCACCGGCACCTCGATCAGCGGCCCGACGACGCCGGCAAGCGCCTCGCCGGAGGTGGCGCCGAAGACGCCGACTGCGACGGCGATCGCGAGCTCGAAGTCGTTGGAGGCGACGGTGAATCCCATGCTCGCAGTCTGCGCGTACGGCAGGCGGATCGCCTTGCCGAGCGCGAAGCCTGCGACCCACATGATGAGGAAGTAGGCGAGCAGCGGCAGCGCGATGCGCGCGACGTCCGCGGGCTCGGCGGTGATCTTCTCGCCCTGGACCGCGAACAGCACAACGATCGTGAACAGCAGCCCGTACAGCGTGATCGGGCCGATGCGCGGCAGGAAGCGCGTGTCGTACCACTCGCGGCCCTTGCGCTTCAGTCCGATCCGGCGGGTGATGAAGCCGGCGGCGACCGGGATGCCGAGGAAGATGAGGACCGTCTTGGCAACTTCCCAGATGCCGACCTCGAAGCCTTGCGTGTCGAGGCCGAGCCAGCCTGGCAGCACGGTCAAGTAGAAGTAGCCGAGCAGCGAGTAGGCGGCGACCTGGAAGAGCGCGTTGAAGACGACGAGCAGCGCCGTGCGGTCGCGGTCGCCCTGTGCGATGTCGTTCCAGATCAGCACCATCGCGATGCAGCGCGCCAGGCCGACGATGATCACGCCGGTGCGGTAGGCGGGCTGGTCGGCGAGGAAGAGCCAGGCGAGCCCGAACATGAGCAGCGGCCCGACGACCCATGAGAGGAAGAGCGACCAGCCGAAGAAGACGCGGTTGGAGACGCCGTCGTGCTGGCGGTGCCCAAGCTCTTCGTAGCGCACCTTCGCGAGTACGGGGTACATCATCAGCAGCAGCCCGAGTGCGATCGGCAGCGACACCGCGCCAACTTGCAGCTTGTGCAGACCGTCGTTCAGCGATGGGATGAGCCGGCCGAGGCCGATCCCTGCGGCCATCGCGAGGCCGATCCAGAGTGGCAGGAAGCGGTCGAGCGTGGACAGCTTCTCGAGCACGGCGGTGTCGTCGACTGCTGCCGCGCCCATGACCGGCGGGCGCTGTTCAGCGACTGCCATCAGACGGCGCTCCTCTCGGCGTTGAGCTCTTCGGCGAGTGCGTCGACGCGGTCGGCGATCTCGTCGCGGATCTCGCGGACGCGCTCGATCGGCTCGTGCTTCGGGTCGGGCAGTTGCCAGTTCACGTAGTGCTTCGCCGGAACGACGGGGCAGGCGTCGTCGCAGGTCGCGACGATGACGTCCGCCCAGGCGATGGAGTCGTCATCGAGCACGTGCGGGATGTGGTCGGATGCGTCGCCGCCAAGCTCGGCGAGCGCCTCGAGCACCTCCGGGTGCGCGGCGGTGCCTGGGTTCGACCCGGCGGAGCGCGCAGCATGCCGCCCGTTCGCGGCCCGCCGGAAGAGGCGCTCCGCCGCCATCACCGATCGGCCGCTGTTGGCAACGCAGACGAAGAGGACGTTCACGCCGGTACCGCCGGCGGCCGCACTAAGTCTGCGATCCGCTCGAGGGCGCCCGGCTGCAGCGCGTAGAAGGCAAAGCGTCCGCGCTGCTCGCGCGCGATCACGCCGGCGTCAACGAGCTGCTTCAGGTGGTACGAGACCGTTGGCTGCTTCAGCCCGAGCGCCTCCTGGAACTCGCAGACGCACACGGCTTCGCCGTCTGCCTGCGCGAGCATGTTCACGACCTTCAGCCGGTTCCGATCCGCGAGCGCCTGGAACAGCCGCTCGAGCTCGACGGCGGCGGCGGCGTCGAGCTGCGGCCGCACAAGCGGGGTGCAGCACGAGACCAGATCGAGGCCACCGCTCACGGTCTGATCGTATCGAGAAAACCTGATGCGTACCGGCGGTTCCACGGAGCGTGCTGCAGCCTCCTACGGGCGGAGGCCACAGCGATCCGCCAGGGCGCTAGCAGCAGCCGGCCTTCGCTGCCGGCTGGACCACCGGCAGTCCCTTCCTTTCCGGCTCGTTGGTCTTGACTGCCTTGACGATCGCGCTGTGCATGCCGTCGGCGACCTGATGCGTGTACTCGACCGAGATCCCCTCGAAGCCGGCCGCCTCGAGGCCGGCGACGTACTCGCTCTTCGAGAGCGCGCCGGCGATGCAGCCGACGTAGCTGCCACGCTCCCCACGATCCTCGGCGGTCAGGTGATCCTCGGCGACGATGTCGCTGACACCGACCCGGCCGCCCGGCTTCAAGACGCGGGCGACCTCTGCGAGCACAGCCGGCTTGTCGACCGAGAGGTTGATCACGCAGTTCGAGATGACGACGTCGACGCTCGACGCCGGCAGCGGGATCTGCTCGATCACACCTCTCACGAAGTGCACGTTCGTGACCCCGGCCTCGGCGGCATTCATTTGCGCGAGCGCGAGCATCTCGTCGGTCATGTCGAGCCCGTACGCGGTTCCGGTCGGGCCGACGCGCTTCGCCGACAGGATCACGTCGATCCCGCCGCCCGAACCGAGGTCGAGCACCGTCTCCCCCTCGTTCAGCTCTGCGACCGCGACCGGGTTGCCGCAACCGAGGGAGGCGAGCACCGCCGCGTCAGGAAGGTCGCCGCGCTGCTCGGCGTCATAGAGCAGCTCGCCGAGCTTGGCTTCGGCCGCAGCCTGCTCGTCCGAGCAACACGAGCCGCTGCCGCACCCGCAGCCGCCGGAGTCTTCGAGCACCGCCCGAGCGGACTCTGCATACCGCCGCCGGACTTCCTCGCGCAGCTCATCAGCAGTCGTCGTCATCAGCAGCACGCCCCTTTCAAGTCGGCGACCGCCGCGAGCTTCTCGACGGCGTCGCGTTTCAGCGAGAAGTAGGCCCACTTACCACGAGGCTCGCGCTCGAGCAGGCCCGCCTCCGTCAGCTTCTTCAGATGGTGAGACACGGTCGGCTGAGACAGGCCGAGCGGTTCCTGCAGGTCGGCCGGGGACACCGCGCCGCGTTCGCGCGCGATCAGGTTGACGATCCGCACCCGCGCCGGATCGCCGAGCGCGCGGAACAGCTCCGCCGTCGCAAGCGCCTCCTCCTCCGTGAGCGCAGGCGCGCCCAGTGGCGCGCAGCACGCAATCGGCTCGAGCGTTGAACTCACGCCTGCCTCCAACCGTACGCGAGCGCCTGCTGACGGGCGTGCTCCCGGCTCGCGTCGGCACGACAGACCGAGTCGCACACCGACCCGCAGCGCTCACAGAACGACACGACACCCGTCCTCGTCTTCTTGAGCAACCTCGACATCATCAACTCCCTCATATCGACACGGTTCAATATATCGATATCCGTCGATTTGTCAAGTCAGCGCGGGGCCACGGGATCGCACTGGTGTCTTGCGCGGGCGCGAGTCGTGGACGCGCCGGCTGATGGGCAGGACATCTGCGCGAGCGGCGAGATCTGCGATCGCTGCAAGGTCGCAGGTCCACATCGAACGGTCGGCGGCGAGAACCAAGAAACCCCCACGGGAGCGGGGGATTCTTCTCCTGAGATAGCGGGGGCAGGATTTGAACCTGCGACCTCCGGGTTATGAGCCCGGCGAGCTACCTGGCTGCTCCACCCCGCGTCGCAGGAGGAAGTGTAGCGCCGGCCACTACGATCGTCCACGTGGACTGGGCCGTCTACGGAGCGCTGATCGCGGCCGCGCTCGCGGTCGCCGGGGCGGCGGCGTTGCTCGCCGTTCGCGGCCTCCAGGGCTGGCGGACGCTGAGGCGCGCCCGCCGCCACCTCGCCCGCGACCTCGCGGCGCTCGCCGACAGCGCCGGACGGACGAGCGCGATCGTCGAGCGGATCTCCGACCAGCGCGAGCTCGAGGCGAGCCTCGCGCGGTTGCGCGTGGCGCTCGCCCGGCTGAACGTCCTTCGCGCCGCGCTCGACGAGGCGGCGCACCCGCTCCGTGCCGCGACCGCGTTCTACCGGCGCGCGTGAGAGTCGCCGCCGTCGACCTCGGCACGAACACGACGCGGCTGCTCGTCGCCGACGTCGCCGACGGCCGCCTCGAGGAGCTGCACCGGGAGACGCGCATCACGCGCCTCGGCGAGGGCGTCGACGCGCGCCGGCGCCTCCTCCCCGTGCCGATCGCGCGCGTCCGCAACGTGCTCGCCGACTACCGCCGCACCGCCGAGTCGCTCGCCGCCGACCGCACGCTGCTCGTCGCCACGAGCGCCGTCCGCGACGCGGAGAACGGCGAGGCGTTCCTCGGCGAGATCGAGTGGAGCTACGGCTTCGCGACGCGCCTCGCCAGCGGCGACGAGGAGGCGGAGCTGACCCGCCGCGGCGCGCAGCCCGCCGACGGCGAGCTGCTGCTCGACATCGGCGGCGGCTCGACCGAGCTGATCCTCGGCGACTTCCACACGAGCCTGCCGATGGGTGCCGTCCGCTTCACCGAGCGCCACGGCGAGGACGTCGAGCGGCTCGTCGCCGTGGCGACGTCGCTACTGCCGCAGCTCGAGCCGCGCGGGGCGCTCGGCGTCGCCGGCACGGTGACGACGCTCGCCGCGCTCGACCTCGGCCTGCAGGAGTACGACCGCGCGCGCGTGCACGAGCATCGGTTGAGCCGCGACGGCGCGCGCACGCAGCTCGAGCGGCTCGCGGCGCTTCCGCTCGACGAGCGGCGGCGCGTGCCGGCGCTCGAGCCCGAGCGTGCGCCGGTGATCGTCGCCGGCGGCGCGATCCTGCTCGCCGTGCTCGAGCGCTACGACCTCGACGCGATCCGCGTCAGCGACCGCGACATCCTCGACGGGATCGCGCTCGCCGCGGCGGAGCTCCCGGCTCCCGACGAGGGCGCCGCACCGCCCGGCGCCTTCACCTGCTGCTAGCGAGCAGCCCGTCGAGCGCCGCGAGCGCGGCGGGAGCGTTCGCCTCGCCCGCCGCCTGCACGTAGCCGTAGAGCGCGCGCACCGGGCGGACGCCGAGCACGATCGCCGCGCGCACCTGCGCCGCCGTCGCCTCCGGATGCGCGGCGAAGAGGAGCGCCGCGATGCCGCTCACGACCGGCGCCGCGAGCGACGTGCCGTCGTGCGTCTCGACGCCGCCGCCGGGCCACGTCGACACGATCCCGACGCCCGGCGCCGCGACGGCCACGAGGTCGGCGCTGTAGTTCGACCACCACGCGAGCGCCCCGTCGCGCGTCGTCGCGCCGACGCACAGGACGCCGGCGTACACGCACGGATACGTGTGCAGCTCCTGCTCGACGTCGAGGCCCATGTTCCCCGCGGCCGCGACGACCAGCTTCCCCTGGGCGAGCGCGTAGCGGACGGCGGCGGCGACGTCCGGCTCGTCCGGACCGCCGAGCGAGAGGTTGATCACGCGCACGTCCGGCCGCTCCGCCACGTACCGGAGCGCGTGCGCCAGCGTCGCCTGCTGCACACGGTCGTCGCCGGAGATCTTCACGGCGAGGACACGCGCACCCGGCGCGATCCCGGCGGGCAGGCCGTCGACGCCGCGCGCGGCGATCACGCCGGCGACCGACGTGCCGTGGCCGAGCGTGTCCCCCGCGCCGCCCTCGCCGGAGACGTCGATCACCGGCAGCAGCGCGCCCGCGAGGTCGGGATGCGCGGCGTCCGCGCCCGAGTCGAGGTCGGCGACGACGACGCCCGCGCCCGTCGTCCGCGCCCACACGGCGGCCGCGTCGACGCCGTCGTGCTGCAGCCACCACTCCGACGCGACCGCCGGCCCCGACGGCGCGGCGACCGCCGCCGGCACCGCGAGCGCGAGCGCCGCGAGCACGACGGCGACGAGCCTCATGGCGGGACAACGTGCCCGCCGCGCACGCAGTTATGCCTGCGGCGCGCTCAGAGGACGAGCGAGCCGGGATCCGGGTCGAGCTCGGGCGGCTCGTCCTCGGCGAGGCGGCGCTGCACGACCGCGCGCGAGAGCACGCCGACGAGCCGGTCGGACTCGACCACCGGCACCCGCTCCAGGTCGCGCTCCTCGAGCGCGCGGAAGCCGTCGTCGAGCGGCAGCGAGGCGTCGAGCGTGAACACCGGCGGCTCGGCGATCTCCCGCAGCGGCACCTGCCGCGGGTCGCGGCCGGCGGCGACGACCGTGCGTACGAGCGTCTTCCGCGTCAACACGCCGACGAGCCGGCCGTCCGCCTCGACGACGAAGACCGCGCGCACGTCCTCGTTCTCCAGGCAGCGGCCCGCCGCCTGCGCGGTCTCGTCGGCGCCGAGCATCGTCGGCTCGGGGACCATCGCGTCCCGCACCGTCTGCGTCGTGCTCATACCCGCTCCGGCGACGGCAGAGCCGGCACCGGCGCTCTCGGGCGCGCTCCGTCGAGCCTACGCGCGCTCACGGATAGATCCCGCGTGCCTCGAGCGCACCGGCGACCTCGCGGATCGCGGCGACCATCGCCGACTGGCGCATCGTGATCGACTTCTCGACCGAGACCTCCCAGACGCGGTCGAACGCGTCCATCATCTTGTCGGCGAGCCGGCTGCGGATCTCGTCGCGGTCCCAGAACAGGCGGCCGAGGTCCTGCACCCACTCGAAGTAGGAGACGGTGACGCCGCCGGCGTTCGCGAGGATGTCCGGCACGACCGGGATGCCGCGCTCGGCGAAGATCGCGTCCGCCTCGAGCGTCGTCGGCCCGTTCGCACCCTCGACGACCAGCCGCGCGTGCACGCGGCCGGCGTTCTCGCTCGTCAGCTGGTCCTCGCGCGCGGCGACGAAGAGGACGTCGCACGGCAGCTCGAGCAGCTCCTCGTTCGTGATCCGCTCGCAGCGGTCGTAGCCCTCGAGCGAGCCGTGCTCGGCGACGTACGCGTGCAGCTCCGGCACGTCGAGGCCGTTCGGGTCGTGCAGCCCGCCGGAGATGTCGGCGACCGCGATTACGGTCGCGCCCTTCTCGTGCAGCTCGGTCGCCGCGACGCCGCCGACGTTGCCGAAGCCCTGCACGACGCAGCGCTGCTGCGACAGCGGCATCTCGAGCCGTTCGCACGCGCGCTCCGCCGTCATCACGACTCCGGCGCCCGTCGCCTCGCGCCGGAAGATCGAGCCGCCGACGGAGATCGGCTTGCCCGTCACGACCTCCGGCACCGCGTGGCCCTTGAGCATCGAGTACGTGTCCATCATCCACGCCATCGTCTGCTCGTTCGTGGCCATGTCCGGCGCGGGGATGTCCGTCTGCGGGCCGATCTCGCGCACGAGCTCGGACGTGAAGCGCCGAGTCAGCCGCTCCAGCTCGCGCGACGAGAGCGCGCGCGCGTCGCAGCGGACGCCGCCCTTCGCGCCGCCGTACGGCAGCCGCAGCAGCGCGCACTTCCACGTCATCCACGTCGCGAGCGCCGCGCACTCGCCGAGCGAGACCTCCGGGTCGTAGCGGATGCCGCCCTTCGTCGGGCCGAGCACGCTCGAGTGCTGGACGCGGTAGCCCGGGAAGACCTCGATCGAGCCGTCGTCGCGCCGCAGCGGCACGGAGACGATCACCGCGCGCTCCGGGAACGCGAGCCGCTCGGCGACGTCGGGCGAGATGTCGGCGAACGGGAGCGACTGCTCGTACTGGGCCCGCGCCATCAGGAAGAGCGGCGAGTCCCACTCGAGCGCGTGCGAGGTTGCCCGGACGTGAGCCACGGCGGACGGAGTCTAGGCCAGAGCGCGCTCGAGCCGGGCGCGGAGCCCCTGCACCGACGTCGCCGCAAGCGGGTCGCCGAGCACCGACGCGAGCAGCTCGCTCGCCTCGCGGACGACCGCGTCGCGCTCCCGCTCGAGCCCCGAGTGCTCGACGAGCAGCGCGCCGCGCGCCTGCGAGGCCCACGCGAGCACGCCCGGGAGCCCCGGCGCCGGCGGCTCCACGTCGCGCAGCGACGCCTGCAGCTCGGACGCGCGCCGCTCGAGCTGCTCGCCCTCCGCACGGCGCTCGTCGCCCTCGCGGGTCAGCTCCTGCTGGTGCTCGCGCGCGCGCTCGGCGCGCCGGCCCGCGTCGGACGCCGCGTCGCGCGCCCGCTGCACCGCCCGCTCCGCGCGCAGCCGGTCCTCGTCGCGGCGCGCCTGCGCGAGCTCCGCCTCCGCGGCGCGCAGCGCCGCCTCCGCCGCCTGCCGCTCGTCCTCGGCGACGTCCTCGTCCCGCGCGTGCGCCGCGAGCACGGCCGGCAGCGACGCGAGGAAGCCCGAGACGGCGCCCGCGTGCACGCGGATCTCCTCCACCTCGGCCTGCTGCGCCTCCACGCGTGCGAGCGCCGCGGCGACCTGCTCGTCGCGCCGCTCGAGCTCGTCGGCGAATGTCAGGAGCGTCTCCACCATGCCGGGGGCGGGACTCGAACCCGCATGCCCGAAGGCACCCGATTTTAAGTCGGGCGCGTCTCACCAGTTTCGCCACCCCGGCAGGCGCAGGGTAACGTCCGGCGCGATGACCCACGACGTCGTCACGGCGCTCGCGGTCCTCGGCCTCGTCGGCCAGGCGCTCGTCGCCCTCCTCGTGCTCGCCCTGCTCGTCGCGCGGGAGCGCGTTCGCACGCTCCTCTGGGGCTACGAGCTGTGGGCGGCGTTCGTCGTCGCCGCGATCGCGACCGGCGGCTCGCTCTTCCTCTCCGACGTCGCCGGCTTCGTCCCCTGCGAGATGTGCTGGTTCCAGCGGATCTGCATGTACCCGCTCTCGATCCTGACGCTGCTGACCGCCTGGCGCGGCGACACGCGCGCGGCGCGCTACCTGCTGCCCTTCCCGGTCGTCGGCGCCTGCGTCTCGATCTACCACATCCTGATCGAGAACCACGTCGTCGCGACGCCGCAGGCCTGCCAGGTCGGCGCCGGCTGCACGGTCAAGTGGATCGACTACTTCGGCTACATGACGATCCCGACGCTGGCGCTGACGGGGTTCGTCCTCCTCATCGTCTTCTTGGGGCTCGCGGCCGCGGAGCCCACCGAGGAGGTCGCTACCCTTCCCGCCGATGCCTAGCGGCAAGAAGAGCAAGCAGGCGCGGCGGCTCGCGGCGTCGGCCCCGCCGCCCGTCCAGTCGAAGGGCTCGCCGCGGCGCCGGCAGGCGAACCCGAAGGTGCTCGCGGCGGCCGGTGCGGTCGTCGTGCTCGTCGTGCTCGGGATCGTGCTCGGCTTCGTCTTCGCCGGCGGCAACGGCGGCGGCGGGATCCCGAAGGGGACGCCGACCGTCGGCAGCGTCGCCACCGGCCTGCCCGGCGCCCAGGACGTCGAGACGCTCTTCAAGGGCGTCCCGCAGAACGGCCTCTACCTCGGCTCGCCGTTCGCGCCGGCGCAGATGGTCATGTTCATCGACCTGCAGTGCCCGTACTGCCAGAACTACGAGACGACCGTGATGCCGACGGTGATCAAGAAGTACGTGCGCACCGGCAAGGTGCGGGTGAAGGTGGAGCCCTGGGCGTTCATCGGCCCCGACTCGGTGCGCGGCCAGCACGCGATGCTCGCGGCCGCGAAGCAGAACAAGGCGTGGAACTTCGCCGAGGTCCTCTACCTGAACCAGCAGACGGAGAACACCGGCTGGCTCGACGACGCGATGGTCGCGCAGGCGGCCGCCTCCGTCCCGGGCCTGAACGTCGTCAAGGTCTTCGACGCGCGGAACAGCAGCACGGTCAAGAGCGAGGCGTCGGACGTCGACGCGGCCGCACAGGCGAACAACGTCACGGGGACGCCGACCGTGTTCGTCGGCAAGACCGGTGCGAAGCCGAAGCTCGTCGGCGCGAACGGGACGGTGCCGAACCTCTCGCAGACCGTCGCCGCGATCGAAGCGGCGCAGTAAGCGCCTACTCGCCGAACGGGAACGCGTACGACGCCGGGATCTCGAACGGCGGCGGACCGGCCGCGACGACGATCTCCTGGTGCGCGCCCAGCACGAGCTGCGCGGGGTCGCCGCTCCGCTTCCTCCCGTTCACCCACCAGTGGACGCGGCCGCAGTAGCGGCCGACGCACGTCCGCGTCAGCTTCACGCCCCACTCGCCGAAGAGCTGGCCGAGCGTGAAGGTGCGCAGCGCGGGCGACTCGACGTGGACGACGCCGCTCGGGTCGTGCGTGTGCACCTCGGTGATGAACGTGTCGTCGTCGATGCCGATCCCGGCCGGCAGCGTCACCTTCCGCCCCGCGACGTAGAGGTCGAGGTGCTGGTGGATGTGCAGGACGGTCCCCTCCGCCGAGAGCCGGTGCAGGCCGAGCCGGCGCAGGCGCCGGGGAAGCGTGGCGGTGTCGTTGCCCCAGGGCGGCGCGCCCCGCTGCAGGCCGGGCAGCGTCGACCAGGGGATCGTCCGCCCGCCGGTGCTGCCGCCGCCGCTGCCCGCGAAGACGAGCGCGAGCGCCGCGAGGCAGGCGCCGCCGAGGAGCGCGGCGCGCGGTCGGATGGAAGGGCGGCGCTTCGTCACCGGGCGGCGATGCTAGCAGTCGCGTTTTTCCGCAAAGAGCGGCTTTTTCGTCCTTGACTCACGGGCGGCGCCGCACGTAGTCTCTGCGAGCCGCATCCGATGGACTCACGGGTTCGTCGGAGGCGGCATTTTTCATGCCCGCGGCCGGTGCCGTCCGACAGCCCGTCTAGCGTTTGCGGGCCATGCTCCTGCTCGCAGTCGTCCTCGGAATCGCGCTCGGCGCCGGCTGCGCCTGGCTGATCCTGCGCGCCCAGTACGCGGCCCGGCTGACGGCGATCGAGGAGGCGCGCGGCTCGGTCGAGACGACGATCAAGGCGCTCGCCGCCGACGCGCTCCGCCAGAACAACCAGCAGTTCCTCGAGGTCGCCTCGAGCCGCCTGGGCCAGAACGTGAAGCCGATCGAGGAGTCGCTGAAGCGGATGACCGAGGAGGTCGGCCGGCTCGAGCACTCGCGCCGGCAGGACTACGGCGCGCTCGCGAAGAGCGTCGAGACGCTGCTGCAGACGAACGAGCGCGTGCGCGCCGAGACGGCGAGCCTCGCGACGGCGCTCCGCTCCTCGGAGGTGCGCGGTGCCTGGGGGCAGATGCAGCTGCGGAACGCGGTCGAGACGGCCGGGATGCTTCCGTACTGCGACTTCTTCGAGGAGGTGCACGTCTCGGTCGACGGCCGCGCGCTGCGGCCGGACATGGTCGTGCGCCTGCCCGGCGGGCGCTCCGTCGTCGTCGACGCGAAGACGCCGCTGAAGCCGCTGCTCGACGCGATGGCCGCGCCGCCCGCCGAGCAGGAGCGGTACGTCGACGACTACGTCCGGCACGTGCGCCAGCACGCCCGCCAGCTGAGCGAGAAGGCGTACTGGCAGCAGTTCGAGGACGCGCCCGACTACGTGCTGATGTTCCTGCCGGGCGAGGGGTTCTTCCGCACCGCGGTCGAGCGCGACCCGTCGCTGCTCGAGCTCGCCGGCGCGCAGCGGGTGATCCTCGTCTCGCCGATGATGCTGATCACGCTGCTGCGGACGATCGCGTGCATCTGGAACGACGCGAAGGTCGCCGAGAGCGCGCGGCGCGTCGGCGAGCTCGGCCGCGAGCTCTACGAGCGGCTGACGACCATGACCGAGCACTTCGGCCGGCTGGGCGACAAGCTCGACAACGCCGTCGCCGAGTACAACAAGACCGTGGCCTCGTTCGAGCGGCGCGTCCTGCCGAGCGCGCGCCGCTTCACCGAGCACGGGATCGCGCCGAAGAAGGAGCTGCCCGAGCTCGAGCCGGTCGAGATCTCCGCGCAGGCGCCGCAGACCGCCGAGCTGCCGGTCTCCAAGAACGCGGCGTAGCCGCGGCCGTCCCGCGGCGAGCGCGTCAGGCCGACGCGGTGATCGTGATCCCGCCGCGCGCCTTCTGGACGAGCGTGACGCTGACGTCGTCGGCGTCCACCTCGAGCGCGGCGGCGACGTCGTCGCGGATCCGCACGGCGAGCGCCTCGCAGAAGGCGCCCTCGTTCCGGAAGCGGGCGAGGTAGAGCTTGAGCGCCTTCGACTCGAGGCACCGCTCCTTCGGCGTGTACGCGATCGTCGCCGTGTAGAAGTCGGGCTGGCTCGTGATCGGGCAGACGGCGGTGAGCTCGTCGCTGACGAGCTCGACCCACTCGACGCCGGGGTTCGGGAACGTCTCGAGGCCGGCGTACGCGTCGCTTCCCGCGTGTCCGAGCGCGACGAATTCCTGTTCCACGCGGCCACTGTAGACGCGGTACGTTCTCCCCGTGGCGGACGAGCTGCAGATGGCGAGCACGACCGTGAAGATCCGGAACCCGTTCCTCGTCTTCGTCTGGTCGATCGTGACCTTCGGGATCTACTACCTCGTCTGGTACTACAAGATCAACCGCGAGCTGCGCGACGCGCGCGGGATCGACGTCAGCCCGGTCGTGGCGCTGATCGCCGTCTCGCTCGGCTGGATCGTGATCGTGCCGCCATTCGTCTCCTGGTACCGGACGTTCGAGCGGATCGCGGCCGCGCAGCGGGCGGTCGGCACGTCGAGCGAGGCGAACCCGATCCTCGGCTTCATCCTCTACGTGATCGCGGTGTTCATGCTCCCGGTCGAGGTGATCTACGCGCAGGACGAGCTGAACAAGCTCTGGCGCGCCTCGCCCGACCGCGCCGGCATGGCGCCCAGGCGTCCCTGGGTGTAGAGATGGCGACGATGCGCGACCTCGACGCGCTCGCGCTCGCGCTGCCCGAGGTGACGAAGGAGCTCGCCGACGACGGCCGTCCGTCGTACTCGGTGAACGGCAAGGCGTTCTGCTTCCACCGCCGGTGGCGCAAGGACGCGCCGTTCGAGGACGTGCTCGTCTTCCGCACGGACGGCTCCGAGCCGAAGGAGCTGTTGCTCGCCGACCCGCGCGGGATCTTCTTCACGACCCCGCACTGGAACGGCTACCCGGCGGTGCTGCTGCACATCCCCGACCTGAAGCAGCTGCGCAAGCAGGAGCTGCGCGAGCTCCTCGAGGACGCGTGGCTGACGCGCGCGCCGGCGAAGCTCGCGAAGGCCCGGTTCACCGACGGGTGACGGCCGCGCTCGTCGCGGTCGTCGTGCTGTTCGCGTGGAACCTCGGCGCGCACTACACGGGCGCGACGATGGGCATGCCCTACGCCGCCGGCGCCGTCTCCCTGTGGCCGGCGCTCGCGGTCGTCGCCGTCTTCTCGCTGCTCGGCGCGACGTTCGCGAGCGGCCGCGTCGAGCGGACCGTCGGCGAGCACCTCGTCCCGGCCCCCGACGTCCGCACGTCGACCGCGCTCGTGATCGTCGCCGCCGCGGGCGCGCTGACGATGCTCTTCAACTACCTGCGACTGCCGACGTCGACGATCCAGATCCTCGTCTTCTGCGTGCTCGGCGCCGCCGTCGCCGCGCACCTGCCGGTCGACTGGGCGACCCTCGGCCGGCTCGTGCTCGTCTGGGTCGCCGCGCCGCTCGGCGCGCTCGCGCTCGGCTTCGCGTTCACCCGCGGGCTCGACCTCGTCGTGCCGCGGCTGCGCCGCCTGCTGCCGCTGCTGCTCGTCGCGGTCGGCGTCTGCGCGTCGTTCGCGCTCGGCGGGAACGACGTCGCGAACGCGACCGGGGCGCTGATCCTGGTTCACCTCGTCTCGCTCCGCGAGGCCGGCGCGATCGGCGGCGCCGCGATGCTCGTCGGCGCGTTGACCTGGGGCCGGCGGATCCTCGACCGCGTCGCCTTCGACGTCGTCAGGCTCGACCTCGCGATGGCGTCCGCCGCGCAGGGCGTGCAGGCGCTCGTGATCCTCCTGGCCGTCGCGCAGGGCTACTTCACGTCGATGAACCAGGCGCTGATCGCCGCGATGGCGGGAGCCGGGCTCGCGCGCGGCCGGCAGACGGTCGACCGCGCGCAGCTGACGGCGATCCTGCGCGGCTGGCTGATCGGGCCGGCGGCAGGCTTCGCGCTCGCGTACGCGGTCGAGCTGCTCGCGCGCTCGTCGGGTTAGTGTTCGGCGGTGCAGGTCTCCGCCGAGGCGGCGCGGCGCTTCCTCGTCGCGCGCCACTTCCTCTCGCCGGCGCGGTCGCTGACCGGAGGACCCGACGCCGTGCTCGAGGTGCTGCGGCGGTTCGGCTCGGTCCAGTTCGACCCGGTCGCGGTCGCCGGCCGCAACCACGACCTCGTCCTGCACGCCCGCGTCGCCGGCTACGAGCCGGCCTGGTGCGACGCGCTCTACGAGCGCGGCGAGCTCTTCGAGGCGACGAACAAGGCGCTGTCGCTCGTGCCGACGGACGAGTTCGCCTGGTTCCGGCACGTCTGGGGCCGCAAGGGCCCGCGCTTCCACGCCGCCGCGCTCGCCGACAACGCCGCCGTGGCCGAGCGCGTGCTCGAGCGGATCCGCGCGGAGGGGCCGCTGTCGTCGCGCGACTTCGAACGCGAGGCGGGGGCGACGGAGGACTGGTTCGGGCTGCCCGAGAACGCCGTCCGCGCGGTGCTCGAGGCGTACACCGTCACCGGCGTCCTCGGCCTCGCCCGGCGGGACGGCAACCTCCGCTACTACGACCTCCTCGAGCGGCTGCTCCCCGCCGAGGTGCTCGCGCGCGAGGTGCCCGAGCGGGAGCAGGTCCGGCACAAGCTGCTCTCCCGCTACCGCGCCCACGGCCTGCTCGGCCCCGGCGGGGCCGGCGGCACGTTCGCCCGCCTCGCCGACCCGGCCGACCGCGCCGCGCTCCGCGAGGAGCTGGTCGCGGCGGGCGCGCTCGTGCCGGTCGACGTCGAGGGCGTGCGCGGCAAGCGCCTCGTCCTCGCCGAAGAGCTGCCGCTGCTGCAAGCTCCGCCGGAGCCGACGCCGCCGACCGTTGCGTTCGTGGCGCCGTTCGACGCGCTGCTCTGGGACACCGCCCTGCTCGAGCGCCTGTTCGACTTCGAGTACGTGTGGGAGGGCTTCTTCCCGGCGCCGAAGCGCCGCTGGGGCTACTACGTCCTGCCGATCCTCTTCGGCGACCGCCTCGTCGGCCGGATCGAGCCGCGGATCGACCGGGAGCACGCCGCCGTCGAGGTGCTCGGAGCCTGGTGGGAGGACGGCTTCTCGCCGCGCGGCGCCGACGGCTTCGTCGACGCGATGCGGGAGGCGCTCGCCGCGTACCTCGGGTTCGCCGGCGCCGACCGGCTCGACTGGGCGCCGCACCTCGCGGCGGAGCAGCGGCTCTTCGGCGGCTAGAACCGGAGCAGCGCGCCGAGGCCGCCGACCGGCTCGAGGTCCCGCCGGTCGCGCACGACGTGCACCGTCCCGCCGTGCGCGAGCGTCTGGTGCAGCGCGAGGTCGAGCCCGTCGTCGCGGGACTCCATCGTCGTCCCGTCGAGCGGGCAGGAGCCGTCGGCGAGGGACGCGCGCCCGCACTGCGGGCACTGATAGGCGGCGCGGTCGGCGCCCTCCTGCACGAGCAGCAGGTCGACGCGGCCGTCCGAGGCCGCCTCGAGCGTCGACTCCCAGCCGCTCGCGGCGCGGCCGTTCTTGCCGGCTTCCTCGCGCCAGCGCTCGAGCAGCTCCTCCTCGCGGCCCGACCACCACTCGTCCAGCACCGGCTTCGCGGCCTCGAGCAGGGCGGTCCGGTCGGCGTGCGCCTCGGCGCCCGCCCAGCCCGCGACGCAGGAACGGACCTCGTTCGTCAGCAGCGACTCGAACTCCGAGCGGATGTCCTCGGCGCCGATCAGCACGACGCGGGTGCCGCGCAGCTTGCGGACGCAGGTGTCGAGCGTCGCCGCGACGTCGCGGAGGTGCTGGCCGACCTCGTTCTCGATGCTCCGCTCGTACCGCGCCTGCGACCAGCCGCCCTGGGAGTGCTGGGAGTGGATCTCGGCCGACTGGTCGGCGAGCTCGCGCAGCTCGCCGCCGCGCAGCCGCCAGACCTGCCCGCGCTCGCGGCCGACGAACGCGACGAGGCCGCCGTCGCGGCCGGCGAGCCGTGCGAGCGGCGCCAGGTACAGCTCGGCGCCGATCCGGACGTCGTCCGGGACGCGGTCGGGCAGGGCGAGCGTCGCCCAGAAGTTGTCCAGCCCGTCCGCGAACAGCGCCAGCCCGCGGACGCCGCTCCGGTCGAAGCCGTCGGCGAACCAGTCCGCCACCCGCTGCAGGTCCTGCTTCAGGCCCTCGCGGCGGTCGCGCGGCATCGAGCCCTTCCGCTCCTCCAGCTGCCGCTCGGCGCTCGCGAGCAGCGAGTTGACCTTCGTCTCCACGTCCGGCGGCGTCGGCGCCTCGCTCGGGTCGAGGTCGACGTAGATGCTGAGCGCGCAGCCCTTCTCCGCCCGGAATCCGGCCAGGTCTCGGAGCTGCTCCCACGTCACGTTCGCCGCCACGACTCGTCTCCCGTTTCCCGAGGCCGACGATCTTAGTCATGGGAACGTCCTTCCGGCCCGGAACGTTAAATAGGGTGGAACACCTTTTCGGAGAGGACGAGATGAACGACGTACACGAGCTGATCGTCATCGGCGGCGGGCCCGCCGGCTACACGGCCGCGCTCTACGCGGCGCGGGCGAACCTCGCCCCTCTCGTCGTCGAGGGCTTCAACTGGGGCGGCCAGCTGATGATCACGAGCGACGTCGAGAACTACCCCGGCTATCCCGACGGGATCATGGGCCCCGAGATGATGGCCGACTTCCGCCGCCAGGCGGAGCGGTTCGGCGCCCGCTTCGTCACCGACGACGTGACGGAGGTCGACTTCGCGGAGCGCCCGCTCCGGGTCGTCGTCGACCGCGACGAGTACCGCGCGAACGCGGTGATCGTCGCCACCGGCGCGAGCGCCCGCTGGCTCGGCCTCGAGGGCGAGCAGACCTACCAGGGCCGCGGCGTCTCCGCCTGCGCCACCTGCGACGGCGCCTTCTTCCGCGACAAGGAGCTGATCGTCGTCGGCGGCGGCGACACGGCGATGGAGGAGGCGACCTTCCTGACCCGCTTCGCGACGAAGGTGACGGTCGTGCACCGGCGCGACGAGTTCCGCGCCTCGAAGGTGATGCTCGACCGCGCCCGCAACCACGAGAAGATCGAGTTCGTCACCAACGCCGTCGTCGACGAGATCCGCGGCGAGGGCAAGGTGGAGTCGGTGATCCTGCGCGACACGCAGGACGGGCACACGTGGGAGCAGCCGGTGGACGGCGTCTTCGTGGCGATCGGGCACGACCCGAACACGAAGCTGTTCGTCGACCAGCTCGACCACGACGAGGCCGGCTACCTCGTGACGAGGCCGGGCAGCACCGAGACGAACATCCCCGGCGTCTTCGCGGCCGGCGACGTCCAGGACCACACGTACCGGCAGGCGGTCACCGCGGCGGGCTCCGGCTGCATGGCCGCGCTCGACGCCGAGCGCTACCTGGCGGAGC
>DASSSR010000046.1:0-16253 GCA_035708345.1 Gaiellaceae bacterium
CGGATCGCCTCCCGTCGCGAGCGACGCGCGCGCGAGGCGGCGGAGGTCGAGCACGTCGCCGCGCCGGTCGGCGCGGAGCCGCCGCGAGCGCCGCCGCGGGCGCGTCCGCGCGAGCGCGCGCAGCAGCTCCCGCAGCCGCTCCCGCTCGTCGTCGGTGAGCATCGCGAAGTCCTTCCGGCGCAGCAGCTCGTCGCCGCTGTAGCCGCCGCGGCCCGTCCCCGCCGTCGAGCCGTCGGCGCCCGCGCCGGCCGGGCGCGCGACGACGGCCGTCCGCTCGGCCACCGCCTCCGCCGGCGGCTCGCCGCCGGCGGAGAACCACGCCGCGAAGAGCCGGTCGAACGGCTCCAGCTCCTCCACGGACGACGTCAGCGTCTGCCGCAGCGCCCAGTAGACACGCAGGCGGTCCGAGACGCCGACGAGCGCGAGCGCGGCGACCGCGTCGGCGACCCGGGCCGGGCCGACCTCGAGCCCCGCGTCCCGCAGCGCGGCGGCGAACGCGACGAGCCGCTCGACGACGTCAGCGCGAGACTGCGGCGGCACGCGCGTCCTCGACGAGCGCGACGAGCTCGCGGCTCCGCACCGCCTCGAGATCGTCGTGCTGCTTCAGGAGCGCGCCGAGCGTCTCGTCGACCGTCCGGAGGTCGAGCTCCGCGCAGCCGAGCGCCGTCAGCGCGCGGCACCAGTCGATCGTCTCGGCGACACCGGGGGCGCGCTCGAGCGCCGCGACGCGCAGGGAGCGGACGAATGCCGTGGCCTGCTCGGCGAGCCGCTGCGGCGCGTCGCCGACGTGCAGCCGCACGATCTCGACCTCGCGTTCGGCCGCAGGGTGGTCGACCCAGTGGAAGAGGCAGCGCCGCCGCAGCGCGTCGTGCAGCTCGCGCGTGCGGTTCGAGGTGAGCACGACCGCGGGCCGCCGCCGCGGCTCGATCGTCCCGAGCTCCGGGATCGTCACCTGGAAGTCGGAGAGCAGCTCCAGCAGGAACGCCTCGAACTCCTCGTCGGCGCGGTCGATCTCGTCGATCAGCAGCACGACCGGCTCGTCGCTCTCGATCGCCTGCAGCAGCGGCCGCCGGATCAGGAACTCCGGCCCGAACAGGTCGCTCTCCGACACGGTCCCCTCCTGCGCGGCGCGGATGTGCAGGAGCTGGCGGGCGTAGTTCCACTCGTACACCGCGTGCGCGGCGTCGAGCCCCTCGTAGCACTGCAGCCGGATCAGTCTCGCCGGCAGCGCGCGGGCGAGCGCCTTCGCGGCCTCCGTCTTGCCGACGCCCGCCTCGCCCTCGAGCAGCAGGGGCTTCTCGAGCCGGAGCGAGAGGAAGAGCGCCGTCGCGAGCGCGCGGTCCGGCAGGTAGCGGGCATCGCCGAGCGCCCGTTCCAGCGCCTCGATGCTCTCGATCGTCACCGTCTGAGCCTATCGCCGCAGCAGCGACTCGATGTTGGCCCAGTTCGCCTCCATCGACCGGGCGGCGTCGTCGACGCGGCCGCGGCGGAACGCGGTGACGATCGCGCGATGCTGCCGGATCGAGCGGCGGGCCGGGTCGGAGCCGAACTGCGCGAGCTGGAGCCGCCGGATGTGCGGCATCAGGCGGTCGAGCGTGCGCTCCAGCTCGGGATTCCGCGCCGCGCCGATCACGACGCCGTGGAAGGCGTCGTCGGCGGCGAGCGCGGCGACGATCTGCCGTTTGTCGATCGCGGCCGCGAACGTCTCGTTCGTCCGCGCCAGCTCGTCGATCTGCCTGGACTCGATGCGCTCCGCGGCGAGCCGGACGGCGAGCGCGTGCAGCGCGCCGACGATCGGATAGATGTTGCGCACCGCGCCGACGTCGATCGGCGTCACCCGCGTCGCGGCGCCCGGCGTCGTCTCGACGAGCCCCTCGTCGACGAGCCGCTGCAGCGCTTCGCGCACGGGCGTGCGGCTGACGCCGAGCGACTGCGCGATCTCGAGGTCGCGGATCTGGTGCCCGGGCGGGAAGTCGGCCTTGACGATCGCCTGCAGCACGATCTCGTACACCTGGTCGCGCAGGGAGGCCCGCTGCAGCGGCCGCCGAGGCAGGTTGACAGCCATCCGCGTAATGCAGCATATTGCAACCTTGATGGCAAGCCTCGGCGCCTCGCAGGTCGTCCGGATGCTCGTCAACGGCACCCCGGCGGAGCGCCCGGTGCAGGCCCGGACGACGCTCGCCGACTTCCTGCGCGACGACCTCGACCTGACCGGCACGCACATCGGCTGCGGGCACGGCGTCTGCGGCGCGTGCACCGTCCTGCTCGACGGCGAGACGGTGCGCTCGTGCCTGCTGCTCGCCGTGCAGGCCGACGGCCACGAGATCACGACGGTCGAGGGGCTGGCGGGCGAGGACGGCGCGCTGCACGTCGCGCAGCGCGCGTTCTCGGAGGAGCACGGCCTCCAGTGCGGCTTCTGCACGCCCGGCCTGTTGATGACGACCGCCGAGCTGCTCGGCGACGACGTCCGGCTGTCGCGGCCCGAGATCCGCGAGCGGATCAGCGGCCACCTCTGCCGCTGCACCGGCTACCAGAACATCGTCAACGCGGTCGAGAGCGCGATCGCGCTCCACCGCGAGGGGGCCGTCGGTGGCTGAGAGCATCCTGCCGCCGCGCACGGTCGGGACGCCGCTGCCGCGCAAGGAGGACGCACGCTTCGTCACCGGGCGCGGCCGCTACACCGGCGACCTGAAGCTGCCGGGGATGCTGCACGCCGCGGCCGTCCGCAGTCCGTACGCGCATGCGCGCATCGTCTCGATCGACGCGTCGGCCGCGCTCGCGGTCGAGGGCGTCGTCGGCTTCTTCTCCGCGCGCGAGCTCGCGGGCAAGGTGCGGCCCTTCCCCGAGCCGGCGATCCGCGACCTGAACCCGCGCATCCACGCGCTGATCGACCTCGAGATCAAGAGCCAGGCGATGGAGCCGCTGCCGACCGAGCGGGTGCTCTGGGTCGGCGAGCCGGTCGCGTACGTCGTCGCCGAGGACCCGTCCGTCGCCGAGGACGCCGCGGAGCTCGTCGCCGTCGACTACGACCCGCTGCCGGCGGTGGCGACGGTCGAGGACGCGCTCGCCGAGGGCGCGCCGCTCGTGCACCCGGAGCTCGGCTCGAACGTGCAGCAGACGTGGGGCGCCGCGAGCGGCGACGTCGACGCGGCGATCGCGCGCGCGCCGCACGTGCTCGACGTCCGGCTGACCATGGGCCGGATGGCGGCGAACGCGATGGAGCCGCGCGGGCTGCTCGCCGACTACGACGCCGGCCGCGGCGAGCTGCGGATCTGGTCGACCGTGATCCGCCCGCACCTGCTGCGCGAGATCGTCTCCGAGATGCTCGACATGCCGACCGACAGCGTCCGCTGCATGGGACCGGACATCGGCGGCAGCTTCGGCAGCGGCATGTTCCACGAGGAGGCGATGATCCCGTTCCTCGCGCGCGAGCTCGGGCGTCCCGTCCGCTGGATCGAGGACCGGCAGGAGAACCTGCTCAACACGCGCCACTGCCGCGACCAGCAGCACGACGTCACCGTCGGCTTCGACGACGACGGCGTCATCCTCGGTCTGCGCGACTCGTTCCGCGCCGACTTCGGCGCGCACAACCACTACGCGATCACCGTCTCGTACAACGTCGCCTCGCACTTCCGCGGGCCGTTCAAGATCGACGACTTCGCGATCGACTGCACGGGCGTGCTGACGAACAAGGCGCCGGTCGCGCCGGTGCGCGGCGCCGGCCGCCCCGAGGCGGCGTTCGTGATGGACCGCGTCGTCGACCTGATCGCCGACGAGCTGGGGATCGACCCGATCGACGTGCGTCGGCGGAACCTGCTGCGGCCCGAGGAGATGCCGCACGAGATGGGGATCCCGTACCGCGACACGAAGACGATCGTCTACGACCGCTCCGACTTCCCGGCGCAGCTCGAGGCGGCGCTCGACCTCGTCGACCTGCAGCACTGGCGCGGCCGGCAGGCCGAGCAGCGCGAGACGCCGTGGCGGATCGGCATCGGCGTCTCCTCGCTGATCGAGGGCTCCGGCGTCGGGCCGCACGAGGGCGCGATCGTCCGCGTCGACGACGCGGGCGCGGTCTCGGTCGTGACCGGCGCGCAGCCGCACGGGCAGGGGCTGGAGACGACGCTGGCCCAGGTGGTCGCCGACCAGCTCTGCGTCGACCCGGAGATCGTCACCGTCCGGCCCACCGACACGGCCGCGATCCAGCACGGCGTCGGCACGTTCGCGAGCCGCAGCGCGGTGACGGCGGGGAACGCGGTCGCGGCCGCGGCGGCGAAGCTGCGCGAGAAGATCGTCGCGGTCGCCGGTGCGGTGCTCGAGGTCGACCCGAACGACCTCGAGGTCGTCGACGGCCGCGTGCAGGTGAAGGGCTCGCCGCAATCCGGCCTCACGCTGACGGAGGTCGCGCACGCCGCCCGCCCCGGCCCGGGGTGCCGCGTCCCGGCGGGGATGGCGCCCGGCCTCGAGGAGCAGCACTACTACGTCCCCCCGACGGTGACCTGGGCGTCCGGGACGCAGGTCGCGGTCGTCGAGGTCGACGTCGAGACCGGCTTCGTGAAGCTGCTCGACTACGCCTCGGTCGACGACTGCGGCCAGATGCTGAACCCGATGATCGTCCGGGGCCAGATCCACGGCGGCATCGTCCACGGCATCGGCAACGCGATGTTCGAGGAGGCGCGCTACGACGAGGACGGCCAGTTCCTCACCTCGACCTATATGGACTACCTGATGCCGACCGCGGCCGACGTGCCCGACATCAAGGTCGGCCACCAGGCGCACCACTCGGAGCTCAACCCGCTCGGCGTCAAGGGCGTCGGCGAGGGCGGCGCCGTCTCGCCGCCGGCGGCCATCGCCAATGCAGTCGTCGACGCGCTCCGCCCCCTGCGGGTGCGCATCGACCGCGTGCCGATCCGGCCCGAGGACGTCCTCGCCGCGATCCGGCAGGCCGAGGCGTGAGCGGCCGCCACGCGGAGGTCGCGGGCGCCGGGCTCGTCGGCCTCTGCACCGCGATGCTCCTGCGCGAGCACGGCTGGTCCGTGCGCGTGCACGAGCAGTCGGCGTCGGTGCGCGAGATCGGCGCCGGGATCGCGCTCCACCAGGCGGCCTGCGTCGTGCTCGACCACCTGGGCCTGCTGGACGAGGTGCTGGCGAACGGCGTCGACCTCGCCGCCTCGCAGGCGATCGACCGCACCGGGACGATCCTCGCCGACCGGCCGCTGACGGGGAGCTACCGGCAGCTCGCGGTGCCGCGGCAGACGCTGATCCGGCTGCTCGCCGAGGCCGCGGAGGCGGCCGGCGTCGAGATCGCGACCGGCTCGCGCGCCGTCGGCGCGAGCGCGGACGGCGAGCTGCTGCTCGAGGGCGGCCGCAGCGCGCACGGCGACCTCGTGATCGGCGCCGACGGCTTCCACTCGGCGGTGCGCGAGTCGCTCGACCTGACCGACCGGAAGGTCGAGCGCAGCAACGGCGCGACGCGGGCGCTGATCCCGCACACGAAGGGCGTGGGGCGGACGGTGCTCGAGGAGTGGTGGGGGCGCGGCAAGCGCGTCGGCCAGCTGCCCGTGGCGCGCGACGTCCTCTACGTCTACATGAGCTCGCAGGAGTCGGACGCGCGCGCGACGCGCGTCCCGATCGACGCCGGCTACTGGAGCGCGCAATTCCCCGGCATCGACCCAGTGATCTTCGAGAAGCTCGCGCAGGCGGACGCGCGGCACGACCCCTATCCCTACGTGCGGCCGAAGCGGTGGTCGGCGGGGGCGGTCGCCCTCGCGGGCGACGCGCTCAACGCCCTGCCGCCGTCGCTCGGGCTCGGCGTCTCGCTCGGGCTCCGCAACGCCCGCCTGCTCGTGGAAGCGCTGTCGGCGCGGCCCGGCGACGTCCCCGGCGCGCTCGCCGAGTGGGAGCGGGCCGCCCGGCCCGACACCGAGTGGGTGCAGCGCTGGTCGCTCTTCCGCGAGCGCCTCGCCCACGACCTGCCCGCGCCGCTCGCCGCGATCCGCTCGCGGATCCTCACCCGCTCGAACGGCTTCCGCGGCTGGGGCCGGCGCGGCCGCAGCTTCGACGAGGCGCTGATCACCGGGACGGCGCCGTGATCACGCTCGAGGGCGCCTACGACGTCCACGTCCACGCGGCGCCGGAGCTGTTCCCGCGCATCGGCGACTGCGTCGACTTCGCGCGCGCGGCGCAGGCGGCCGGGATGGCCGGGCTCGTCTTCAAGGCCCACCACGAGCCGACGGTCACGCGCGCGTACTACACGAGCCTGCAGGTGCCGGGGATCGAGCTCTACGGCGGCGTGACGCTGAACGAGTTCGTCGGCGGCATCAACCCGTCCGCGGTCGCGGCGGCGCTGCACCAGGGCGCGCGGATCGTCTGGGGGCCGACGATGCACGCCGAGCACCACGTCGAGTCGCTCGGCAAGGGGACGTACGGCGTCGGGCACATGACGCTCGCGCCGGAGCTCGCGTCGCCGGGCATCACCGTCCGCGACGGCGACGGCGCGCTGATCGAGCCGATGCGGGAGATCATCCGGCTCGCGAAGCGCTTCGACGCGACGGTCGCGACCGGGCATCTCGGTCAGGAGGACGTGCGCGCGATCGTCCTCGGCTGCGAGGAGGAGGGCGCCCGGTGCGTGCTCACGCACGTCTTCTTCCTCGACAAGTCGGAGGAGTTCCTGCTCGAGATGGGCCGGCACGGCGCGCTGTTCGAGGTCTCCGCGTCGGTCGCGTTCCCGATGGAGCACTTCATGCTGCGCCACCACGGCGGCGGCATGCAGCTCGAGTGGGTGGCGAGCCTGATCTCGCACGTCGGCGCCGACCGCGTCGTCATCTCGAGCGACTGCGGCCAGATCCACAACGCGCAGCCGGTCGAGGCGCTGCGCGCGTTCCTGAACGCGGTCAAGGCGGTGGGCGTCTCCGAGGAGGAGATCTCGACGATGATCCGCGACGTGCCGCGCGTGGTGCTCGGCCTGTGAGGGTCTCCGTCACGTGGCCGGAGCTCGACGTCTCGGTCACGGCCACGCTCGCGCACGACGCGAACCCCGACCTCTGCGACGAGTTCGCACGGCAGCTGCCGTTCGGGGTCGTGCAGTCGCACCCGGTCGTCTCGGGCAGCTCCGTGACGATGTGGCTGCCGTACCTGAGCACGGCGCCGACGCCGGCGAAGGAGTCGATCGTCGACGCACCGATCGGCCGGATCCGGCTGTCGCAGGCGACGGGCAGCAAGATCTCGATCCAGTACGGCAGGGGACTCGAGCCGGCGAAGCAGGCGGTGCTCGGCGCGATCGACGACGAGCACCTCGACGTCGTGCCGCGCGTCGGCCGCGAGGTCTGGGACAACCTGTTCTGGCGCAAGCGCCCGCTGACGGTGCACTTCGCGCTGCTCGACGGCGCGCCGGCGCCGGCGCCGCCGCCGGCGCCGCCCGCGCACCCGCTCGCGCGCACGATCGGCGCGGCAGCGGACGCGATCCAGCTCGAGGAGCCCGCGGACGTGCGGCGGCTGCGGACCGGCGACGTGCCCGACGCGGGCAGCTTCGACCAGTACTTCTCCGTCTGGGTCGCGTCCTACGGGCTCGTCCGCGACTTCGTCGTCAACACGCTGTACCCGGTGCACACGGCGCTCGCCGAGCGCGGGCTCGAGACCGCGCGGGTCGTGTACTCGACCGTCGGGACGACGTACCACTTCTCGCTGCGCTACCACGGCTACGCGCAGCTGTCGGGCTTCGCGCAGCAGTTCCACGAGCTGCTCGAGCAGACCGACGACGCCGCCGCCGTCACGGAGGTGCTGGAGCAGCTGCTCCGCTTCGGCAACACGACGTACGCCTGGTCGCACCAGGTGTTCCCGTGGTACCTCGGCATGCACTTCCCCGCCCGCGGCACCGAGCTCCCGGGGGGACGGTGGCAGGCGAGCTGAGCGTCGAGCAGCGGCTCGCCGAGCTCGGCCTCGAGCTGCCGGCCGCGCCCGCGCCGCCGGGGCACTACGTCGCCGCGTACGTGCACGGCGACGTCGCCGAGACGGCCGGGCACCTGCCCTTCGTCGAGGAGCGGATCGTCGCCGAGGGCCGACTCGGCGCCGAGGTCGACGTGCCCGCCGGCGCGGACGCCGCCGTCGTCGCGACGCTCAACTGCCTCGCCTCGCTCCGGGCGGCGCTCGGGTCGCTCGACCGCGTCCGGCGCGTCGTCAAGCTGCGCGGCTACGTCAGCGCGGCGCCGGAGTTCGACCGCCACCACCTCGTCACGAACGGCGCCTCCGACCTGATCCTCCGGGTCTTCGGGCCGGAGGCGGGCGCGCACGTCCGCGCCTCGGTCGGTGTCGCCTCGCTGCCGTTCCGCGCTCCGGTCGAGATCGAGCTGAGCGTGCTGCTCCGTGGCTGAGACCGCGTTGACGACGCTGCTCGAGCAGCGGCTCGAGACGATCCGCGGCGAGTCGCGCTACAAGCGCGAGGTCGTGATCACGACGCCGCAGAGCGGGCGGATCGACACCGAGGCGGGCCCGCTGATCAACCTGTGCGCGAACAACTACCTCGGGCTCGCGGCGCACCCTGCGGTGGTCGCCGGCGCACACCGCGCGCTCGACGAGCGCGGTGCGGGGATGGCGTCCGTCCGCTTCATCTGCGGCACCCAGGACGCGCACCGCGACCTCGAGCACGCGATCGCCGCCTTCCTCGGCTACGAGGACGCGATCCTCTACAACTCCTGCTTCGACGCGAACGTCGGCGTGCTCGGGACGCTGCCGACCGCCGACGACGCGATCGTCAGCGACGCGCTGAACCACGCGAGCATCATCGACGGCATCCGCCTCTCGAAGGCGCGCCGGCTCGTCTACCGCCACTCGGACCTGGACGACCTGGAGCAGCAGCTGCGGCAGGCCGCGGACGCGCGGCTACGGCTCGTCGTCACCGACGGCGTCTTCAGCATGGAGGGGGAGCTCGCGCGGCTCGACGGGATCGTCGCGCTCGCTCGCGCGCACGACGCGATCGTCATGGTCGACGACTCGCACGGCGTCGGCGTCGTCGGGCCCGGCGGCCGCGGCACGGTCGCGCGCTTCGGCCTCGCCGACGACGTGGTCGTGCAGACCGGGACGTTCGGCAAGGCGCTCGGCGGCTCGGCCGGGGGCTACGTGGTCGGCCCGCGGCAGCTCGTCGACGTGCTGCGGCAGGAGTCGCGCCCGTACCTGTTCTCGAACGCACTGCCGCCGGCGGTCGTCGGCGCCGCCGAGGCCGCGCTCGCCCTGCTCGAGCGGCAGCCGCTGCTCGTCGACCACCTCGCGCGCAACACGGATTGGTTCCGGACGGCGATCGTCGACGCCGGCTTCGAGGTCGTGCCCGGCGAGCACCCGATCGTCGCCGTCATGGTCGGGGACGAGCGGCGTGCGCTCGAGCTGGCGGCGGAGATCCGCGCGCAGGGCGTGCTGGTCGTCGCCTTCACCTTCCCGGTCGTGCCGGTCGGCGAGGCGCGGATCCGCGTCCAGATCTCGGCCGCACACACCCGCGACGACCTCGAGCGGGCCGTCGACGCGTTCGCCGTGGCCGGCGCGAAGATCGGCCTCACCGTCTGAGCCGGCGCGTCGTCGTCGCGGTGCTGCCGGTCGCCGCGCTCGCACTGCGCCCGCAGCTCGTGGGCATCGGCCCGCTGATCCCGTCGATCCAGCGCGAGCTCGGCGGCTCGCACGCCGTCACCGGGCTGCTCGGCACGATCCCCGTCCTCTGCATGGGCGTGTTCGCGCCCACGGGCGCCTTCCTCTCCCGCCGCGTCGGCTCGCGGCGCGCGCTCGCCGTCGCCCTGGCCGCGATCGGCGCCTTCGGCGTCGCCCGCCTCGCGCTCGCGAACCTCGCGTGGCTGATCGCGCTGACGTTCCCGGTCGGCGTCGGGATGGCGGTCGGCAACGCGCTCCTGCCCGTCCGCGTCAAGGAGAGCGCGGTGGAGCGGCCGACGTTCACGACGAGCCTCTACGCGAGCGGGATCACGGTCGGCGCCGCCGGCGCCACCTTCTCGGCCGTCCCGCTCGCGCACGCGCTCGGCGGCTGGCAGGCGCCGCTGCTGCTCTTCTCCGCCGTCACGCTCCTCCTGCCGGCGGCCTGGCTCGGCGCCACGCGCGGCGAGCGGGGGCACGACCGGACGCGCGTGCCGCGGCCGCTCTCGCTGCCGTGGCGGAACGGCGTCGCCTGGCATCTCGTCGCGATCTTCGTGCTGATGTCCGCGATCTACTACGGGATCAACACGTGGCTGCCCGACATCTACGTCGAGCGCGGCTGGACGCAGAGCCGCGCCGGCACGCTCCTCGCCGTCTTCAACGTGACGCAGATCCCGGCCGCGCTCGCCGTCGCGGCGCTCGCCGACCGGCTCGGGTCGCGGCGCGCCTGGCTCGTCGGCTGCGCCGGCCTGGAGGTCGCCGCGCTCGCCGGCATCCTCGCGGCGCCGTCGGCCGGCTTCGCGTGGGCCGTCCTGCTCGGCTGCGGGGCCGGGCCGCTCTTCGCGCTCGCGATGGCGCTGCCGCTCGACGTCGGCTGGACGCCCGCCGAGGTGGCCGCCCAGACCGGGCTGATGCTCGGGGCCGGCTACACCCTGACCGCCGTCTTCCCGCTCGCGCTCGGCGTCGTCCGCGACGTCAGCCACGGCTTCACGGCCGTCGTGTGGGCGCTGCTCGGCATCGCGGGCGCGGCGGTCGTCGTCGACGCGCTGCTGACGCCGGCACGGCTGCGCCGCGGCCGATCCGCTGACAGCGTCGCCGCTTCGGGGTAGGCTCAGGGCGATGGAGTTCGGCGTCACAGTCCTGCCCGATCCGCCGTTCTCTCGCTGGCTCGACCTGATCAAGCTGGTCGAGAAGCACGGCTTCGGCTACGCGTGGACGTACGACTCGCACGTGCTCTGGCAGGAGTCGTTCCCGATGCTCGCCGTCGCGGCGCGCGAGACGTCGACGATCAAGCTCGGGCACTTCGTCACCAACCCGGCGACGCGGGAGCCGACGGTGCTCGCGAGCTCGTACGCGACGCTGCACGACATCTCGAACGGCCGGATGGTCATGGGGATCGGCCGCGGCGACTCCGCCGTGCGCTACATCGGCCTGCAGCCGATGAAGATCGGCGAGTTCGAGCGCTCGACCGCCATGGTGCGCGACTTCATGAACGGGCGCGAGGTCGAGTGGAACGGCAAGCAGCTGCAGCTGAAGTGGGTGCGCCCGGAGCTGCCGGAGATCCCCGTCTGGGTCGCCGGCTACGGCCCGAAGGCGCTCGCCGTCGCCGGCCGCGTCGCCGACGGGGTGATCATCCAGCTCGCCGACCCGGAGATCATCTCCTGGATCATGGCTACCGCCCGCCGCGCCGCGGAGGAGGCCGGCCGCGACCCGGCGCAGCTCAAGTGCATCGTCGGCGCGCCGAGCCACGTCAGCGGCGACCTCGCCGACGCGCGCGAGCAGGTGCGCTGGTTCCCCGCGATGGTCTCGAACCACGTCATGGACCTGATCGAGCGCTACGGCGCCGACGGCAGCACCGTCCCGAAGGCGCTCACCGACTACGTGCAGGCGCGCAGGTTCTACGACTACGACGAGCACTCGCGCGTCGGCGCCAGGCACGGCGAGTTCGTCACCGACGAGATCTGCGACCGCTTCTGCGTGCTCGGCGACACGACGCAGATCAAGGCGAAGCTGAAGGAGCTCGAGGAGGTCGGCGTCGACCAGTTCAACATCTACCTGATGACGGACGGCCAGGAAGAGACGCTGCAGGCGTACGGGGACGACGTGATCCCCGAGCTCGCAGGCGTCGCTGCGTGAAGCTCGGCGTCTTCACCGTCGTCTTCGGGCAGCTCCCGCTCGACGAGGCGCTCGACCGCGTCGTCGAGCTCGGCCTCGACGCCGTCGAGATCGGCACCGGCAACTATCCCGGGGGCGCGCACTGCGTCGACGGGCTGCGCGAGGCGGTCGCGTCGCGCGGCCTCGAGATCAGCGCGCTCTCGTGCCACGGGAACCCGCTGCACCCGGACGAGGCGTTCGCACGCGGCTCGCACGAGACGTGGCGGCGGACGGTCGAGCTCGCGGGCGAGCTCGGCGTCGACACCGTCGTCTGCTTCTCCGGCTGCCCCGGCGACGGGCCGTCCGCGGCGAAGCCGAACTGGGTCACGTGCGCCTGGCCGCCCGACTACCTCGAGGTGCTCGAGTGGCAGTGGGCGGAGCGGGCGATCCCGTACTGGTCGGAGGAGGCGCGCGTCGCCCGCGACGCCGGCGTGCGGATCGCCCTCGAGCCGCATCCCGGGTTCCTCGTCTACAACCCGGAGACGGCGCTGCGGTTGCGCGACGCGTGCGGACCGGAGATCGGCGTCAACCTCGACCCGTCGCACTTCGTCTGGCAGGGGATCGACCCGCTGCTCGCCGTGCGCGAGCTCGGCAACGCGGGCGCGATCTTCCACGTGCACGCGAAGGACGTCTACGTCGACCCGCACAACACGGCGCGCAACGGCGTGCTCGACACGAAGCAGTACGGGCGCTTCGGCGAGCGCTCGTGGACGTTCCGCAGTGTCGGCTACGGCCAGGGCGAGAAGTTCTGGCGCGACTTCGTCAGCGCGCTGCGGATCGTCGGCTACGACGGCGTGCTGAGCATCGAGCACGAGGACGGACTCGCGTCCGTCGAGGAGGGTCTGTCGAGGGCGGTGGAGGTCCTGCGCGCGGTCGTGCTGCGCGAGACGCCGTCCGAGATGTGGTGGGCGTGACCGATCTGCTGCGGCAGCTGCTCGAGATGCGGCAGGCGGTGCCGCTCTCGTGGTCGCCGGACGGGAGCCGGCTGCTCGTCGCGTCGAACCTCCCCGGCACGCACCAGCTGTACGAGTGGCCGTCGCTGCGGCAGCTGACGTCGTACGACGAGCCCGTGACGGGACAGTTCCTCCCCGACGGCCGCGTGCTCGTCGAGGTGGACGAGGGCGGCAACGAGCGTACGCAGCTGCACGTCGTCGGCGAGGGGGCGCTCGTCGCCGACGCGCGCTTCATCCACCGCTCGCCGCACGCGCGCGGCCGCCTGCTCGCCTACGCCACGAACCGCCGCAACGGCGTCGACTTCGACGTCGTCGCGCGCGACCTCGAGACCGGGGAGGAGCAGGTCTTCGAGCTGGAGGGAAACAACGGCGTCGCCGCCGTCTCGCCCGACGGACGCTCGATCGTCGTCGAGCGCGTCGGCGCCCGCAGCGGCGACAACGACCTGCTGCTCTGCGACCTCGGGAGCGGCGAGGTCTCGCTGCTGACGCCGCACGAGGAGGCGGCGGAGTTCCTCTCGCCGGTCTGGACGCCCGAGGGCTGGGCCTGGGCGACGAATGCCGGCCGCGACACGTTCGCGGTCGTCCGCGGCGGCGAGACGCTCTTCGAGTCCGAGTGGGACGTCGACCTCGCCGGCGACGAGTCGGGCCGCCTGCTGCTCGCGCTCGAGAACGCCGACGGCTACGCGCGCCTGCACCTCGTGGGCGGCAACGCTGCCGGCGAAGCCGGCGTCGCTCCCGGGCCGGGCGTCGGCGGCTCTGCCGCCGACGCTGCCAGCCTCGGGGTGCCGCTGCCCGGCCGCGGCGTCGTCGAGCACCCGGTCTTCTCGCCCGACGGGGCGAGGCTCGCCTTCGCGTTCTCGTCGCCCGTCGAGCCGCACGACGTCTACGTGTACGACCTCGGCTCGCGCCGGCTCGAGCGGCTGACGACGTCGCCGCGCGCCGTCGAGCCGTCGGCGCTCGTCGAGCCGACGCTGCACCGCTTCGAGAGCTTCGACGGCGAGTCGGTGCCGGTCTTCCTCTTCGAGCCCGAGGGGGACGGCCCGTTCCCGGTCGTCGTCACCGTGCACGGTGGGCCCGAGGCGCAGTGGCTGCCGTGGTTCTCGCCGTCGTTCGCGCCGCTGACGCAGTACCTCGTCTCGCGCGGGTACGCGGTCGCGGCGCCGAACGTGCGCGGCTCGAGCGGGTACGGGAAGCGGTACGAGCACCTCGACGACATCGAGCTGCGGCTCGACTCCGTGCGCGACCTCGCGTCGCTGCATGCGTGGCTCGCGGCGCGGCCGGAGATCGACGGCTCGCGCGCCGCCGTCTACGGCCGGTCGTACGGCGGCTACATGGTGCTCGCGGCGCTCGCGTTCCAGCCGGAGCTCTGGGCGGCCGGGATCGAGGCGGTCGGGATCGCGTCGCTCGTCACCTTCCTCGAGAACACCTCGCCGTACCGGCGGGCGGCGCGCGAGCGCGAGTACGGCTCGCTCGCGCGCGACCGCGAGTTCCTCGAGCGCGCGTCGCCGCTCGCGCACGTCGACGCGATCCGCGCACCGCTCTTCATCCAGCACGGCCGCAACGACCCGCGCGTGCCGGTGACGGAGTCGGAGCAGATCGCCGCGGTGCTGCGGGAGAACGGGGTCGAGTGCGAGCTGCTGATCTTCGAGGACGAGGGTCACACGGTCGAGAAGCTGCCGAACCGGATCGAGACGTTCGAGCGCGCAGTCGCCTTCCTCGAACGCGTCCTCTGACCCGGTACGCTCGCGTCGTGCTCGCCTCCGGGAACGGGATCGTCAACGTCCTGCTGCTGCTCTGGACGATCGTTCCGGTGATCGTCGTCGTCGTCGGCGCGTGGTTCTTCCTGCGCCACGGCCGCGGTCGCTGACGTCCGCGAGTTTTACGTCTGCGCTCGAACGGGAACTGGGGCAACGCGGCCCACATGTCCGAGGCAAACGAACCGAGGAGAGCGAGATGGCGACGGAGGACGCGACGTCCGAGGTCGCGGGCGGTGGCGGCGAGGCGAAGCTGTTCTCGGCGCTGAAGAGCAAGGAGCTGCTGATTCCGGCGGCGCTGAGTGCGGCGAGCGCGCTCGCAGCGTCGAAGGGCCCGGATCTGCTGAAGAAGCTGTCAGGCGAAGGCGAGGAGCAGGCGGAGCGGCTCGGCCGGAAAGCGGCCGAGGGCGCGAAGGAGTCCGTCGGCGGCGGCGGCGGTGTCGCCGGCAAGGTGTTGAAGAAGGCGATGGGAGGCGGTGGCGGCGGCGGCGGCGGCAAGAAGACGCGCCGGCTGCCGATCGAGCGCTGGACGGACGTCGCCGTGCCCGTCGACAAGGCATTCGAGGCGTGGACGAAGTTCGACCAGTTCCCGAAGTTCATGCACCGCGTGCTCAACGTCGAGCAGAAGGGCGACGACCGCGTGTCGTGGCAGGAGAAGATCTGGTTCAGCAAGCGCGACTGGGAAGGTCGCATCACCGACAAGCGCGAGAACGAGCTGATCGCGTGGAAGACGACGAAGGGCACCCAGCACAAAGGGGTCGTCAGCTTCCACCCGCTCGGCGACCGGCTGACGCGCGTGATGGTGACGATGGAGTTCGAGCCGACCGGGATGATCGAGAAGATGGGCTCGGGCATGCGCTTCGTGAAGCGCGCGGTCGAGTCCGACCTCGCACGGTTCAAGGCGTACGTCGAGCTGGCGGACGCGAAGGGGATCGACTACCGGCCGAAGGACGCGGACGAGCCGCAGTCGCGCGAGCGCCGCTCACAGGACCGTGAGCGCGACCGTGAGCGCGACGACGACGAGCGCGAGGAGCGCGGAAAGCGACGAGAGGAGCGACGGGAGAAGGCGCGGACGGGCTGAGCCGAGACGAGGCGAGGAACGCCCATGGCCGTTGCGACCCAGGGGACTGCGTCGAACTACCTGCAGCGTGCGCCGAGCCCGAGCGGGCTGGCGGACGTCGTCGAGCTGATTCTCGACAAGGGTCTCGTGATCGACGCGTACGTGCGCGTCGCCGTGATCGGGATCGAGGTCCTCACGATCGACGCGCGGATCGTGATCGCCAGCGTCGACACCTATCTCCGCTTTGCGGAGACGGTCAACCGCCTCGACCTGACCGAGACGCAACTGAGCGGGCTCCCCGAGCTGCGCGAGGAGGGCGCCGAAGAGGTCACCAAGCACAAGATCGAGGACGCCGAGGACGAGGTGACACCCAGCCACGCCGGTCTCAAGACCGCGGCGAAAGGCGCTGCCGCGGCGGCCGCCCTCGGCGCCGCGGCCGCCGTCGCGAAGGAGATCGCCTCGCGTGGGAACGGAGACGCGGACGATGACTGAGCGGCGCGGCAAGCGCAGCGCGGTCGCCAGGACGCTGATGCCGGCCGTCGCGACCCTCGTCAGCGCCGTCGCGGGCTACGCGGCGAAGAAAGGCGCGCACTACCTCGAGCAGACGGTGCTGCCGCGGCTCCAGGAGGCGAGGCAGACCACCCGGGCAGAACGGCCGCACTCCGACGGCGGCATCGACGACGACATCAACGACGACCTGGCGCGCCG